>NZ_AP022587.1:4347575-4658116 GCF_010731715.1 Mycobacterium stomatepiae
CGGACGGGCGTGGCTTGGCACTGTTCGCCTCGGGGGACAACCTGCGTAAGGGCGCTGCGCTCAACACGATTCAGATTGCCGAGCTGCTGGCCGCCGAACTGTGACCCGCGGGTGAGCAGCGCCCGTTTCGTGTTGCTCATCGCGTTGTGTGTGCTTGTACCGCAATGTGTTTGGATCGGCCATGCCGACCCGCCGGCGCCCGCCCCGCAGCCGATCGTGCAGCCGCTGGCGCCGGGTCAGGTGCTGCGCATCGGCCCGGCAGCCGGAACGGGCACGCCCACGGTTGATTACGGAATCGGCGGCACCGATCTTTGCGAATTCCTGGAGTTTCCCACCGAACTGCTGCAAGTCTGCGGCGATAGCTTCGCCGGGCAGGGCGTGGGTTTCGGCGGCTGGTATTCGCCGGTCGCGCTCCATGTCGACACCGCGTCGGTCGACGATCCCGCCGGGGTGCGCTACACGGGAGTGACCGGGGTCGGCAAGCCGCTGCTGGCCGATCCGACGCCGTCGGGGGACTCGCAGCTGCCCGCCGGCGTGGTGCAGATCAACCGGCGCGCTTATCTGTTGGTGGCCACGACGAAGGACCTCAACCCGCAGAACTCTCGGCTGGTGGCGGCGGAACCCGCGCGTGCCGGCTGGCAGACCGTGCCCGGGTCGCGGCGTGATGCCGCGTATCAGGGTGGCTCGCAGACCCAGATCAGCGGGTACTACGACCCGATTCCGACCGGCGATTCGCCGACCGGGTGGGTGTACATCGTGGCCAACAGCTTCACCCGCAGGCAGCCGGTGGTGTTGTATCGGGTTGCGCCGCAGAATTTTACGGACCGGTCGCGATGGCAGGGCTGGGCGGCCGGGCCCGGCGGGGGCTGGAACAAGCAGCCGACGCCGCTGTGGCCCGATCAGGTGGGAGAGCTGTGCGTGCGGCAGGTCGAGGGCAAGGCGGTGCTGTCCTACTTCAACGCCAGCACCGGCAACATGGAGGTCCGGGTGGCCGACGACCCGACGTCGCTGGGCGAGGCTCCGGTGACGACGGTCGTGCAGCACGACGAGTGGCCAGAGCCGGCCCAAAGCCTGCCGTCACCTTATGACAACCGGCTCGCGCAACCGTACGGCGGCTACATTTCGCCCGGCTCCACGCTCGACGAACTACGAATCTTCGTCAGCCAGTGGGACACCCGCGCGCGGGTGTCAGCGCCGTATCGGGTGATCCAATTCGCGGTCAATCCGTTCAAGCCTGAGTAGCCGCCAAACCGTAGTCTCGTCGAGGCCGGCGGCGGTAATCTGATTGCCAGCTCGAGGGGGTGGCGACGTTGGTACACGTGCGGCGAGTGAGCCTGACGATTTCATGCAGCTGCGCTACATAAGCATTCCGGCACTGATCGCCGAGGCAGGCGGGGATCCGTGGGCCATCAACCAAAGCCTGCAAGCGGGACGGCCGGCCCAGATTTCGGATTTGGCCGAGGCGTTTCACGCCGCGGGTGTGTGTACGGCCGAGTCCAGCAAGGCCTCCGACGAAGCCCGTCGCCGCTTTGAGGCGGCCTGGAATCGGGAGGGTGGCGAACACCCGATCAACGACTCCGCCGAGGTGCAGCGGGTCACGACGCTTTTAGGTGCCCAGTCCTTGCAGATACCCAAGATCGGGGTCGACCTGGAAAGCATCGCCGCCGCTCTGGCCGAGGCCCAAAAGGCCGGAGCCGGAAGGATCGCCGCTCTCGAGAATCAGTTGCAGACGCTGGACAACATGATCGGCCAAGCGATCGAGATGGAAAAAGATCCCCATCTCAGTGCGGCGGATCGGCAAGCGCTCGATACGTTTATCACCGGCCGTGAAGACGACGCCATCCGCGACACCCAGGCCGCCGTCAACCAGATGCATTCCATTCGCGACACCTATGCGAACTCACTGCATCAAGTGCAGGCTAACGGAAATCTCACCGCGCAGGACGCGGTCCTCGCCACCGACTTCAAGCCCGCCGACCTTGGGGAGGGTGACGGTCTCCCGACCAACGACCCCCGGATCGTCGGTCCCGCCGCCGACCCTCAACACGAGCAGAACACCTACGACCTGCAAGACCAGTTCCAAGACGGCCAGGGTCCCATTTTCGGCGGTGATCCGCGAGATGGCCTGCCGCGTAGTCCGGCTTCCCAACTGGCCCAAGGCCCCCCGGGAACTCGGCCGCTGCCGACGGGGACCGCGCTGGGACCCAATGGCCGCCGCTACGCGTTTTTCAGCAACCCCGATGGCTCGCACACTCCGGGACTCAACGAGTACGCGACCAACGGATCTGTCTGGGACTACACCGATCCCGCTCATCCCGTGAAAGTCGGTGAGCTGCCGGGGATTTTCCAGGCCAGCGGCGTGTACGACCCCGCAACCAATCAGATGGTGATCATCGGCAACACCAGCAACCGGACCGGCGATCTCAACCGTGGCTTGTGGGTGTCGGGACCGATCGACCCGGCCAATCCCAACGGCTGGATGAATTCGTTGCACCGCATCGGCGACGTCAGCCTTCCCGGTGATCGCGAAAGCCAACTGATCGCCCTCAAAGGGGGCGGATACATGTTTGTCGGCGCGACCAACGGCGGGCTGATCCAAGCGATCAGCGCGGCCACTCCGCAAGGGCTGACGGCCGCTGCCCCCCAAACGCTGATCGACGCTGGGAAGCTTCCCACTGTCTACGGGCCCACCGTCACTGGCACGACGATCGATCCGGCGACGGGTCTGGAGACGGTGCAGCTGCGGGTCAGCACCTGGCCGCCCGGACCGATCTATGACCCCAACACCTGGACGACCACCTTCGGCGTCCAACACTAGGAAGGGACATCGTATGCCGAACAGGGTGGCCGCAGCGGCGATGACCGTGACCGTTGCGTTCTCGGGGCTTGCGTGTTCGCACGCGAACCCCGGCATCGCCAAGGCCACGCCGCCGAACTTCCCCGACCTCAACGCATTCCAGTCGGTGGATCCCGCGCCGTACACCGCGAGCGCCCGAGGCGGTGGCGCAACCTACTTCGCCACCCCCGACGGACTCCAATGCAGCGTGCCCAATCCCGGCAAGCCGGGCGATCACGTCAGCGCCAGCTGCGACGGGCCGCTACCCGGTCTGCCCGCTAACTCTCCCGTGGGAAGCGACGGCTGCTCGGTGGTCGGAACGCCGACGTCGTTGCCAACGGACTTGGGTCCGTACGGCTTTCAGAAGGGCACCGGGTGTCCGATCATCACCTCGCCGCTGCTGAACGTGGGCCAGAAGATCACCAAGGGAGACATCACCTGCGTTGTGGGCGCCGACCGGTTGACCGCTTGCGTCGACCCAATCCTCAACCGCGGGTTTGTACTTCAACCCTCCGGTTCGTGGACGTTCTAATCGCAGTCACAGGTTGCCGGCCCGTCGGACAACGTACGATGTGTCGGTGAGCTGGATTCGGGGGGGACGGCTGGTGGCGGCCGCGGGCGCCTTCGTCGTTTTCTGGTGCCCGACGGCTGTGGCCGATCCCGGGTCCCCGTCCTACCTGCAGGGCAAACAAGCCATCGACGATCAGGTTCAGCAGCACCACGTGCAGTTCCCCGCCGGCACCAACTGGCAGGACTATTGCCAAGAGGAGCTGCGAAATGTCCTCAAGAGCGGGAAGGTGGCCCGGGTGGACTCCCCGCCGGACTTCATCGCCGGGTGCTCAGACGAGGGCCGCGCTCTAGCGTCTCAGTGAACAACTCACCACGCCTCGGCTAGGCCGGCGGCCAGGTCAGCAGTGTTGATGCGCCGGCTCCACTGCATGAGTACGCCGCGTCGACCTGGCGGAGGGTTCCCGCGGTTGCGGCCGGCGACCGCAGGTGAGGGCGCTGTCCGTCGATGCCGGCTAGCTCGTCCGTCGGCGTAGTTTCGCCTGGTGAGCACGGGTTTTGGGCTCACAGCTGTTACATAAGTAGTGCATAGCCAGAACTACTGTTTACCCACGCATCATTTGTCTCATGAGTGAAACATCTGAAACCCCCACCGCGCGGTCCTCGACCGCCACTGCGCTGGCGCCGGCAGAGCCGGCCGTCGTCCACAAGACCCCCAGGGTCTTCCAAGCGGCGGCCTACGTCGCCATCGCCGCCGGGACCGTGTTCGTCATCGCGGTCATCTTCTTCACCGGCTTCTTGCTTGGTAAGTCCACCGGGCATCGCGGCTACCACGGCCACCACCACAAGCACCACGCGATGGTGCATCCCCACCGGTTCGGCGGCCCGGGTGGCCCCGGTGGGTGGGGCGGGCCCGGCGTGAACCAGCAGCCGGGCGGACCCGCGGCCGTGACCCCGGGCGCTCCGGGGCCCAGCCAGGTTCCGTCGTCGGTCGCTCCGTCTCGCACGCCGTAACCGAGATCTCAACCGTTCAGATGCTCACGGGGTAATAGGAGGACTCCGGGGGGCCACTAAATTCACACGCAGTAGCCCGGCGCTCACCAGAGCGCCGGGCTACCAGTGGCTTCGACGAAGCTCGCAGGTAGATCGCGCTCAGGTTAATTCACAGCAACTTTGTCGCCGGAATCTGTTGCAGCAGTTGCATTCAGGGCAGTATTCAAGGCATGAGTGAAACACCTGAACCCGCAGTGCAATCGACGCCAGTCGCGACGGCCCCGCCGCCGCAGGTGGTTAAACCGCCCAAGGTCTACACGGCCGCGGCGTGGGTGGTGATTGTTGCCGGGATCGTCTTCATCCTGTCGGTCGTCTTCTTCTCCGGCGCCATGATCTTCGGGTATCACAACCACCACTGCCACCATCACCACGGCCAGATGTGGCGCCCCGGCGGCCCGGGTGGCCCGGGACCGTGGCAGTACGGCGGACCGGGTGCGCCCGGGATGATGCCGCCCGGGTATGGACCGCCGCCGGGATACGGTCCGCCGCCGGGATACGGTGGCCCGAGCACGGGTCCGGCCGGGCCCACGGCGCCGTCGATCGCCCCCGCGCCGCGTCCCTAGCGTCGATAACTGAAAACGGCCTGGTGCTCCACTACGGGGTGCCGGGCCGTTGGGTTTCGCGCATTGAAAGCGCTTGCCACCGATTCGGGTTCACACTGGTGGGTATACGTCGCACTGCCCTCGGATTCAGCCCAGTCAGTGAGGAGACGGCGAGATGACGGAGCGCTTCACCACGACCGACGCGGGTATTGCCGCACCCAGCGACGAACGGTCGTTGACGATCGGCCCCGACGGTCCGATCCTGTTGCAGGATCACTACCTGATCGAACAGATGGCGCAGTTCAACCGGGAACGCATCCCGGAGCGCCAACCGCACGCCAAGGGTGGTGGTGCCTTCGGTCATTTCGAGGTGACCAACGACGTCAGCAAGTACACCAGGGCCGCGGTATTCCAGCCCGGAACGAAAACCGAGATGCTGGCCAGGTTCTCGACGGCGCCGGCGAGCGCGGCAGCCCAGACACCTGGCGGGACCCACGCGGATTCGCGTTGAAGTTCTACACGACCGAGGGCAATTTCGACATGGTCGGCAACAACACGCCGGTCTTCTTCATGCGCGACCCCATGAAGTTCCAGCACTTCATCCGGTCCCAAAAGCGCTTGCAGGCAAGCAATGTGCGCGATCACAACATGCAGTGGGACTTCTGGAGCCTGTCGCCGGAGTCCGCGCATCAAGTGACGTGGCTGATGGGCGATCGCGGAATCCCCAAGAACTGGCGCCAGATGAACGGCTACAGCAGCCACACCTACAGCTGGATCAACGCCGCCGACGAGATCTTCTGGGTGAAGTATCACTTCATCACCGATCAGGGCATCGGCTTCCTGACTCAGGAGGTTGCCGACCAATTGGCCGGTGAGGACGGCGATTACCACCAGCGTGACCTGTACGAGTCGATCGAGCGCGGCGATCACCCGAGCTGGACGCTCAAGATGCAGATCATGCCGTTCGAGGAAGCCAAGACCTATCGGTACAACCCGTTCGATCTGACGAAAGTCTGGCCGCACGGCGACTATCCGTTGATCGACGTCGGCCGGATGACGTTGAACCGCAACGTCACCGACTACCACACCGAGATCGAGCAGGCCGCCTTCGAACCGAACAACACCGTGCCGGGAACGGGTCTGAGCCCGGACAAGATGCTGCTCGCGCGCGGCTTCTCCTACTCGGACGCGCATCGGGCACGGCTGGGAGCCAATTACCGCCAGATCCCGGTCAACGAGCCGAAGGTGGAGGTCAACAGCTACTCCAAGGACGGCGCGATGCGGATGAAAAACGTGTCGGATCCGGTCTATGCACCCAACTCCTACGGCGGCCCGCACGCCGACCCGGCCCGCGCGGCCGAGGTGCGGTGGATGGCCGACGGTCAGATGGTCCGCGAGGCATACACATTGCGGCCCGATGACGACGATTGGGGTCAGGCCGGCACCATGGTCCGCGAGGTTCTCGATGACGCGGCCCGAGATCGATTGGCCCACGACATCATTGGGCGCGTCTCCAAGGGCGTCAAGGAGCCGGTGCTGTCCCGGGTATTCGAGTACTGGCGCAACGTCGACCCGGATCTCGGCAAGAAAGTCGAGGAGGGCGTCCGGGGCCAATAGCTGGGCGTCGAGCGTCGAGTTGTCGGGCGGATTTGCTCGCCTTCGGCCCAATAACTCGATGCTCGGCGCGGCCCTGGCATGATCAAGATTCATGATGCGGATCTCCGCTGTGGCGGTATGCGTCGGGCTGGGCTTTGGGGTGGCCTCCGGTGTGCCTCTCGCGGCCGCCCACCCCTCCGATCCCGGGGTGGTGTCCTACGCGGTCCTCGGCAAAGGCTCGGTCGGCAACATCGTCGGCGGACCGATGGGGTGGGAAGCGGTTTTCACCACACCGGTCCAGGGTTTCTTCGTCGACCTGGCGGACTGCAACAACTGGGCGGACATCGGGCTGCCCGATGTGTACAACGACTCCGACCTGGCGTCGTTCAACGGGGCCACGTCGCAGACGTCGGGCAACGATCAGACGCATCTGGTCAAGCAGGCGGTCGGCGTATTCGCCACCAACGAGGCCGCGGACCGGGCCTACCACCGGCTGGTGGATCGCACCGTGGGCTGCTCGGGACAGACCACCGCGATGCATCTGGATAACGGGCAGACGCAAGTGTGGTCGTTTGCCGGGGCGCCGGCGAGCGCGACCGACGCGAACTGGACGAAGCAGGAAGCGGGCACCGATCGCCGCTGCTTCAATCAAACCCGGCTGCGTGAAAACGTGTTGCTTCAGGCGAAGGTTTGTCAGTCTGGCAACGCGGGACCCGCGGTCAATGTGCTGGCCGGGGCGATGCAAAACGCACTGGGGCAATAAATCGGCGAATTTGGGTATTGATAAAAGCCGTGCGGCGAGAAACTGCGGGAGCGGAAACGTGTCGGGGCGATCTGGAAGATGAAGGGACGGCGGCTATCGTTCGGATAGCTGCCCAACAAGGCGCTCGGCGTGCGTGGTCGGGCCCGGAGGGATCGTGATATGACGCTCGCCGCTATCACCGCCGCGGTCTCCCAGCTCGACGCCGCCCGCCCGGCCGATTCCGCGTTGACCAGCTCCGAGGAAGCCGCCCAATACATCGCCGACGGTTGTTTGATCGACGGCCCGCTGGGGCGCGTCGGCCTGGAGGTGGAGGCGCATTGCGTCGACCCGGCCGATCCCAACCGCCGCCCGAGCTGGGACGAGATCACCGGGGTCATCGACCAGCTACCTCCGTTGCCCGGTCGCAGCGTCGTCACCGTCGAGCCCGGGGGCGCGGTCGAACTCTCCGGCCCACCCGAGGACGGCGTCGCCGCCGCCATTGAAGTGATGAGCAACGACCAGGTCGTGCTGCGCAAGGCCTTCGCCAGCGCCGGCCTGGGGCTGGTCTACGTGGGCGCGGACCCGCTGCGCGCGCCGAAGCGCGTCAACCCGGGTGCCCGTTACCGCGCGATGGAAGAGTTCTTCGCCGCCAGCGACTCCGCCGAGGCGGGTGCCGCGATGATGACGTCGACGGCCGCGGTCCAGGTCAACCTGGATGCCGGGCCGCAGGCCGGCTGGGCGGACCGCGTCCGGCTCGCGCATGCGCTGGGCCCCACGATGATCGCGATCGCGGCGAACTCCCCGATGCTGAGCGGCGACTTCTCCGGATGGGTGTCCACCCGGCAGTGGGTGTGGGGCCAGATGGACTCGGCGCGCTGCGGCCCCATCCTCGGCGCCAGCGGTGACGACCCCGGCACCGACTGGGCGCGCTACGCGCTCAAGGCGCCGGTGATGATGGTGCACAACCCCGAGGGCCCGGACTTTCGAGCGCTTACCCACTACGTGTCCTTCGCCGATTGGGCGGATGGCTCGGCGCTGCTCTGCGATCGTCGGCCTACCCTTGCCGATCTGGACTATCACCTCACCACGCTGTTCCCGCCGGTGCGCCCCCGGCAATGGCTGGAGATCCGCTACCTGGACAGCGCCCCGGATGCCTACTGGCCCGCGATCGCATTCACCCTGGTCGCCCTGCTCGACGACCCGGCCGCGGCCGACGCCGCCGCGGCGGCTGTCGAACCGGTGGCCACCGCTTGGGACAACGCCGCGCGGCTCGGTTTGAGCGACCGGAGGTTGCACGAGGCCGCCACCTCCTGCGTGGCCATCGCCGCCGCGAAGGCGCCGCCCGAGCTCACTGACGCGATGGCGCGGCTGATCCGCTCGGTCGAGCGTGGCCGATGTCCGGGCGACGACTTCTCCGACCAGGTAATAGACCACGGCATCGCGGCCACGGTGTCGCAGTTGGCGCAAGGGATGCTGTGAGTTTCCCCGATGATTCCGATCCGTCCCCCGCAAGCAGGAGGCGCCCCCAGCGCCCGGCTGCGCCGCGCTTGCGATCGTCACGCCGGGAACGGCTCGCCGACGATCTGGAGCGGGTGCGCACGCGCACGCTGCGGCTGGTCGATTTCGACGACGCCGAACTGCGTCGCCAGTACGACCCGTTGATGAGCCCCCTGGTGTGGGACCTCGCGCACATCGGTCAGCAGGAGGAGCTGTGGCTGCTGCGCGGCGGTGACCCGAATCGTCCGGGGATGCTGGATCCGTCGGTCGAAGGTCTCTACGACGCGTTCGAACACTCCCGAGCGAGTCGCGTCGATTTACCACTGCTGTCTCCAAACCAGGCCCGAACTTATTGCCGCACAGTGCGTTCCGCAGCGCTGGATGCGTTGGACGCCTTGCCCGACGACCCCGCGGGCGACCGTGCGGCCTTCGTCTACGCGATGGTGGTCAGCCACGAAAACCAGCACGACGAAACCATGCTGCAGGCGTTGAACATGCGCACCGGCGCCGCGCTGCTGCGCGACCCGAACCACTTGCCCGCGGGCCGGCCCGGCCTGGCCGGAACGTCGGTGCTGGTGCCCGGCGGCCCGTTCGTGCTCGGCGTCGATGCCGCCGGCGAACCGTTCTCGCTGGACAACGAGCGCCCCGCCCACGTCGTCGACTTGCCGGCCTTTCGCATCGGCCGGGTCCCGGTCACCAACGGCGAGTGGCAACAGTTCATCGGCGACGGCGGCTATAACGAGCGGCGCTGGTGGTCCGACCGCGGCTGGGAGCATCTGTGCAGCGCGGGCCTGAGCGCGCCGCAATTCTGGGGTTCCGACGGGCGTACCCGCACCCGATTCGGCTATGTCGAAGACATTCCGGCCGAGGAGCCGGTGCAGCATGTCACCTACTTCGAGGCCGAGGCGTACGCGGCCTGGGCCGGTGCGCGGCTGCCCACCGAGATGGAATGGGAGAAGGCCTGCGCATGGGACCCCGCCACCGGGACCCGGCGCCGCTACCCGTGGGGAGCGCAGGAGCCATCGGGCGAGTTCGCCAACCTGGGTGGCACCGCCCTGCGGCCGGCTCCTGTCGGCGCCTACCCGGCCGGCGCGTCGGCCTACGGCGCCGAGCAGATGCTGGGCGACGTCTGGGAGTGGACCAGCTCGCCGCTGCGGCCATGGCCCGGTTTTGTTCCGATGATCTACGACCGTTACTCGCAGCCGTTCTTCGACGGCGACTACCGGATTCTGCGCGGCGGGTCGTGGGCCGTCGAATCAGCCATCCTGCGGCCCAGTTTCCGCAACTGGGACCACCCCATCCGTCGTCAGATCTTCTCGGGTGTGCGGCTGGCCTGGGACGTTCCCGACGCGGGGGACACCGTCTGATGTGCCGTCACCTCGGCTGGCTTGGCGCCGACGTCAGCGTCTCTTCGCTAATACTGGATCCGCCCTTCGGCCTTCGCGCGCAGTCCTATTCCCCGCGCCGCCAAAAACATGGCCTGTTGAACGCCGACGGTTGGGGCGTCGGCTTTTTCGATCGTGCTTCCGGCGGCGAGGTGCCCCGGCGCTGGCGCAGCACCGCGCCACTGTGGGGCGACACGTCGCTGGAATCGGTTGCGCCCGCCTTGCGCAGCCACTGCGTGCTGGCCGCGGTGCGTTCGGCGACCGTCGGCATGCCGCTCGACGTCAGCGCGACCGCGCCGTTCACCGACGGCCAGTGGCTGCTCTCGCATAACGGCATCGTCGACCGCGGCGTGCTGCCCCTGACTGCGACGGCCGAATCCGTTTGCGACAGCGCGATGTTGGCGGCCACCATCTTCTCGCTGGGCCTCGAAGTGCTGGGTGAGACCATTGCGCAGATCGGAGCGCTCGATCCCGACGCTCGTCTTAACGTACTGGCCGCCGATGGTTCTCGGCTGCTGGCCACCGTGTGGGGTGACACCTTGTCCATCCTGCGCCGCGACGACGGCGTGGTGCTGGCCAGCGAGCCCTACGACGACGATTCCGAATGGGAGGACGTGCCGGATCACCACCTTGTCGAAGTGACCGCTACGGGCGTAACGATGACTCCGCTGGACGAGCCGAAAGGATTTTGATGACACTGACGTTGTCCAACCATCTCGCCGCCGACTCGGCGTATCACGCGTTGCGCCGCGACGCATCCGACGGTTTGCGGCGCACGCCGAAGTCGTTGCCGCCCAAATGGTTTTACGACTCGGTCGGTAGTGAGCTCTTCGACCAGATCACCCGGTTGCCGGAGTATTACCCGACGCGGGCCGAGGCGGAGATCCTGCGCGCCCGGGCCGGCGAAATCGCGTCGGCGAGCCAGGCCGACACCCTGGTCGAGTTGGGCAGCGGCACCTCGGAGAAGACTCGCCTGCTGCTGGACGCGCTGCACGGCCGCGGATCGCTGCGCCGTTTCGTACCGTTTGACGTCGATGCGAGCATCCTGTCGACCGCGGCGGCCGCGATCCAAGCGGAATACGCCGGCGTCGAAATCAAGGCTGTCTGTGGCGATTTCGAGGAGCATCTCACCGAGATCCCCAGCGGTGGCCGACGCCTGTTCGTGTTCCTCGGTTCGACGATCGGCAACCTCACACCCGGACCGCGCGCCGAATTCCTCAAGTCCCTCGCCGACGTGATGCAACCCGAGGACACCCTGCTGCTCGGCACCGACCTGGTCAAGGACACCGGCCGGCTGCTACGCGCCTACGACGACGCCCCCGGGGTGACGGCCCGGTTCAACCGCAATGTGCTCGCGGTGGTCAACCGGGAACTCGACGCCGATTTCGACGTCGACGCCTTCGAGCATGTGGCGCGCTGGAACGCCGACGAGGAGCGCATCGAAATGTGGCTGCGGACCGACCGGCCGCAGCGGGTCCGGGTCGGCGCGCTCGACCTGACCGTCGAGTTCGCCGCCGGCGAGGAAATGCTGACCGAGGTGTCGAGCAAGTTCCACCCGGGCGGGGTGAGCGCGGAACTGGCCGGCGCGGGACTGCGCCGTGTTCAGTGGTGGACCGACGCCGCCGGCGATTTCGGGTTGTCGTTAGCGGTCAAGTGACCGATAGCGGTTCGCTGGCCGACCGATGGCGGGAGGCCCGCCCGCCCGCGGCGGGTTTGCACTTGGACAGTGCCGCCTGTTCGCGGCAGAGTTTCGCGGCCATCGACGCCGCCGCGCAGTATGCCCGCCACGAGGCCGAGGTCGGCGGATACGTCGCGGCGCAGGCCGCGGCGCCCACGCTCGACGCCGGGCGTGCGGCGTTCGCCGCGCTGACCGGGATGGCCGACGCCGACGTGGTGTACACGACGGGATCGCTGCACGCGCTGGATCTGCTGCTGGGCAGCTGGCCCGCCGAGCGCCGGACGCTGGCCTGCCTGCCGGGCGAATACGGCCCCAACCTGGCCGTGATGGCCGCGCACGGATTCGACCGTCAGCTGCTGCCGACCCTCGACGACGGCCGGCTGGCGCTCGACGACGCCGCGTTCGCCCTGGAGGCCGATCCGCCCGATTTCGTCCACCTGACGTCGGTTGCCAGCCACAGCGGTGTCGTGCAACCGATTTCGATGATCGCGAAGCTGTGCCATGAGTTGGGTTTGCCCCTGGTCGTCGACGCCGCCCAGGCGCTGGGCCAGGTGGACTGCGCGGTCGGGGCGGACGTCACCTACTCCTCGTCGCGCAAGTGGATCGCCGGTCCGCGCGGGGTCGGCTTCCTGGCGGTTCGACCGGACCTGACGCCGCGGCTACAGCCTCGGCTGGCCGCACCGGAGTGGTCCGGGGTGTTCACGGTCGCACAGCAGCTCGAATTCGGCGAAGCCAACATCGCCGCGCGAGTGGGGTCTTCGGTGGCACTCGGCGAGTATCTGGCCTTCGGTCCGGAGGCCATGCGGGCACGGCTGGCCGAGCTCGGCAGCATCGGGCGGTCCACGCTGGCCGACGTGCCGGGGTGGGCGGTGGTCGAAGAGGCGGAGGAGCCAAGCGCCATCACCACTTTGGCGCCGCTCGACGGTGCCGACCCGCAGGCGGTGCGGGAATGGCTGCTCGCCGAACGGCGGATCCTGACCACCTATGCCGGGGTGCAGCGGGCGCCGCTGGAGATGACCGGGCCGCGGCTGCGGATCTCCCCGCACGCCGACACCACCGCCGAGGACCTGGAGACCTTCGCCGAAGCACTGATCGCCGCGACTGCGGCGACCGCGGCATAACTCCCGTGGCCACCCTGACCTGGCTCGGCGTGCCCGGTGACGAAAATGACTGGACCGCAATGGGATTTGTGGTAGACGACCACACGATCCGCATCGGGCGGGTGAGCTGCGCGCTGACCGACGAGCGGTGCTGGGGATTCGACGAAATCCACGCGCAGCCCGATGTTCTCGGGTTACCGACGGTGGTCCGCCCTCCGGTCACCGCCGCGGTGCATCCCTGCGGTGTCACTCATGTAGACCACGTGGTTTACACGGCGGGCGAATTGGACGCGGCGATAACCGGTCTCAACGCAGTGCTGGGCACCCCGCCGCGCCGGCGCTTTCATCCGCGGGGGCCGGACGGACCCGAGATGGCGTTCTACCGTGCCGGGGAAGGCTTCATCGAGGTGGTCGCGTCCGGCGTCGAGCCGGCGTTGATAGGGCTGGCGTTGTGGTCCCCGGACCTGGACGCCACGGTCGCGGCCATCCGTACCGCCGGCGGTCCGATCGGCGACCCCAAAGCCGCCGTGCAGGGCGGGCGCATCGCGAGCGTCTGGCAGGGCCACCTCGACTGGGGCCTGGCCATCATGGGGCCGTAACTCAGCCGGCCTTGTGTGCCGTCAGTAGGAAGGCGGGCAGCTTCGTCCGGCCCTTGTCGTCGTGGGCATGCTGCGGGAATTCGAATGGGGCGTCGGGCATCTCCACAATGTTCGCGTGGATATAGGCGGGCCGAATCTCGTCGATCTCCCAGTATTTGCTCACCGCGTCGCGCAGTTCGTCCTCGTCGACCTCGTTGGGCTTTGGCTCCATCTCAGCCGGGAAGGCACCCTTGGCGAACACCAGCACGTAGTAATTGGCGCCCGGGGCGGCCGCGCGGTGCACCGAGCGCAGGTAGTCGTCGCGGCCCTCGACCGGCAGCGAATGAAACAGCGTGCTGTCGACGACGGTGGTGAGCCGGCCGTCATGGCCGGAGAACGAAGTGATGTCGGCCTGCTCGAAGGTGGCGGTGCTCAAGCCACGTTCCTGGGCCGCCTTGGTGGCCGCCGCGATGGCGGTGGGCGTGAGGTCGACGCCGTGCACCGTATGCCCCTGCGCGGCCAGCGCCAGCGACAGCTCGGCGAACCCGCACCCGGCATCCAGCACGTCGCTGTGAAACTTTCCGGCCGCGATCAGTGCGGTCAGTTCGGGCTGTGGCTCACCGATATTCCAAGGCGGCGGACCTTCGAACTCGCCCTCCTCGCGATAGGCGCTGTCCCAGTCCATTACCTCGTTGGGGTCCATCGTTCCAACCTACCCGCGGCTAGCAGGGCCAGGTGTGGACCGGCTCGTTGGCGTGCATATGGTCGCAATACCGGCGCAGCATCTCGGCGAGCGCCGCGCGCCGCGTGAGGCCGGAGTCCTGCAACGCGCGCACGGTCGCCACCTGCCAGCTGGCGCCGTTGCGGCCGGCCTTGGCGCGGCCCTCGATGACGCCGAGGAAGCGATCGCGCACCTCGACGTCCACCCCCCAGCTGCGCAGTCCCTCATCGGCGATCGGCAATAGGGTGTCGAGCACCAGCTTCGTCGCGGTCATCTCACCCAGCTCCGGCCAGTGCAGCACGGTGTCCATCCCGTGGCGGGCCGCTTCGAGGAAATTATGATGTGCCGCAGCGAAACTCATCTTCGTCCAGAGCGGATTCTCTTGCTCGGACAGCGTGCGCAGCGTGCCGTAGTAGAACGCGGAGTTGGCCAGCATGTCGATGACGGTGGGCCCGGCCGGCAATACCCGATTCTCCAACTGCAGGTGCGGGCGCCCGACCCCGTCCACTTCCAAGACGTCGTACACCGGCCGGTTCCAGCGGTCCACGGTGCCGTTGTGCAGACGTAATTCGGAGAGATGCGGAATGCGGCCGGCGGTCAGTTCGGCAGCCGGATCCTCGTCGGACAACTCGTTCAGCAGGGACGGAAAGTAGCGGATGTTCTCTTTGAACAGATCCAGGATCGAGCCGATCCAGCGTTCGCCGAACCACACCCGGGGCCGCACCCCTTGGGTTTTGAGCTCCTCGGGCCGGGTGTCGGTGGATTGCGAGAACACCTCGATCCGGGTCTCCGACCACAGCTGATGGCCGAAGAAGTACGGCGAATTGGCGCCCAGCGCCAGTTGCGGGCCGGCCATCACCTGCGCCGCATTCCAGTTGGGAGCGAAGTCGGCCGGAGCCACCTGCAAGTGCAATTGCATACTGGTGCAAGCGGATTCGGGCGCGATCGTCACCGCCTCCCAGCTCAGCGGCTCCGGGCCGGAGATGTGTATCGGGATGTCCTCGCCGCGCGCGCTGAAGATGGACTCGTTGAGCGCGGCGTACCGCGACGATTCGCTCATCCAGCCGTCGCGCGACAGATGCTCGGGCATCAGCGTGGGCAGGATGCCGATCATCACGATGCGGGTGCCCGCCGAGGCGGCCTTGGTCTGCGCCTCGTTGAGGCTGGCCCGCACTTCCGCCTCCAGGTCCAGGCCGGTCCGGTCAGTGGCCGGGGCGGAACGTTGAATTCGATGTTGTAGGCGCCTAATTCCTTCTGGTAGGCCGGATCTGCGATGGCATCGAGCACGGGCCGGTTCGACATGGCGGGCTGATAGTCGCCATCGACCAGGTTGCATTCGATCTCCATGCCGGTCAGCGGCCGGTCGGAGTCGAACCGTGACTGGGCCAGCATCGTCTCGAAGACGTCCAGACACAGCTGCACTTTGCGCCGGTACTCCCGCCGATGTGCGCGGTCATACGTGGTGCGCTTGACCTCTTCGCCCACATCGCCGATGCAACAGGGTTGCCGCCGGTAACGCAAGGGTGACGCCACCGATCGCGCCACCGGGTTGGTCCTAACCGAGCGGGTTAGCTGCAGATCTGGTGGGTCGGTCCACCATCATGGACGATGGCAGAGACGTGTCGCAGTTCACGACGAAGGAGACAGGTGGCCGAGTTCGTCGCAGCTATCGATCAGGGCACCACTAGCACCCGGTGCATGATTTTCGATCACGACGGCGCCGAGGTCGCACGTCACCAGCTCGAGCACGAGCAGATCCTGCCCCAAGCCGGCTGGGTCGAGCACAATCCGATCGAGATCTGGGAACGCACCTCCGCGGTGTTGCTGTCGGTGCTGAACACGTCCAAGTTCTCGGCGAAAGACATTGCCACGCTCGGAATTACAAACCAGCGCGAGACGACGCTGGTGTGGAATCGGCACACCGGAAGGCCGTACTACAACGCGATCGTCTGGCAGGACACCCGCACCGACCGGATCGCGTCGGCGCTGGACCGCGACGGGCGTGGCGACGTGATCCGGCGCAAGGCCGGCCTGCCGCCGGCGACCTATTTCTCCGGCGGGAAGCTGCAATGGATCCTGGAGAACGTCGACGGGGTGCGCGCGGCGGCCGAAAGCGGTGATGCGCTGTTCGGCACCCCGGACAGCTGGGTGTTGTGGAACCTGACCGGCGGTCCGCGCGGCGGGGTGCACGTCACCGACGTGACCAATGCCAGCCGGACCATGCTGATGGATCTGGAAACGCTGGACTGGGACGATGAGCTGCTGTCCTTCTTTTCGATTCCGCGTGCGATGCTGCCGGCGATCGCGTCGTCGTCGCCGACGCAGCCCTACGGCGTCACCTCGAACGACGGGCCGTTGGGCGCCGAGGTGCCGATCACCGGGGTCCTGGGCGACCAGCACGCCGCGATGGTCGGCCAGGTCTGCCTCGATGCGGGTGAGGCGAAGAACACCTACGGCACTGGCAATTTCCTGCTGCTCAATACCGGCGAGACCATCGTGCGGTCCGACAACGGGCTGCTGACCACGGTCTGTTATCAGTTCGGGGACGCCAAACCCGTCTACGCGCTCGAGGGCTCGATCGCGGTCACCGGCTCGGCGGTGCAATGGCTGCGCGATCAGCTGGGCATCATCAGCGGTGCCGCGCAAAGCGAATGGCTGGCCCGCGAGGTTCCCGACAACGGCGGGGTCTATTTCGTGCCCGCGTTTTCCGGGTTGTTCGCCCCGTACTGGCGCTCCGACGCGCGCGGCGCGATCGTCGGGTTGTCGCGGTACAACACCAACGCGCATCTGGCCCGCGCGACGCTGGAGGCGATCTGCTACCAGAGCCGCGATGTGGTGGACGCGATGGCAGCGGATTCCGGTGTGCGTCTTGAGGTGTTGAAGGTCGACGGTGGCATCACCCAGAACGAACTGTGCATGCAGATCCAGGCCGACGTGCTGGGCGTCGACGTGGTACGCCCGGTGGTCGCCGAGACCACCGCGCTGGGCGCCGCCTACGCCGCCGGTCTGGCGGTCGGGTTCTGGGCCGATCCGTCCGACCTGCGGGCCAACTGGCAGGAAGACAAGCGGTGGACGCCGAAGTGGGACGACGACCAGCGCGCGCAGGGATACGCCGGGTGGCGTAAGGCGGTGCAGCGCACGCTCGATTGGGTCGACGTGTCATAGCGAAATGCCCGCCGGCGCAGGGCCGACGGGCAGTTCTCAGCAGATCGGTCAGTCCTCGCCGAGGATGCCGTAGACCTCGCGGCGCGCATTGTTGAGAATCTCGATGATGCGCTGCTGCTGGTCGGCAGTGGCGGCGTGCGCGGATTGCGCGACCGCTCCGAACAGCTGCCCGATGGCCGACCGCAGGTTCATCTGATCTGGGTCGGCGCCTTCGGTGATCTCGTCCCATGGCGGGGTCTCGACCTTCTCGGCCGCCGCACGCCCTTCCTCGGTCAGCTCGAAAAGCTTTTTGCTGCCGTCGGATTGGCTTGCGGTGATCAGCCCTTCGTCGGTGAGCAGCTGCAGCGTGGGGTAGACCGAACCGGGGCTCGGCTTCCACAGCCCGTTGCTGCGCTCGGCGATCTGCTGGATCATCTTGTAGCCATGCATCGGCTGCTCGGCGAGCAGCGTTAGGATGGCCGCCCGCACATCACCGCGGCGTCCGCGGCTGGCGTGGCCGCGACGGCGCCCGCCGCGCCGGCCGCCGGGGCCGAAACCGAAGCCCGGGCCGAAGCCGGGGCCAAAACCGGGTCCGAAGCCCGGTCCGAAACCGGGACCGAAGCCCTGCTCGCCGGCTTGCTCACGGAGTTGTTCGCGGAACTCTCGCCGGGCCTGGCGCCTGGCGTCGTGCATGGCCCGCCGTTGCGCGGGGCCGAAACCGGGGCCAAAGCCGAAGCCGAGGCCCGGGTGACCGGCGAACGGTCCCTCCGGGGGAGTGAATTGGTTGCTCATTGTTGTAGTCCTCATGTTCTCGGGGTTGCGCACCGTCCGTGCGCTTCGGAATATCACGATATATCGGAAACGATCGCGATGCAACGATTTATCCCGGGTGGGCTCGCTAAGTCGGCTTACCGAGGGGGCCGATCTGCGCGAAGGGCAAGGCCAGCGCTGCCGGCCGGGGACTCGTTTGTCCCGGGCGGGCGACGGGTACGGACTGCGTGATGAACGCAAAGAACTCCGACGTGACGGTCGACAGCGAGCCGCACCGCACGGAGCCGTCTAGGCGTGATCAGGGCCAGGATCGCCACGTGTGGCCCTGGGTGAACTGGGGCTTGGCGCTGTCGACGGTGCCTGCCGCCGCGATCGTCATGCTCTTCGCGCTCGGCGCGGTGATGAGCACCGACGGATGCACGGATCGCACCTGCCCCGACGCGGGCCGCGGTGGGATCGATTTCGGTGTCGCCTTTTACGGCGCGCCGCTGGTCGCCTTCGTCGTCATCCTCGTCACATTTTTCACGGCCAAGCGTCGCGGCGGCATCGCGGTGCCGCTGCTCGGCTGGGCGGCGTTGATCGCCGACGTCGCACTGATGGCCGCCACCGTCGCGAGGTAGCCGCGCCTCAAGAGCGCTGCTCAGCCTGGCGGAGAGAAGCCGCCGGTTTGCTGTCCCTGCGACGGCGGGGTCGCCTCCGGGGCTGCCTGACGCGGCCAGGCGACCGGCGCGGGCTGCTGCGGCATGGCCGCCGGGGGTGCGGGAAACCACCCGGGCGGCGCCTGAAACTGCGGAGCCTGAAACTGCGGTGCGGTCGCCCAGGGGCCGGGCGGTGGGCCCGGCGGCATGGCGGGGCGCAGGCGTGCCAGCTCGCGGCGGTGGCGCTCGGCCAGGACGGCGGCGAGCACCAGCTCAGGCGGAGTGCCGGGCGGAGGCGGCGGTGCGATCCGCGACACCACGTCCCCACCGATGCGGTACGCCATCTGCGCACGCAGCTGGGGATCGAGTTGGTGTGCCCGCGAGAGGAATTGGCGTGCGACCTCGGCCTGGCCGGCGTCGAGGTTCGACAACTGCAGCGACGACGCCCACCATGCCAGCGATGGCGGCATCATCGGCGGCGGCCCCAAGCGTGGGCCGCGCTCGCTGACGACGACTGTGCCGGCGAAGATGTCGCCGACGCGCTTGGCCTTCGGCGAGAAAATGCTGCAGATGACGGCCGGGCTGCCCGCCAGCATCCAGATCTCCACCACTGAAGCCAGCGCGCGAAAAAGGGCTTGCCGGAAGCGTTCTGGGCCGCCGTCGTCGGACACGACGCGCAGGCCCATGATGATCTTGCCGACCGACCGTCCCCGGGTGGCCGTCTCGAACGTGATCGGATAACCGACCATCACCAGCACCGTGAAGATGATCAGGACGGCCGCGCTGAGCGCCCCGTCGAATTGCGTCAGCGTGGCCGCCCACAGCATCAGCCCGACGATGTATAAGAGGAAAATCACCGTGATGTCGATCAGTGCGCTCAGGGCTCGCACCGGCAGCTGGGCGATTTGCACGTCCAGCACCACGGCGTCCCCGGTCACCACCTCCGACATAACACCGAACGGTACAGGTTCGCTGGGTGTGACCGGCTCTAGTCTGTGACCCCGAAATAGCTATTAGGCTGCCCACGTGGACGTCGACGCATTCGTGCTGACCCATCGCCCGACCTGGGATCGGCTTGACCAGTTGATCAAGCGGCGCAGGTCGCTGACGGGTGCGGAAGTCGACGAACTCGTCGAGCTGTACCAGCGGGTGTCCACCCATCTGTCGATGCTGCGGTCGGCGTACTCGGATTCGCTGATGATCGGCCGACTGTCGAGCCTGATCGCACGGGCCCGCTCGGCGGTCACCGGTGCCCACGCGCCGCTGACAAGCACGTTCACCAGGTTCTGGACGGTGTCCTTCCCGGTGACCGCCTACCGGGCCTGGCGGTGGTGGTTGGGCACCGCGGCGGCCTTTCTCGGTGTCGCGGTGATCATCGCGGTCTGGGTGGCCAACAACCCTGACGTGCAGGCCGCGATCGGAACACCCAGTGACATCGATCAATTGGTCAACCACGACATCGCCGATTACTACAGCGAACATCCGGCGTTGGCGTTCGCCCTGCAGGTCTGGGTGAACAACTCCTGGGTCTCCGCCCAGTGCATCGCGTTTTCGGTGCTGCTGGGACTGCCGATTCCGATCGTGCTGTTCCAAAACGCCGCTAACCTCGGCTTGATCGCCGGGCTGATGTTCCAGGCTGGCAAGGGCGATATCCTGCTGGGTTTGCTGCTCCCGCACGGGCTGCTCGAGCTGACGGCGGTGTTTCTCTCCGGGGCCGCGGGGATGCGGCTGGGGTGGTCGGTGATCTCACCCGGAGATCGCCCCCGCGGCCAAGCGCTCGCCGAACAGGGGCGGGCCGTCGTGTCGGTGGCGATCGGACTCGTCGGTGTGCTGCTGGTCTCCGGGTTGATCGAGGCGATGGTGACGCCATCGCACTTGCCGACGTTCGTTCGCATCGGTGTCGGAGTCGCCGCCGAGGCGGCGCTCCTCACGTACGTCATCTACTTCGGGCGCCGCGCCGTGAAAGCCGGGGAGACCGGCGACATCGACGACGCGCCCGACGTGATTCCCACCCGTTGATCGGGATCTACAGCCGCCCAGTCGCTTTCATCGCCAGATAGCGGTCGGCCAGAGCGGGGGCCAATTCGTCGGGCGGCGCGTCGACGACTTCGACGCCGCTTTGGCGCAGCCGTGTCGCGATCGCCCGGCGGTCGTTGCGGGACCGCTCGGCCGCCGCCGCGTCGTAGACCGCCGCCGCATCCGAACGGCCGATGGCCATCTGGTCCACTCGCGGGTCGGAGACCGCGGCGACTATCAGATGGTGCCTGGACGACAGCTGCGGCAGCACCGGCAGCAGGCCTTCGTCCAGGGCGGTGGCGTTGAGGTCGGTCAGCAGCACCACCAGGGACCGCCGCCGGACGCGTCGCTTGATGGCGGCAATCATTGCGCGCCAATCGGATTCGACCAGCGTTGGTTGTAGCGGGGCCATCGCTTCCACCAGCTGGGCTAGCAGCTCGGTGCGCGACGCGCCGAACACGCCGGCCCGACTCACCCGGTCGTGCGCGAGGAAGTCGACATGATCGCCGGCCCGCGATGCGAGCGCGGCCAGCAGCAGTGCGGCATCCATTGACCAGTCCAGCCGGGGCCAGCCGGCGGGGTCGGCGCCCGGACCAGACGAGGTGGGGTCGACCCCGACGCGGCCCGCAGCCATGCGCCCGGTGTCGAGCACGATCACCACCCGACGGTCGCGTTCGGGCCGCCAGGTGCGGACCATCACGTCGGCTCGGCGCGCCGAAGCACGCCAGTCGATCGAGCGCACATCGTCGCCGACGACATACTCGCGCAGCGAGTCGAATTCGGTTCCCTGCCCACGGATCAACGTCGGGAGTAGACCGTCGATCTCGCGCAGTTTCGCCAGCCGCGACGGCAGGTGCTTGCGCGACAGGAACGGTGGCAATACCCGGACCTGGCCGGGCACCGGCTGCGAACCCTGCCGTCCCGCCAACCCCAGCGGCCCGATCGATCGGGCGGTCACCACTGACGCACGCTGATCGCCGCGGCGGACCGGCCGCAGGTGCATTCGGACATGCTGATGTTGCCCGGCAACGATTTTGACCGGGTGGATGCGCGGTTCGGCGCGCGCGCTGGGCGGCCAGGCATCGCGGATCTGGCCGCGGAAACGCCGGGGGCCGTCGTTGTGGATCTCGAGATCCACGTCCATCGGTTGACCGAGGCGCGCCGAGCTGTCCGGCGAACGAACATAGCGCAGTTTGCGGGTGCTGGCCGCCAGCGCGATGTCGACGACAACCGCCGCCGCCAGCGCTGCCAGCAGCAACTCGAAAACCTTTGCCGGCCGAGGGGAGAGCGCGATCGGTATGATGCAGATCAACGCCACGAGGCCGGTGCGCCCGGTCAGAATCACTAGCGCGGCACCGGAACCGATGCCAGGATGCCGTCGAGCACTCCGTCGGGTGTCGCGCCCTCGAGCTCGGCTTCGGGGCGAAGCATCACCCGGTGCCGTAGCGTCGGGCGGGCCATCGCCTTAACGTCGTCGGGGGTGACGTAGTTGCGACCGGACAGCCACGCCCAGGAGCGCGCGGTGCCCAGCAGTGCCGTCGCCCCGCGTGGTGATACGCCGAGTTGCAAAGCGGGGGATGAGCGGGTGGCTCCGACGATGTCGACGATGTAGCCCAGCACCTCATCGGCGATCAGAACCTGTTGCACCGCTTGGCGACCGGCCGCCAGCTCGGCGGGCCCGGCCACCGGTTTGATCGCGGACAGATCGCGGGGGTCGAAGCCGTGCGCGTGCCGGCCGAGGATGGCGATTTCGGAATCGCGGGGCGGCAGCGTCACGTTCAGCTTGAGCAGGAAGCGGTCGAGTTGGGCTTCCGGCAACTGGTAGGTGCCCTCGTATTCGATTGGGTTCTGGGTCGCGGCGACGATGAACGGGTCCGGCAGCGGCCGGGATTCGCCGTCCACGCTGACCTGACGCTCCTCCATGGCCTCGAGCAGCGCGGCCTGCGTCTTGGGTGGGGTGCGGTTGATCTCGTCGGCCAGCAGCAGATTGGTGAACACCGGGCCGGGCCGGAACGCGAACGCGGCGGTGCGCGCGTCGTACACCAGGGATCCCGTGACGTCGCCGGGCATCAGGTCGGGCGTGAATTGCACCCGCTTGAATTCCAGTTGCAACGCCGCGGACAGTGCCCGGACCAGTAACGTCTTCGCCACTCCCGGAACACCTTCCAGCAGCACGTGACCGCGACACAGCAGCGCGATCACCAGTCCGCTGATCACCCCTTCCTGTCCGACGACGGCCTTGGCGAGTTCGCCGCGCAACGCCAGCAGCGCGTCTCGAGCCGAGTCGGCGGTCGGGGATTGCGGGGTAGCGGCTTGTGGGGACTGTGTCACGAGTTGGTGACCTGCCTTTCGATTTCGTCGAGCGCACGGGCGAGTTGGAGCAAGTCGTTGTCGGTGCCCGGCGGTGGTCCGAACAGGTGGTAGGAGACAAATCCCGCGTCCACCCCGGTGCGTTGGGCGACGGTCATCACCACCGCCTGCGCTTGGGCGCCGGTGCCCAAGCCGAGCCGGGGCAGCAGCCGCTGCAGTGTCGCGGTGCGCAGGGCTGCGGCGGCTCGGTCGCGTGCCCGGCGGGAACGGTACAGCCGGCCGCGACCCTCCACGGTCTCCGACGCGCGTACGACGACGGGAAGGTCCTCGGCCACCAGCGGCCCGGGACGGCGGCCCTTCCATAGCGCAACCAGCAGCACAACCACCGACAGCTGCCAGACTATCCAATTCACGTTGTCCGGAATCAGATCGAAAATCGATGCGGCGGGGGTTGTTTCACCTTCGATGTGATGCGGCGCGTACCAGATCAGCCGCGGCCGGTCGCCCGCGAGGTTCATCGCCAGCGCGGCGTTACCGGCCTGCGCCAGGTCGTGATTCGTCATGAAGTCGCTGCTGCCGACCGCCGTGATCGTTCGACCGCCATCCCGGAAGCGGATCAGCACCCCGTCGTAGCAGCGGGTGATCACCCGGGTGTCTTTGACGTCGAAGGTGTCGCTCGGGCCGAATCGCACCGATCCGGCTCGAGTGGCCTCGCGCAGCGTGCATTTCGGCTCGCTGTCAAAGGAACTGGCACCCGAGATGCGCACGCCGGGCAGTAGTGCCTCGCGGGTTCGCGCGGTCGGTTCGACCAGGAGCAAGTCACCGGGCGCTTTGGCCAACCGCTCCAGCATGTCCTCGCTCAGATACTGGCTCTGCGCCACCAGGATCAGGGTGTCGGGGCGCGCCGCCTGTTCGACGTCGGCGAGCTTGTCGGCGACGACGACGTCGACACCGCCGTCGCGCAGCAGCGTCACCAACGCGTGCGCGCCGTCGGTTCCGGTGGACTCCGCGTCCATCCGCGCGCCGGGTCGCGGCGCGGTCAGGTAGGCGCCTATCCAGGCGACGAGCGCGAGAACGACCAGTGTGAGCGCGATTCCACGCCACGAGCGCCAGCGGCCGGTGGACGCTACCGAGGGCTGGGATGCCGTCGTGGCCATCACCGCACCTGTGCCCATGATTGGACCGGAGTGTAATGCCCGGCCGTGGACGCGGTGGCCGGCGCCCGCATCCGCAAGTGGTCGTCGAGATCGGCGATCATCTGGTAGGCGGACTGAGTCCCCGGAACCTCGCCGTACGTGACATCGTTGAAAGCCGTTGCCGCCTGTGATAATTCGTCTGTGAGATGCGGCAACGCCTGGCCGGCATCTCGCGCCAGCTCGTTGGCGGTGCGGCCCGGCGCCGGGTTCAGCACCGCGGTCTCCTCGAGCTGACGGGCGATAGCGCGCAACCGGTGGCGGATGGCCGCGGTCCAATTGCCCTCGGCCGCATAGCGTTCCGCGGTCTCACGATGTTGCGCCGCGGTGAGCTGAGCGGTCTCGAACAACTGGTAGTCGCCGCGGCGTCTGGTGCGCATGGTGCGCCGCGCGATGTGGACGGCAACCACGACCGCGACGGCCAGCAGGGTGAGCAGCACCGCGGTGGTCAACCAGCCACCGGGTAGCGAGGAGGTTTTCTGCAGCAGCCGGTACAGCAGCTCGTTGATCCAGTCGACGAGCTGCTGGGTGGCGGACGCCTTGGTGTAAATCGGCTTGCTGAGCTCGTCGGCTGCGGCCTGATGTGCGGCATCGCGGTCGATGTCGATGGAAGGCACTGTCGTCCCCGCTCAGCCTTGGAAAGGCCGGGTCAGCCAGAGGTTGTCGGTCGATGCGGCCGCGTACGGCGCGCTCGCGGCGCCCGATTGCAGCACCAGGTCGAATGCCTCGGCGCGGATCCGGCGGTCGGTGTAGAGCAGGACGATCACACCGGCGTTGAACGGCGCGGTGAGGATCTGGCCGATCGCCGATCCGATCGAGGTGATCACGGTGCCCAGCAGCAGGATGCCGGTGGACGGCATGCCGGCGAGCATCACCTGGCCGACGATGCTGAACGGTGCGCTGACCGCGCCGGAGACCACGCCGGCCACGATGAACGTCAGTACCCGAATGCCGAGTACGCGCCAGAAGCCGTTACGCAGCAGCGCAAAGGATCTGGTGATGGCGTCGAAAACCGGTAGCCGCTCCAACACGATCAGCACGGGCGCGAACAGCACGACCATGTACAGGTACACCATCAACGCGAACAGGGCGAAAAACAGCGGGATGCCGATCAGCACCGCCGCGGCCCCGTTGCCGATCGCCGCGATCAACGCGATGACCACCGCGGCGAGGCCGAACAGCACGGCCACCACGGACGCTTCCAGCAGTGCCAGGCCGAGCAACGGGAGCAGCCGCCCCCGAATCCTGGCCCACGTTTCGCCGATCGTGATCGGCGAACCGAATACCGCCCGGCCGACGATGGCGGTGAGCATCCCGGACAGCAGCATGCTGCCCAGCCAGGTGACCAGCGCGCCGACGCCGATCGAGCCGAACCACGCGCCGACCACACCCCAGTTCATTTCTTCTGACCGGCCGTTGGCCAGACCGCCGAGCGCGGCGATCGGCCCCACGGTGGCGACCAGGGAGATGATCTGCATGACCACAACCACGATCGCGGTCAACCCCAGCGTGGCTTTCGGGTTGGCGCGGATGTAGCCGACCGCGCCGTTGAAGATGTCGCTCAGGCTCAACGGCCGCAGCGGGATGATTCCGGGTTTGATCGCTCCCGGGGCCAACTGGGGCGAGCCGTACTGCGGGCCGTGGCCGGGTGGCACGCCAAATCCCGGCGGCGGCCCGTACCCCGGCGGCGGTCCGTACCCGGGAGGTGGCCCGTAACCGGGAGGTGGTCCGTAACCGGGGGTTGCGCCGTACCCCGGTGGCGGGCCGTACCCGGGCGGCGGCGGCCGGTAGCCGGGCGGGGGTCCGTAACCCGGTGGCGGTCCGGAGCCGGGCTCGGCGCCGTAGCCGGGTGGTGGACCGGCGTAGGCGGGCGGCATGCCATACGCCGGCGGAAAGCCGTCGGGCGTCGATCCTCCCGGCGGGGGCTCAACCGGATAGTCAGGCGGCAGCGCGCTCACCGGGTCCAGCAGCCGTCGTCGTTCGTCATGGGCTCCATCCTGTCGACGGTCGGGGCTTTTCTCAATCTTCCCCAGTCACGCGTCCCGCCCCCGCTGGCCTGCACAGTCTCCGCGGCGTCCGGGCGCGTAGCGTTTTCAGCATGGCGGAACTCAAAGCCCGGCTTCGGGCGGACCTCACCGGGGCGATGAAGACCCAGGATAAGTTGCGGACCGCGACCCTGCGCATGTTGCTGGCCGCTGTCCAGACCGAGGAGGTTTCTGGTAAGGAGGCCAGGGAACTATCGGACGACGAAATCCTCAAGGTGTTCGCCCGGGAATCCCGCAAGCGCGGTGAGGCCGCCGAGATTTACACCCAAAACGGCCGCGGTGAACTCGCCGCCAACGAGCACGCCGAGGCGCGGATCATCGACGAGTATCTGCCGACGCCGCTCAACGAGGCGGAGTTAGCCGACGTGGTCGACACCGCCATCGCTCAGGTTGCTGAGGCGATCGGCGAGCGGCCCAGCATGAAGCAAATGGGACAGGTCATGAAGGCGGCGACCGCGATCGCGGCCGGGAAGGCCGATGGCTCGCGGCTGTCCGCGGCGGTCAAAGACCGGCTGTAAGCCGGCGCGCGGCCTGTTTGCGTCGGTGGGCCCGGGGTACCCGAACTGTTATGACGAAGTTCGGCTATACCCTGATGACCGAGCAGAACGGCCCCAAAGACCTTGTGCAGTACGCGGTTTCGGCTGAGCAGCGCGGGTTCGACTTCGAGGTGTGCAGCGACCACTTCTCCCCATGGCTGGCATCGCAGGGGCATGCCCCCAACGCCTGGGCGGTGCTGGGCGCGGTGGCCCAGGCAACCGAGCAGGTCGACTTGTACACCTATGTGACATGTCCGACGATGCGGTATCACCCCGCAGTGGTCGCCCAGCAGGCAGCGACCGTGCAGATTCTCGCCGACGGGCGGTTCACGCTCGGGTTAGGTAGCGGCGAGAACCTCAACGAACACGTTGTCGGCAAGGGCTGGCCCACCGTCGAACGGCGCCAGGACATGCTGCGCGAAGCCATCAAAATCATTCGTGAGCTGTTCGGCGGCCGGCTGGTGAACTGGCGGGGCGACTACTTTCAGGTGGACTCCGCGCGATTGTGGGATGTTCCCGACGTTCCGGTCGGCCTCGGTGTGGCGATGAGCGGACCGAAGGGTGTCGAGAAATTCGCCAAGCTCGCCGACCATCTGATCGCGGTGCAGCCCGACAAGGCCCTGGTGAACTCGTGGCATGTCGCCCGGCAGGCCGCCAATGGAACCGAAGGGGGGCGAGTGGTCGGCCAGATACCGGTGTGCTGGGACCCCGGCCGTGATGCCGCCGTCGAGCGCGCGCATGACCAGTTCCGCTGGTTCGGCGGGGGTTGGGCGGTCAACGCCGACTTGCCGACGCCGGCGGGCTTCGCCGGGGCGACGCAGTTCGTGCGTCCTGAGGACGTCGCCGATGCCATCCCCTGCGGACCGGATCTGGATGCGATCGTGGAAAGTGTCCGGTCCTACTGGGAAGCCGGCTTCACCGACATCGCGTTGATCCAAATCGGTGGCCAAACACAAGATCTGTTCCTCAAAGAAGCGGCGGAGCCTTTGCTTGCGGCGCTGCGGGCCGCATCGCCTTAGCGCACGCGTTTGACGAGTTCCGGCAAGGGTATTCGGGCGAACATCACGCGAGGGAGATACCCATGACCGATCCATCCGACACGACAACCACCGCATTGGTGAACGGCCTCGCCGGAGCCAGTGTGGGCCTGGGCGTGAGCGAAATCCTGGCGCCTGGAAGAGTCGCCGCGCTCGCGGGTGTGGACGACAACAGGCTGACGCGGCGCGTCATTCGAGCGTTGGGTGTGCGTGAATGTGGCCATGGCGCGGCGTTGTTGGGTGGCCCCAATGGCTTGGTATGGACACGGGTCGCCGGCGATGTCATGGATGTAGCGCTGTTGGCGGCGGGGGTGGCGCGTCGCGGTCGTGGACGGTGACAACGCGGAATCATCGCCGGCGTGGCGCTTTCCGGAATCGGAGTGCTTGATCTCTATACGGCATTACGTAGCACAGGCAACGGCGCCCGCCGTGCTGTTTAACCTTGAAGGAGAATACGATGGCAAACAAACTGCAAGGCAAGACAATTGCTATTCTGGCGGCAGACGGTGTGGAAAAGGTAGAACTCGAGCAGCCGCGCGCGGCCCTGAAACAAGCGGGTGCCCGGGTTGAAGTCCTCTCGTTGAAAGCCGGCGAAATTCAGGCGCGTGAACACGATCTCGAGCCCGCTGGACGATTCACGGTCGACCGCGCGGTGTCGGATGCCTCGGTGCATGAGTTCGACGGACTGGTGCTGCCGGGCGGCACGGTGAACCCCGACAAGCTGCGGATGGATTCGGTCGCAGTCGCATTCGTTCGCGACTTCGTAGGATCCGGAAAGCCGGTCGGGGCCATCTGTCACGGCCCGTGGACGTTGGTCGAGGCCGGGGTCGCGGCCGGGCGGACCCTTACCTCTTACCCGAGCATTCGCACCGATCTGCGCAATGCGGGCGCACACGTCGTCGACGAGGAAGTCGTCGTCGACGGCAACTTGGTCACCAGTCGTTGTCCGGCCGACCTGCCGGCATTCTGCGCCACGCTCATCAAGCAATTCGCGCACGCAACAACGGGTTAAGTCCTCGGCGGGCGGTCTCGGAGTTTCAACGTACTGATTGTGGGCACTACCCAAAAGATGCCGTGATCGCCACGGCTATCATCCGAAAGGCCCACCGTTGACGAGCACATACCCCGTTACCGCCGGCGTTTTGGCTGAACCGACTGTGTATCAGCCACAAGAAGATTCCCGACTGCTCGTTCGCGCAATGGAATGCAGCGGGCTGATTCCCGGCCGGCGAGTCCTGGATCTGTGTACCGGAAGCGGCTTCGCCGCCGTCGCGGCAGCCGAAATGGGTTGCGCCAGTGTGACGGCCTTCGACATTTGCCCACACGCGGTGGATTGCACCCAGGGCAATGCGATCGTCGCGGGAGTCGACATCGACGTTCGGGAAGGTTCGTGGATCGCCGCCCTGAGATGCGGGCCATTCGAGGTAGTGGTGGCCAACCCCCCCTATGTGACGACACCGCCGGAGGACGACATAGACGTGGTCTCGCCGGGCGTGGGCCCGTCATGGGCATGGAATGCCGGCGTGGACGGCCGGCGAGTGCTGGACCCGCTTTGTGCGTCGGCTTCAAACCTGTTGCATGACGGGGGATCCCTGCTACTCGTCCAGTCTGCGCTGGCCGGTGTCCACCGTTCGCTGGACTGCCTGCGGTCGATCGGACTCGACGCCGATGTCGTTGCCTTCGAGCGGATTCCATTCGGCCCGGTGCTCACGGCGAGGGCCGCGTGGCTGGAGGACATCGGTCTGGTGCCGCACGGTTGCCGGGAAGAGGAGCTGGTGGTGATTCGGGCGGACAAACCATGACCGGAACTCGGGTCCGTATCGTCCGCAAAGGCCCGATCCTGGTGTCGGGCCCCGCGCGCATCGAAGTCGATGATGGCGTCATCGTGGAATCCGACCGGTTCATGGTGGCCATCTGCACCTGCGGGCGGAGCAGGGAATACCCGTTGTGCGATACCAGTCACCGGCGCTGTCGGCACGTCGAAGGTGTTGGCCCAAAGCCTAATTGAGTGGTCGTCGCAACGAGGACTGATCCTGTTTCCAGCACGTCATGATCTTGTCCGCCAGGCGATCTTCGACCACCGTCAATGCCCGCATTCCGAAAATCACATCGCGATCGAGCTGGGGCTTGTGGGCGACGAGATCGCCGACCACGTCCAGGCGTACCACCTGTTCGTGAACGGCATCGGCCTCGACGTGCTCGCGGTAGAACGCGATGCAGGCCCCCGGTGCGTCCATCCGTTCCAACGCTTGGACCATCCGCCGGGAACCCGGCGACGACGTGATCTCCGTGGCGGCGAAGTGCCCGATGGCCGCGCCACGCAGCCGCCGGTGCAGGCCGAACAGCGACATCAGGTTGACCACCGCGAGCGATTCGGCGGGGACGGCGTCGAGGTAGCCCAGGTAGGTCGGATCCAGATCGGCCGCGGTCAACAGATCCGCGAAGAGCTGTTGGTGTAGTCGGTGGCCCTGCCCGGCGCCGTACTCGTCGAATTCGACCGCCACGAATGCCGCCTTGGCGCCGCCCGTCAACCGGGGAATGGCCCACGCATGTGGATCGCCCTCCTTGAGGTGATAGATCGACCGATGCACGAAGTATTCGCGCATCTGCTGCCAGGTCCCCTTGTCGCGCAAGTGGTAGGACGGTCCAGTTCCGTCGACAGGTTCGACGGAAATCGCGTCCATCTCCGCCGCCGACGTCCGATCGGGTTCGATCGGGCCGACATCGCGGCGCACACCAGCTAGAAAGGCACGCTCGAGCTCGGCGCGCAGGTGCAGCAGGTCGGGGTTCCACTCCCACGTGGGATCCACGCCCGCAAAACCCCGGTAGTGCAGCTCGTAGCACATGCACAGGGCCAGCTGCAGGTCGAGTCCGTAGGGGTCCGAATCCCCTACGGATGCGCCGATGCACGCCAGGTAATCCCCGGCCGGAGGCCCGGCCAACGCGTGCTGCACGGCCGTCGACAGCGGTCCGTGTGCAGCCGGTAGAGCGGGTTCGACGCTGATCGACGTGGCAGTCACGTCGTTGGAGATACCACGGACGGGGCCGCCGCAAACGGTGCGCATGACGTTCGTTAGCGCCCGCCGGACCAGTCATCGGCGCTCGCGGGTGCCGCGGGGAGCCGGAAGGTGATGTTGACGACGGTTCCGGTTGGGCTGCTGTCGATTTCCATCGTGCTGCTGATGGCCCTCATCAGGATCAGGCCGCGGCCGCTGTTACCCGGGTTGATCGCCGGCGGTTTCCAGGAGCCGTGGTCGGTGATGTGGGCGCGAACTTCGCCGTCGACGGTTTCGACTTCGAGCAGGGTCGTCCCGAGGCCGTGCCCGCGGTACGCGTGTTCGACGCAGTTGGTGCACCCTTCGTTGACGACCAGCACGATGTCGTCGACGAGTTCGTCCGGGACGTCGGCAGCCCTGAGCCAGTCGGCCAGCCGATGTCGAATGACGGCCAATTCGTCTGCGATAGCGTGTGTTTCGATCCGCAGCGGCGCCTGCTGGTGCCGGTAGATCACCATCGCCACATCGTCGTCGTATCCTGTCGCCGGGGCTAGCTCACGAAGCACCGCGTCCGCGACGGTGTCCAGCGGCAGCGTCCTGGTCTGCACCAAAACCTCTGCAGCACGGGTTATCCCGTCGTCCAGCGACTCGTGTTTGCGTTCCACCAACCCGTCGGTGAACACCATCAGCGTCGAGCCGGAGGGCAGCCGCCGCGAGATCTGCGGGCGAGGTTCGTCGCGAAGGACCGCGAGCGGCACCGACCGCGCATCGGTCAGCACCGTGATGCCCGTCGGTCCGGCGAGCACCGCGGGCATGTGACCGGCATTGCTGTACTCCAAGACGCCGGATTCGGTGTTCAGGATCGCCAGAAAAACGGTGGTGCAGTAGGCATTCGGGATGACCGAGGCCGCCAGGTCGAGTTGCTCGAGCACCGCCGCGGGGTCGGCGCCGTTAATCAGCAGCGCGCGCGCCGAGCTGCGTAACTGGCCCATGATCGCGGCTGCCGGCAGGCCCCGGCCCACGCAGTCGCCGACGACGATGCCGATGCGGTGCTCGCCGATCGACAGCACGTCGTACCAGTCGCCGCCGATCTCCAGCGGCAGGACCGCCGGCTCGTAGCGCATCGCGAACCCCGGCGGCGGCTCGATGGGCGGCAGCATCGCGCGCTGCAGCGTCAGCGAAGTCTCGCGGGCGCTCTCGAATTGGCGCACATGCTGCATGGCCAGACTCAGGTGTCCGATCAGCACCGTGACCAGCAGCCGATCCTCGGCGCTGACCCAGCGCGGTGCGCCGAGCTCGAGCCACAAGGCAAGGTCCCCGGTGCCCGAGAGCACGGCCACCAAACCCTGCGCCTTGCCGGGCTTGTTCGGCTGCTCAATGGTTTTGGCCGTCAGCGGCAGCTGTTGGCGGGCATCCTGAAATGTGTGGCGCAACCAGGGGTCCAGTCCGCGCCACGTCGTCTCCGCGGGTTCGCCCGCCACCTGAACGGTCGGTTCGCCTTCGCCACCCGGCCAGGTCACGGCGATCACTCGCTGCACGCCGATCGCCGTCCGGCATTCATCGAGGGTGATCTCCAGCAACTCGGCGACGCTCTTGGCTACCGCGACGGCGGTGGCTAGGCGCAGCACGGCGCTCTCCCGGGCGGCGAATGCCCGCTCCGCGGTGACGTCGCGAATCGTCCCCACGAAGGCCGCCTGGTCGGCATCGGTGTCTTTGACGGCATTGATGCTCACCATCACCCAAGCCAGGTGCCCGTCTCGGTGCCGGATCGGTGTCTCGTACTCGGTGCCGCCCTCGCTGCGGACCCGCGACTGGTTTTCTCGCGCGGCCTTCTTGTCGACCAGCCATGGATGCGGCCACCGGTAGGGCAAGCCCTCGGCGGGGTAGCCGAGGATGTCGATGAAGGCGTCGTTCATCTCGATGATGGAGCCTTCGTGATCGGCGACGAAGAAGCCCTCCTGCAACGAATTCACCAGGGCGGTACGGAATTTGTCGCGGTCGGCGAGTCCGTCGGCGCGGGCACGCTGCTCGGCGTAGCGCTTGGTGCCGTCGAGGAACCCTCGCGTCGCGACGTCGAGCGGAGCCAGCGTCTGCAGCAGGAATTCCAGTGCGATCGGTGCGTCGATCTGGATGTCTTTGGACAATTCGAGGACCAGCCGGACATGGTTCTCGATGATGTCGAGCATGCTGATTTGTTCTTGCAACGCGCGGCGGCCCAACTCGTGGGCGACGTCGAGGATGTGATCGTCGCGGCCGTCCAAGTAGGATCGCAGCGCGGCCGTGTATTCAGCGTGAAATTCGTGTGCATCGGTCATGTCAAGGCTCCCCGGTGACGCGCGGCGAGCACCATGGTGTCGTCGGTTTCCTTCGCGTGTTTACCCAGAATGTGGTCGGCGATCACCACGGCCGAAGCGGCGAAGTCGATGTGGTCCAGGTGATCCTCGGCGATGCCGTCGCTGGCCAGCACGATCAAGTCGCCGACCCGAAGTGAAACGACCTGGGCGGGCCTGATCTCCGGGATGCGATAGCCGACGATGCCGGCGGCAAGACGCGCGCTGGACCGGATGTGCACGCCGGTCACATCCTTGGAGACGAGGTGGGCGCTGACGTTTCCCACCCCGGCCCAGGTGAGCGTCTTGGCCGCGTAATCCACCCGCGCCAGGGTCATCGCGACTCCTCGGGTCCCGCCCAACACCCGGTGGCAGAGCTGGATTAAGACCTCGAGCCGCTCGCCGGAAGCCCGCTGGACGGCATCGACGGCGCGCATCGCCGCACTCGCGGCGGCGGGACCGTGACCGAGGCCGTCGATAACCCCGAACAAGGCGGCACCGTCGTCCACGGCGATTGCGATCTTTCGATCGCCGCTGGTGTTCTCGCCGGCTAGTGGGCGCCCCGCGTTCGCCCACTCGATTGGTCCCAGTCGTCCGTTTTCACGCACGGCCGGGAACCCACTTCCACATTTCGATGACTGTTCCCTTGCCGAGTGCGGACTCCACGACCAGCCGGTCCATCAATCGGCGCGACCCTGGCAGTCCCATGCCCAAGCCGCGACCGGTCGAATACCCGTCCTCCATTGCCCGCTCGATATCGGCGATGCCGGGACCGTCGTCCTCGGCACGAACCACCAGCGCCTGGCGGCCGTCACGCTCGGCCACCCAGACGCGCACGGCGCCGCGTCCCGCGTAGCTGGTGATGTTGCGGGCGATCTCGGAGATCGCCGTGGAGATCATGGTGACGTCGGTCAGCGAGAATCCGAGGTCTAGGGCGAGCTGGTGTCCGGCCTTGCGGGCTTCGACGATGTCGTCGGGGTTGTTGATGTCGACGACAATGTCACACGACACCGTCGCGCCCGATCGTCGGTTTGCCCACTCCCCGTTGGCGATTCAGCAGCGCGAGGCCCTCTTCGAGGTCCAGGGCGGTGTTCATGTCGTCGAAGGTCAGACCTAGTTGAACCATCGCAAAGGCCACTTCTGGCTGCAGACCCACGATCACGGTGTCGGCACCGCGCAGCCGGGTCATGTGGGCGATCGTTCGCAGGGACCGTGCGGCGAACGAATCCATCACGTCGATCGCGGTGACGTCGACGATGATGCCCTGCGCGCGGAATTGACTGACCCGCTCCATCAGGTCGTACCGCAGTCGTTCGGCGTCGGAGTCGGACAGGGCGGCCTGCACCGAGGCGATGAGGATCGAGCCCTGCTTCAGGATGGGTACTGGCATGCGGTGCTCGCGTCGGTTGCGCTCACCCTGGCTGCTCGCCGGTGCGCGTGACTTCGTAGCCGAGCAGGCGCTCGGCTTCTTCGATACCACCCTGCAGGTCACCGACGGCGTTCATCTTCGACAGATCCAGGCCGATCGTCACCAGCGTCAGCGCGATCTCCGAGGACAGGCCGGTGATGATCACGCTCGCGCCCATCAGGCCGGACGCGTCGACCGTCTGCACCAGGTGGTTGGCCACGGTGCAGTCGATGGTCGGCACACCAGTGATGTCGATGACGACGACCTTGGCACGGTTGGCGCGGATGGCACGCAGCAGCTGCTCGGTGACCTGACGGGCGCGCTGACTGTCCAGCACACCGATGATCGGCAGAATCAGCAGCTGCTCGCGCACCTGCAGCACCGGGGTGGACAGCTCGCGGATCGCTTCCTGCTGCTGGCGGATGATGCGCTCGCGTTCCTGAACGAAGGACACGCCGACGGTGTTGGCGATGCGGTTGGCGGCCGGCTCGTAGGCGTCCAGTACCCGGTTCAGCATTTCGAACTCGGCTTGGTACTTCTCGAACAGCGAGCGCGCCAGCACGTCGCGCAACAGCAGCACGATGCCGAGCACCTCGTCGGTTTCCACCCCTCGCGGGATGATGCGCTCGGACAGGTCGCGGGCGTAGGCCTGCAGCGCCTCGACGCTACCGGTCTCGAGCACCTCGACGTAGTTGTCGTATACGGCGGTCGCCTCGGAGAAGAGTTCCTCCGGCGTCATCGCAGTCAGCAATTCGGCCTCGGTGATTCTTCGGGCCCACTCCTCGCGCAGAACGGTGCGATTTTGCCTCAGGTGCTGCACTAACTGCGGAAGTAGACCTTCGCTGGAGACGCTGGCAGTGGTGGTGCTGGTGCTGCTGGAATCTGACATCTGGCCTCCCGGGTGCCACGTCGCGCTCCGCAGTGCGCAGGTTCTTTTGCGAGACTAGCCTGATTGGTCGGGGGCAGGTGTTGAGGTCTTCTTCTTCTCGCAGTTCGCAAGGCAGGTTAGGCTTGCACCACACTTAAGGCCCGGACGAAGGATCGCCATTGTCAGCTCCTGATTCGATTACCACGTTGGTCGCGGACCACGATGGGGTGTCCGTGGTCAGTGTCAGCGGTGAAATCGATTTGGTCACCGCCCCGGCCCTGGAACAAGCCATCGGTGCGGTCGTCGCGGAAGGGCCGACGGCGCTGGTCATCGACCTGTCCGCGGTGGAGTTTCTCGGCTCGGTCGGGCTGAAGATCCTGGCGGCGACTTACGAGAAACTCGGCAAGTCGGCGGAGTTCGGGGTGGTCGCGCGGGGTCCGGCGACCAGACGCCCGATCCACCTGACCGGCCTGGACAAGACGTTCCCGCTGTACCCGACGCTGGACGACGCGTTGACCGGCGTGCGAGACGGCAAACTCAACCGCTGACGCCACCGCCCCGCCGCACATGGATGTCGACCACCCGGAAGACGACCAGCGGTGGGATCGCACCAAGCGCGGGGAAACCGATACCGAGCGGCTGGACCGCAACTGGAACAGCCTGTTGCAGGAATTGCGCGTGGTGCAGACCGGCGTGCAATTGCTCACCGGCTTCCTCCTGACGCTCCCGTTCCAGCAGCGGTTCGACGTTCTCAGCGACGAAATGCGGGCGGTGTACCTGGCGACGGTGGGATTTTCGGTGGGCGCAACTGTGCTGCTGATCGCCCCGGTCGGTATCCATCGGCTGCTGTTCCGGCGCCATCGGCTGCGGGTGTTGGTATCGGCCGCACACCGATGCGCCTATGCCGGGCTGGCTCTGCTCGGACTGGCGCTGACCGGAGTGACGGTCATCATTTTCGTCGCGGTCGCCGATACCACCGCGGGATTGATTGCGGGAGCGTGTGCGCTCACGCTCTTCACCTGCTTTTGGTGGTTGCTCCCGCTGTCGCTGCGCACCCACGGACGGTAGTCAGCGGCCGCGCGCCAAGGCGGCGACGCGGGTGGACTCCAGATGATCGAGGAGGTCCTGCGGGTCGGCGAAGATAGGCGGGGCCCCGGCTGTCTGCAGTTCGGTATCGGCGATGCCGCCGCTCCGCACTCCGATGCACGGCACTCCAGCCTCCTTGGCGGCGTGTGCATCCCAGACCGCGTCCCCGACGAACACGGCGTCCGCGGCCGCCACCCCCGCCCGGCCCAGCGCCACCTGCACGATGCCCGGCTCGGGTTTTGCGGTGTCGACGTCGCGGGACGACGTCGTCGCCGCGATCACCTCATCGCAACCGAGCACCTTGCGCAGCATCTCGAGTTCGTCCTCGGGCGCCGAACTCGCCAATATCACCTGCAGGCCCAGATCGGCGACGCGGTGCAGCAGCTCCCGGGCGCCCGGTAATGGCGCGAGCAGGGGCGAGATCTCCCGGTAGTACCGGCTGTGCGCATCGCTGAGCCGGTCCTGCACCTCGGCCGGCGCGTCGTCGGAAAGGGTGCGTACCAACTTGGAGCCGTCCATGCCGATGCCGCGGTGGATCCTCCAGGCCGCGACCGAGATGCCTTCGGACTCAAAGGCTCGTTGCCACGCATAGACGTGCAAGTAGTTCGAATCGACCAGGGTTCCGTCCACGTCGAACAGCACAGCGGGAGCATTCATGGCTGCGGCATACCCGCCCGGCGGCCGCTCGACACGACACCGAGCCGTTCAGTCCTGCGTGCCGTTTATACGGCGTTGAACCATCCGCATCCACTCAACGTGAATGGTGTTAATCTGCAACATGATTCGCGAGGAGTTGGGATGGGTTATCTGGTTGACCAGGCACGGATCACGCGTGCGCACGCTGGCGAAACGCCGAAAACAGCCGGTGGTTTGGTCGCGGTCGCCTTCGCGGCGGTTGCTCTGGGTGCCGAGCTGTATGAATTGACGTTCGGTGACGTACGCATCGGATTGGTAGCGGCGATTTTCGCCGCCGTCTGCAGCGTTGCGGGCCTGGGCTGGCTGAACTACGGCTCGCGTCGTGTCCACGGGGCGCAACCGCAGGTCGTGGCCGGGAGATCGAACGCCCCGGCGCCGTGGCAGAGCCACTGATCGCGTTCGCTCGGCGTCCGAAGAAGGGGAATTTCGTTCGTCCAATTTTCTTATGTTTGACACGGTGTGGGGCGCAGTCGAACGGGGTACCGCCATTGCCGACGGGGGAGTACATCGGACGTGCGTCATCCCGCCATCCTGCGAGGAAGGTATGCCCATGAAGACCGTAAGCGATTACGACGCACGTCGCGTGACCGATGCCGACAGCCAGGAGCCCGCCGAGCTGCGCCAGCTGGATGCCGGTTCGTCCACCGCGGTTGTCGATGAGGACCCTAACGATGTGCACTTCTACGAGCTGCCCGGTGCGGATCTGTCCGGCGAGGAACTGGCCGTGACGGTGATTCCGCAGCGGTCTGACGAATTCACCTGCTCGAGTTGCTTCCTGGTTCAGCACCGACACCGGATGCTGCTGTCCAGCTCGGGGCGGCCCGTATGTACGGATTGTGCGTAGTGCGCCGCGAAATACAATCGAAGGATGCACGGCGTTTTAGTTTTTGACGGTCGGTGCGGGGTCTGCACTCGGGCGGTCAACGCGCTGGTCCGGTGGGATCGGACGGGCATGCTGCGCATCGAGCCGATGCAGACACCCGGGATGGCCGACCGACTCGGCGTTACCGACGAACGAATGCTCGAATCCGCATGGTGGGTGGATTCTTCCGGCGCGATCGTGGCCGGGGCGCATGCGATGAACGCGGCACTGTCCGTGGCGTTGGGGACCCGCGTCCCGCTGTGGATCTATCGGATCCCGGGCGTTGGTGCGCTGCAGAACGCCATCTACCACTGGGTTTCGGCGCACCGCTATCGCTTCCGCGGAGCCACGCCACTGTGCGAGGCCGAGCCGGAGCGGTGTGCGTAGCCGAAATACGTTCTGGGCGTGCGGTTTCGATCCGCGACGGCGCGCAGTCTAATTCTGCGCCCACTCCCGCCCGCATATGCGGCACTGACGGATGACCGTCGACCATTGCGGCTCACCTTCGACGGGCTGGCGAACCAGATGAGTGGACATGTCGCCGCAACCGGGGCAGGCGCAGGTCGCGAGGTACGGCTCGGCGGGCTGCCCGTTCATCAGGTATCGGTTTTCCGCTCGCGAGTACGGCGCAATCGACAGGCGCTCCGGACGGGGTCCGGCCTTCGGAGTGTCGAACCATAGGAGGCCACAGACCACCATGGCGACGGCCCCGAAGATGGCGACGATCACCAACGGAATGTTCCAAGGCCAGTTCGGCGGGATCGGGGTGAGCGCGAGAAGCAGCATCATGGCGGAGATCAGGAAACTGATAATCGTGCCAGGCTTGGCGAATCGGTAGCCGCCGACCTGCATCGCCTCCCATACGTCGATCTCCTGCTGGCGTTGCGCAACCTCTAAAAGAGTTGGGTGGTAAGGAAATCCGACGCCCGACGGAGGCTCGGCGCAGCCGGCCAAGCGCTCACACGTCTCCCGCTGCTCGGAAACCGGCCTGACCAACGCCATGCGGCCCAATTTTAGTGCGCGGTGCCCGCCTCGGCGAGGCGGCGGTTGCTGAACGCGTCGTGGCCATGGCCCACGCCAGGTACGCCCGCGGCGGCGCGAGCAAACGCTGACAAAGCCCAGAGCGGGTGCAGGGAAGCGCCAGGGCGAGAACTTATAGTTTGTTGCCGCGGCCGGCGCAACTGCGTTTCGCTAGGCGTCGAGGGGAATCTTGCTGGATTTTGCAGCATCGCCGCCGGAAGGCAACTCAACCAGAACGTATTCCGGTCCCGGATCGCGGCCGTTCCCGGCCGCTGCAGCAGCTTGGAATACCTGAGCGACCGAAATACGTTGTGCAGCAGTCAGTTACGACTCATGGTTTGGTGAGCTGATCAGCTCGGCTTGGTATGGCCCGTCGTCGCCGGCGATGTTGGCCGCTGCCGCGCCATATCTCGCTTGGCTGAATACCACCGCGATCCAGACGGAGCAGACGGGTGCGGCGTTTGCGATGATGTGGCCCCCGCCGGCCGTTGCGACCAATCGCACCGTGTTGGCGAACCTGTTGGCGTCCAACATCTTCGGGCAACACACCGGTGATCGCGGCCATTGAGGCCAGATCCACGCCCTCTCCGCTCAGTCGTGGATGCCGAGCGCCGCATTCTCTGCATCGGCGGGCCGGGGGCTCGTGTTCTCCGCGTTCAGGTTCCGGGCCGGTCGTAGCGCGGCCTGCACCACCAGACCCGCGGCCAGCGCCCAAAACGCAGCACTGATGCCGGCCAGGCTCAGGCCTGATGCAGCGACAACAAATGTGATCGCTGCCGGGGCACGCCCAGCGAGATCGGCCGAGCCGGACATGGCCGCTGCCAGTGACGAGCCCAGGGTGCTGAGCAGTCCGAGACCGGCGACCGCGCCGATCACCTCGGAGGGTGCTCCGGCGACGAGCGTGGTCAGCGCGGTGGTCAGCGCGGCCAGCACGAGGTAGGCCGCGCCGAACGCCGTCGCGGCCGGCCACCGCCGCGCCGGATCGCAATGTGCTTCGGGGGATGCCGGAACCGCCGCACTGATAGCGGCCAGGTTGATCGCGTGCCCGCCGAAGGGGGCGCCGGCTAGCGTGCCGAGCCCGGTGACCGTCATCGACTCCCGCCAGGGCACCCGATAGCCGTAGGAAACCATGATCGCGACACCAGGAACATTCTGGGCGGCCATCGTGACGAGGTAGAGGGGCACCGTAACGCCGGCGACGGCGACCCAGCTTAGCCGCGCCGTGGTCCAGACTGGGTGTGGGAGCAACGGCCCGGATAGGTCAGCGTGGTGACTGAGTGCAATCACTGCCAGCGTGACCACGAAGGCCGCCGGCACCGCCCATCGGGTCGCGAACCTGGCGAACACCAGCCAGGTCAACAAGATTGGTGTCACCTGCCAAGGGTGTGAGGCCAGCCCGCGCACTGGGCTCAGACACAGTTGCAGCACGACACCGGCGAGCATCGCTTGTGCGATCGGCGCCGGGATCGCCGTGATCAGCGCACCCATCCGCGGCCAGATACCGGTCAGCATTACCAGCGCCCCAGCGAGCAGGAATGCTCCGATGGCGGCTGGCCATCCGCCATGCACCCCTCCGGTGCTAACCAGCACTGCTGCGCCCGGTGTCGACCAGGCCAGCGTGATCGGGATCCGGTGCCGCAGGCTCAGCCACAGCGTGCCCAGGCCGACGGTGACGCACAGCGCCGCCAGTCCCGAAGTGGCCTGCGTGGGTGTTGCGCCCACCGCTTGCAGGCCGGCTATGACGACTGCGAACGCGCTCGTGTAGCCCACCAGGGCGATGTTTAGGCCGGCGTGAATCGGCTTGCGGGGTTCCATAAACAGAACCTTAACCACAATGTTCTGTTTATGGAACCCTGGCTACGGTTAGAGCATGGATGACGTGTCGGCGGTGGTGGGCGCCCGGGTGCGCGCTGAGCGACAGGCGCGCGGCTTTTCGCTCGCCGCGCTGTCGTCGGCGGCGGGCATCGGCAAGGGATCGCTATCGGAGATCGAGAACGGCGCGCGCAGTCCGACGCTGGGGACGCTGTACGCGGTCGCCGGCGCGCTGGGGCTGCCGCTGGCGACACTGCTTGACGGCCGCCGCGGAACGCGCGTCGCTGCAGAAGGGATCGTGGTCAGCCTGCTCGACGTCACCGAAGGTGAGCACGGCACCGTCGAGATCTATCGTCTGCAGCTCGGTGTCGGTGCCCGGCATCGTTCCGCCGCCCACGGCCGCGATGTCGTCGAGCATCTGCTCGTGACTTCGGGCAGGGCCGCCGTCGGGCGCGCCGGTGACGAGGTGGAGCTAGCCGCGGGTGCATCAACCGACTGGATCAGCGACGTGCCCCACACCTACACTGCGCTCGACGACGCGCCGGTGGATGCCGTGCTGGTGATCCGCTCACCGCACCAAGCCGAGTCGACCAAGAAACCCTGACGCTGCGTTTCAGTGTTCTCGATATGCCTATCGAGAACCTGTTTGATGGTCGGGGTGGCGGGATTTGAACCCACGGCCTCTTCGTCCCGAACGACGGCGATCAGGGGTGATGGCCGATGTCGGCTAGTGACGGAAATCAGCAAGAACGGGCTACTGATCGTGCCTTTTCTATCAATTGCCGTTGGATGTTAGCTACGGCCATCAACGGACGAAGCGTACCGATCTGCGTACGCAGCGGCGGCGAATACTGGCCAAATGGCTCTCACAGCGGAGCGACCGCGACACGCCCGGACAATGCCGACATCCATCGGAATTGCCCACAACGAACTACACTCATGTGACTTCTCACCGTACCCCGCTAACCAGCGGGTATGTGCTACGCGCCGTCAGCGTGATCGCAGCAGACGGCCTTGTTCCGATCGCAGCCGAATAGCTGCTGTTTTGAGATCCCCGGTGCCGCCGTGGTGGCAGCCTATGATCCAAGAAGTCCAGACCAAAGCCGGTTTGGGCCGGAGTTCTTGGTCTGGTACCTCTTGGCTGCTTGGTCGGCAGGCCTCGACGTTAACACCGGCATCTGCCGGGGGACTCGGCAACCCGCCGAATCCCGACCTTGGACTTCGTCGGCTTGCACGGATGGTCCGTGCACGCAGAAGAACCAAGGAACCCACCTGACATGACTGACCCCATTAGCACCAGCATCACGCTGGGCGGATTCGTCGAGTTCATTACGGCCAGCGCCAGCAGGCGCGTCACGGCTGTCCGCGATGTCGCCGAAATGCAGTTGTCGGACTACGAGCGGAGCCACGATTTCTATGCCGGAGTTCGTGACGCCATCACCCTCGGCGTGGCCAACGGCGACGACGAGCAGCGAGTGCGCCGTGCCGTCGAGAACTGCAACCCGCGTCGTCGTGAGCACTACGAAGCAGTCGCCCAGGGCTGGGCAGCGTGGCGGCGCGGCAAGACACTGCGCGTGTTCTCGCAGCCTTTGGACTGGCAACAGCAAGGGCTAGAGGTCCGCGTGTCACCGAGATTCACATGGCAGGAACGACGGCAGTCGCACTTGGTATGGCCGTACTTCAAAGCTGATGAGTTGAGCGGCGACGCGACGCAGGCCGCCGTCCGCGTCATGGAGATGCTGTATCCCCAATCATTCGGTCGTCCCGCCGTCCTCGATGTACGTCGGGGACGGCTTCACCATCGCCGTGGCCGCAGCAACAACATCGACGCATGGCTGGCTGGCGAAGCCTCGGCATTCCTGACGATTCTGGCGTCGATCGATGTGGCCTAGCTCGCCGAGTTCTCGGCCCTAAGAGACGTCACACGCAAAATTACATGGCCAACGCCACCATCATCGAGCGGCTGAGCTAGCCCCCGAGCTACCAGAGACTCCCGCGCTAGCGCCCGGCTAGCGTGTGGGTCTCCGGTAGGCGTCTCATTTCCGTGTCGTCAGTATGGACTCCGCTCAGCGGCACCTAAAGTCGTGCACATGAATGCGCCCGACCAGCGACAGCTTATCGTCCAACGCTACGTCAATAGGCGGCAGTTTTACACAGCGAATTCGGTCACCACACGTTTCGTCGCCAATCTGGCGGGTGAAGGACTCGAACCTTTCGCAAGCAAGAATGGCACCGCTTTTATGGCGCGTTGGCAGTCGAACCTGTTCTTCGTTACAAACCGCCACGTGCTCGACTACAACTACAAAGAAGAGAACCGCGTCAATTCAGCCGAACTTAGTTCGGTGGAGATCCGTGGATATGGCCAACCTGTTGACGTTTCTCTGGCTCCGATCCCGTATAGCTATACGCACGCCATGTCGCGGTCGGGGATCTGCTTTCACCCCGACGAGTCGACGGACCTTGCAGTGATCAACGCGACGGATGGCAACGCCTTCAGCCCCTCGATTCATGATCTTATCGAGGTACTGTGCGCGTATACCCAGGAGTGGTTTGCATCAGAATCAGAAATCGATGGGCTTTGGCCGGGCGACGAGGTCTTTATTCCCGGTTACCCGGGAATGGCCGGGGGGAGTGAACGTCCCGTCCTCGTCAAGGGCATCATCGCTAGCGATCCCCGATACCCAGCTGTCTTTGGCAACGCAACGAATTTGGGAAATGCGGTGCTATGCCATTCATTTAGTTGGAATGGCATGTCGGGTGCTCCCGTTTTGGGGTTCTCGGAGTCGATAGGTAAGACGAAGGTCATCGGGATCAACGCGGGACACGTTGGAGGTTCAGGCGTCACGGGTGGGGTCATCTCTCATTTCGTGCGGTCGAGCGCCCTAATCGAGCTCCTTGAGGTCGCTTCGGCCCAGTGGCATGCCGTGATCGACCCGCCTGACCCATTGAGTCCCATTCCCCCCGCGCCGTAGTCGTGGTTGGGCGGCGGGGGGGGGCAGCTAGATTCCCGTCCCAAACTGCGGTTCGGGGTCGGAACAGCGCGGTGGACGCTACGGGCTTTAGAGACACCACGCAGCTGCATTAGACCGACCACAACATGCCGCGCTGGCTTGCGGCGGCGGGGGTTCTCTGTTGCATTGGGAAGCCTCAGACGGGCGTATCGCACCGTGGAGCGGTGAGGCACACTGATCGCTATGTCCGGTGGCGGCAAAATCACGAAGTGGATTGCAGCTCGCCGGAAAGACTTCCTCCCGTTGAGTCTGACCATCGGTGGTGTTCTCATCAGTGCCGGAGCGATCTGGTGGGGCTCGACTATCGACTTCCAGAATTTCTGGCTTAACGTTTTGGCGGCACTCGCCTTACTTGGGCCCGGCCTTGTCCTTAGCAACTTGCTGGTATCCCGCTTCGAGTCGATTCGTTCGCGAGAGGAAGCCGAAGCCCGTACCGAGCCGTTGCTAATTTTCACTCATGGACTTTTTTCGGGTTTCATCGATATGGCGAACGAATTGCTTTCGATGGCGTCGTCAGAGATTCGGAGGGCTGATCCGAAAGCCTTTGGTTACGAAGATTTCCCGAAGCCACACACTCTGCCTGCACTATGTGATGTCCTCCGTGACGCACGACGGACAATCGTAGCGTTCGACGCCAACCCACCAGTCGGTGTGACGACTAAGCTGCCCCTACCGGACGACCGAGGACTCACGTTTCCACGGACGAAGTTAGTGCTTACTGTGGTCGAAATGATGGATCGCGAGATACCGATGCCGTTGACGGTGTTGGCGGCCCACGGACTATGGGATTCCTCCAACAACGTCGGAGTCGACTTCATCGCTGCGTATCCGAACGAAAGTCCGTTGAGGGCCCCTGGGGACGACTTCCGCAACGTTGTCTCATCTCAGGTTGGATTCGCTGCAATAGGGAACTACTGCGATACAGGCGCACGCGGACGAGCGAAGCGACACGTAGGCACCGTGAGTTATGTGGAGTGCGTGATGAATTCGCTGCGACAAGCTGAAGTGATACTGAAAAGTGTCATTTCGGTTGTACCAGACGAAATCTTGCCTTCGGCAGCACGAATAGCCGATCTCACTGCGAATCGAGCTAGCGAAGTGCCCGAAAATTGATCCTTAAACGGGCAAAGGACGTAGATACGAAGCGTAGCGGCATCCTTGAGCGGACCAACGTCAACGGCGTGCCATCGCCATCGGACACCCGCTTGCGGCCAGTGGTGCTCGCATCATGACCGCGATGGTCAACGCCTTGGAGCAGCGCGGCGGTCGCTTCGGTCTGCAGACCATATGTGAGCGCGGCGGGCATGGCCAACGCCACGATCATCGAGCGACTGGGCTCGTTGAATTCGGCTAGTGGAGCCCTCGTATGCGGTGTCTGTTGAGTGATGCGTTACTTCTAAAGGGCACGAGATTGATTGTTGCCGTGATGGACTTGGGACCATGCTCGGTGAGACATGGAAGGACCAGTACAGGCGTCTTCAGCGGCAGTATGGGTTGGTAAGGCTGGCGGCAGACTCAAGCGGCCCCCACAACGAACTCGTCCACGCAGAGGAATACGCGCGTGACATCTTCTATCACTTCTGTTGCGACGCTTTTCACTTGCGCGACTGGATCGGGGCGTCACGCCTCGCGGACAAGACCAAAGATGACCTCTCTCAACTTCTCAACAGGAAAGGGACTGGATCATCGAACGCGTTGTCCATTTGCGCCGACATCGCTAACGGCTCAAAACATCTGAGATTGACGCACGACTCGTACATAACCGGCGGGAAGCGGGGACATGCCAGAGTCATTGCTCAGGAACGCGGTTCCAGGCTTCCACTCACACTTCCCTTCCGTATCGGTGGAGGAAACTTTTTCACGATTGCCGGGGTCCGCGGCGCACGGGTGGATGGGCTCGACATAGCGAACAATGCAATTGCCGATTGGAACGCATGGCTGAAAGCCCATCGAGTGCGCCTACCGAAGTAGCCCACCCAACTCGGGGCATCGAATCTGACACTGGAACCTTCGTCGCTGCTAGCCAGGCTGATCCTTGCTTACGCATCGGGACACTAGAGCTTCGCGCGTAGGAATTTCAGTGTGGTGACTACTCTCCGTCGTCGGCGACGACCCTGTACACCGTGGCACGACTGACGTTTAGCGTCTTCGCGATAGTGCTGGCCGATTCTCCAGTCGCGTGCAAGCGGCGCGCCAAGGCAGCTTGCTCCGAGTCAAGAGCCTTCGGGCGCCCAATCGACTGGCCTCGTGCGCGCCGCGCCTCACGCGCTGCCGAGCGACGCTCCCTGCCCAACTCCAACTCCAACTCAGCCAGACTCGCCAAAACGCCGGCCACCATACGGCCCGTGGCGTTCGACGTGTCGATGCCTTCGCGCAGTGAGCGCAGCACGATGCCACGCTCGCCTAGATCGCGGATGGCGACCATGACCTCGGCGGCGTTGCGGCCCAAGCGGTCGATCCCGACGACCACGACAGCGTCACCCCCACGCGCATAATCCAGCAATGCCACTAGTCCGGGGCGCTGCTCGCGAGTAGAAGTTCCCGACAGCTTGTCGCTGTAGATGCGGTCAGCGTCGACTCCCGCAGCAGTGAGTGCATCGACTTGCTGATCGAGGGATTGGTGTCCAGTGCTGACGCGGGCGTATCCGAGTTGAGCGCCCGTGGCAGACGTTGCGGTGGCCATGACCTAAGTGTGTCTCAAAAGTATCATAAATACCAGTATTGCGACCGTCGTTTTGAGGCAACTTTTGCGACATTGTCAGCTGGCATCTCCTACAGGGCGACCTAACCCAACTCAACTGTCTCAATTCTTTAGTTCTGAGACGACGTCGTACCCAAGGCAGCCCAAGAGCCCAGGGCGGCTCCCGTGCGACCAGGCCCGAAAAAGGAATTAGCGGAACGCCGACGCGCGTCAGATAGCCTTTAGGGCTATGAGGACTGCAACGAAACCAAGCTCTGATTTGGCGGCAGTCTTTGGTGCGCGCGAGTGGCAAGAGCTCGTCCAGCAGCTTGCGCAAACGAGTGCCGCCGTAGCAGCGGAGTTGCGTGCCTACTGGCAAAGACTCGCGAAAACCAATCGCGCTCTGCGCCGCTGCCGCAAGAGCAACCAGGACCACAGAGCCCGAGTGTTTCTCCGAGCGTTGTCGATGCGGCGTCGCAGGAACGAAGAGAATCCGGGCGAACTCGTTGCGACGGAGCCTCATGTCGCGCGGGGTCCCAACTACTGCAGGTCGATTCGGCTAAACCATTCACCTGCAGGGTTCGTGCCTGTCTAAGCCCATTGCACAGAGTCCTGCACTATCACGGAGGACTATGTGTTCACCTTTATTAGCTCGTACCTGGGTTGGGTACCCGGTTTTTTACGTTGCGCGGTCGTTGCCCTGCTACTGCCGCCGGTTGTCATCACGCTGTTGTTGAGCTGTACGACGGCGGTCGCGCACTTAGCCGAGAGGGAACGCAGCGAGCGCGCAAGGGTCATCTTGGTCGACCTGCTCGATACGCTGCAAGCACTGATTCGGTGTGACCGGAGTCAGCGATGAGTGCGAATCGACGTCCGGGCCGCCCGCGCGTGTGTTCCGACAGATTGCTTCTGCGTGCTGTCGCGATGCGCAACGAGGGGTTCACCTATCAGCGTATTTGCGACGTTCTAAATGAAGAGGGAGTTCCGACTCCGGCAGGCGGACCACGTTGGTGGCGTTCCCACGTTTGGCGGCTTATCCATACGCGCAGTGCCGTCGAACTTACGTCCGCATCCCGCGCGGCCGCTCGAACTTCGGTCAGCCAGGGGGAAGGCGATTAGCCGCCAACCTCGTCGCCGCTCTCTATCTCATTGGTAGCTGGTGTATTTGATTGCCTGGGGGGACCCCCGACCCGATGGCGACCGGACACTCAATGCAAATCGTCGCCTCTCTCCCGCAAAAAGCAGTTGGAATATTTCAATTTCAATTCGCCGACGCGGTTGTAGTCGCTAAAACGGTTTTGCGGCAGGCGAAGCGGCTAACGCCGGAAGCGAGAACCCATCGATAGCTCAACTTCAGTGCCTCGCTCTTGCGGTGTCCTCAGCAGAGCGTGAAGGTTCCTGCCGCGTGGACATCAAGAAGACGCCGATGCAGCAGGGCCACAACGTCTTTGCCGGATCGAAGTTTCTGCAGATCGCTGGTGGTCAGCAACAGAATTCTGGTTTTCTCAACCAAAGCATTTGCAGCCGCTTGGTAGGCAGCAGTTTGCTGGTATGGATCGCCGGTGACGCCGTTCGCTGCGACTAGGACCCCGAGGCTACAGCCGCGATGCCGGATCTTGGTAGCGAAGGTGCTCACGGTTTGTGAATCGACAGGCTCGCGCCAGTTCTTGCACTCGACCAGGAATATCTCTGGGAATGCGCGTAAGCCGTCGATGTCTCGGAAGTTCATGACCGAAATATCAACCTCTTCAGAGGCAAAGCGGTTCAGGCTATTTCGTTGGACGTCGCACCCAGGCACTGCCGCAAAAATGTGAGCCATCACATCTTCGTAGGCGTGCCCACGCACATAGGTTGAGTTCGCCGGATCGGTCGCTTGTTTCAGGTACGCCGAGATGGTGTCCATACTCAGCTCAGGCACGATAGGGAACTCCGTGAGCGACAGCGTTCCGCATGCTGATAAGCAGGCTGCTCAACGGTTGTTCGGCCATCATATCGACGAATTCGTGAGCCGAAACGGTGACTATGGGGGACCGCGCCTGGTCGCTGGCTGGCGATGGTCCGGGCTGCCCTTCATCGATAACGTGATAGATCAGTAGCCCGAATGGTGCCGGCTGCTTCTTGAGCTGTCTGGCGAGTTCGTCTGCGGCACGGGCTAATCCATGGTTCGGGGATGTGAACCAGAGCTTCAACTGAACCAGTATCGGACTGTCGAGAGTGAAATCAGTGTCTTGCGCCCATAAAGCCAAGTCCCAGCCTCCATCTCGGCCGACTGGCGGTGAGGAGATGTCGGACTCAGGCCTATTCAGTATGCCGATCATCAGTTGCTCGAACGCCAATCCCGAAGGCATCGAACCGATGTTCTGGCCCAGAGCCCGGAGGTCTTCGTGAGCCTTCGCCGCCTCTTCAGGAGAGAGGGCGGGTCGTTGCGTGTGCTTCTTCGGAGGGCGAGAAGCGTTGCGTTCGATGGCCCGCAGAAACTGGCCAAGGTGAAGCGTCAAAGCATCGGCGTTGTTGAGATCGGCCTCCACGCGGGTAAGGCCTGCAAGAACAAGGGGAACTTTCCGATATGGTTCGACCACCAGAAACACAGGGATTCGGCGGCCGAGAGCGACACCGATGTCTACAAACGTAGCGGCCTCGGCCTCCGCTTCTGCCTCGTCATCTGCCTTGGGCCCGCGCGGCGGAAGAACCACGCACATGAAATCTACTGGGGAGCTGGTGGTTTCAGTCAACCAGTCAATATGTAGCCGATCAATCTTGACAACCTCGACGTCGAGGTCATCCATCACCTGTTGAAGCCGCGTGTTAGCAGAGCTTACGTCCGTGACCAGCAGGCACCTCATGCCAGCCAACCTTACTGACGACGACTCTCTGCTGGTATGGCAATGCGCACAACTAGATAACCGCCATTGCCTGCCCGCCCACACCCCAATAAGGGGTGTGTGTCGGGGCAGTCAAGCGTCCTAGGGGCAGCATGGGAAAGACATCGATTTGACCTGCGCAAACGGCGTATTCGTCGAAACTTCCCGGATGTGGTGGCAGCGGTTAAGTCGTAAAAACCCACCGTGACCAGCGCGGGCAGTTACGCGGCATTTCGGGCAGTTCCGGCCTCCGCAGCCTTGCGCTGCCGCAAAGCGGCTTCAACGGTGTTTCGCGGCCAATACCTGTTCTGGGCTGCGATCACTTCCAACGCGGCCTGTCGACCACCTGTAAATCCGACGCTATCTAGGAAGTCGACGCATGCCTTAACGGGGTCATCCTCGATGAGGTGCCGTAGCGGTGTGCCGCCTCGACGGATCTTTAGCACCTCGGTGTGGTGGAGCGTTCGGCACTTGTCACGTTTCAGGGTGATCAGGTTGCCGCTGAGCGTTTGGATCCATTGCACATCGACGTTATCGCGCTTCGCGGACGAACCTCGCGCGCCCTTGCTTGTGTCGTGACCCTGATGGTCCAAAATGACTGCGGCACAGTTGGCTTGGCGCATTAGGATTATCGAATGCTTATATAGATCTTGCCATGTATCAGCCTTCGACTCTTCGCCCGCGACGACTTTCGAGACGGTGTCGAAGATGACGAGCTCTGGCATGTCTCTTTTGACTAACGCCTCCATGGCCCGTCCTCCCGGCGCCGTGTCCAACGCCGGTAGGTCCTGCATGTGGTAGTAGCTCAGCTTCTCCAAGGGGTGGTCGTGGTAGCCGAGGCTGGTGCGGCGCGCGAAGATCTCGCCGACCGGGTTCTCCATGTCGATGTACAGAACCGATATTGGGTCGACGGAGGGATGCCCCAGCACGGGTTGCCCTGAGGCCAGCGCCATCGCGATGTCCAGCATGAGCAGGGACTTGCCCGTCCCGCCTTGCCCAACCACCGAGACGATTTCACCGGCGTTGATGATTTCCGGAATGAGCCTCTGCGTGGTGGTGCTTGGTGGGCGCATCCAGTCCAACGGAGCTAGCTTGCTTAAGATGGCTTCGTTAGCGACCGCGGTCGTATTGCCAATATCGTTCCCGCTCATCGCCGCCCGCCTTGGGTGCGCTCAAGTTCTTCCGCCGCCCGAGACACCGTCGTCGACATCATGAATCCCTCGCCAGCATCCAGGTAGAGCGCGCTTTCGAGACAGATAAACATCTCGATTGATCCATCCGGAAACTGAGCACCGACGAGTTCGATCTCAGCCGGATCTTGAAGGAAAGTGTCGACCGTCCACTTGCGGACTGTGAAGTGCCGAACCCAGGAGTGCGGAACGCTGTCTGCGTCGTAGGGCACCCACTCGCCGACCCAAGTCGCTTCGGGTGGAACTGGAATGTGCGTGAGTTCGTTCACCGTACACCGCCTTTGGCTGTCGTGGCCTCCTGTGCGGCCATCCACGTATGAACGTCTGAACGCCAATACCTAACGTAGCGACCGCATTTCCAGCTTTTTGGCCCGATGCCGTTGGCGCGGTACCAGCGGTATGTGGTCACGCTGTGTCCGCTGAGTTTGGCAGCGTCGCTGATGCCGAGTAACTCGTTGTCCGCTTGATCGTTCACGTTGGTCCCATCCAATTCTGTTGGAATTACTGCACTTTCTTCGGTGTCTTCATCCCATCACGACCCGTTTTACGTCTACCGGGAAATTTCGACCACCTTTATCGGCCCCGTTTTACAGTCGGAGCGTTGCGATATGGTCCCGGTCATGGACAAACGGAATCCTCGTCAGGGCGTTGAGAACCTGTGGATCAGCAGATCTGGTCAGCGGACCAAGCTCTATGGCAAGGGCAAGCAGTATCGGGCACGCTACGTCGATAGCAACGGCGAAGAGAGCACTCGGCGGTTCAAGTACAAGGCCGATGCCACCGAGTGGCTCAAGCAGATCACTCGGACGGGTGTCGACATCGCGCCACCTGTGGCGGGGAAATGGACTGTAGCGCAGCAGTTCTCGCTGTGGATTCGTAAGGCGGATATCGCGGAGACGACCAGGGCCACACGCCAGCACACGTGGCGGGCGCGCGTCGCCGACAAATGGGGCGACTTGGAAGTGACGAAGGTTCTGCCACCGGACATCAAAGCCTGGGTGGCTGACTTGGTCGACGCAGGGACGGGCGTGCCGACCATCGAGAACACGCTCGGTGTCTTGCGGATGGTGCTGAAGGATGCGGTGGACGACGGGCGACTGATGCGTAACCCCTGCGAAGGGATCAACGCCCCCAAGAGGCAACACAAAACAAGGGCCTACCTCGACCACCAGCAAGTTGACCGCCTCGCTACCGCTGCCGGAATGGACCACGGACTGGTCATCCGGCTCCTGGCGTATACCGGACTGCGATGGGGCGAATTGGCGGCACTAACGGTCGCGTCGGTGGACATGCTTCGCCGCCGCTTGCAGATCACCCAAGCGGTAGCCGAGGCTGACGGCCGACTGGACTGGAAAGCTCCGAAGGATCACGAGCAACGCTCAGTGCCCTTCCCCATCTTCCTGGCGGTCGAAATCGGCGAGCGAATGGTGGGCAAGGGACGAGAGGATCTGCTCTTCTCGGCATCGAATGGAGGTCCGCTCCGGGTGTCCCATTGGAGGCCCCGCGTGTTCAACGCCGCGCGTGACTCGCTGAAGGACTTCCCGAACGTGACACCAAACGACCTAAGGCATACGGCGGCAAGCTTGGCGGTATCCGCAGGGGGCAATGTGTTGGCGTTGGCGCGAATGCTGGGGCACGAAGATCCAAGCCTCACTCTGCGGACGTACGCCGACCTATTCGATTCGGATCTCGACGCGCTGGCTGATGTGCTGGACCAGCACCGCACGGCGGCCCTCAAACCATCAACTACCAACGGCAGCAATGAAACTGATGGGGAAAACGTACCGGGTACGCTGCAGCAAACTGCCTAACGTTCCCAGCGGGCCTGTTACCAGGCCCTTTGGGTCGGGGTGGCGGGATTTGAACCCACGGCCTCTTCGTCCCGAACGAAGCGCGCTACCAAGCTGCGCCACACCCCGCGTGAAGCCTCGACAGCCTATCGCACCGGCCCGCCGAGTGCCCAAACCGCTGGCTGAGGACTAGCTCCAGCTGCTGTTGCGCTCGAATTCGACCAGCGCCGCGGCCGGGCCGACGAGATCGAGCCCCTGCGCGGCAACCCATTCGTCGCTGAAATACGTGTCGGCGTAGCGTTCGCCGCTGTCGGCGATCAGTGTGACCACCGAGCCGCTGCGGCCCGCGGCGACCATCTCGGCCAGCAGGCCGAAGGCGCCCCACAGGTTGGTTCCCGTCGACGGCCCCACCCGCCGTCCCAGCACGGTGCTGACGTGGCGGGACGCGGCGATCGACGCCGCGTCGGGCACCGCGACCATGCGGTCGACCACGTCGGGCAGAAACGACGGCTCGACCCGCGGTCGCCCGATCCCCTCGATGCGGGACGACGCGGGCATCACCAGGTCGTAGCGCTGTCCGGCATAGGCGGGAAAGAACGCGGAGTTCTCCGGGTCGACGACACAGAGCCGGGTGGCGTGCCGCCGGTACCGGATGTAGCGGCCGATCGTCGCGCTGGTTCCGCCGGTGCCTGCGCCGACGACGATCCACTGTGGGATCGGGTGCTTCTCGTCGCGCATCTGCGCGAAAATCGACTCGGCGATGTTGTTATTGCCGCGCCAGTCGGTGGCCCGCTCGGCGTTCGTGAACTGGTCCATGTAGTGGCCGCCGGTCTGCTGCGCGACGCGCTGCGCCTCGGCATACACCTCGCTGGAGCTCTGCACGAAATGGCAACGCCCGCCTTGTGATTCGATCAATTCGACCTTAGATGCGCTGGTGCCCTCCGTCATCACCGCGACGAACGGCAGCCCCAGCAGGGACGCGAAGTACGCCTCGGAGATCGCCGTCGAACCGGACGACGCCTCGACCACCGTAGTGCCCTCGCCGATCCAGCCATTGCACAGCGCATACAGAAACAGCGAGCGCGCCAGCCGGTGTTTGAGGCTGCCGGTGATATGCGTCGACTCGTCCTTGAGGTACAGCGCTATATCGACGTCGGTGGACCAGGCCGACGGCAGCGGGTAGCGCAGCAGGTGAGTGTCGGCGCTGCGACGGGCATCGGCCTCGATCAGCCGGACCGCATTGTCCGTCCAGCTTCGGGACAGGCTGCGGACCGCGATCTGGGTCCGATCGTTCAACGCAGCGATGCCGCGGGCTGCGAGCGGCCCAGGTTGCTGCTGGAGTCCCGCCCACCCATCGGGGCGGCGATCAACGTCAGCAGGGTCGCTTCGGGCCGGCAGCAGAATCGCACCGGCGCGAACGGTGAGGTGCCCAGGCCCGCCGAGACGTGCAGCTGCATGTTGGCGCCCCAGCGAGACGGCCCCTTGGCCCGGGTTCGGTCCAGGCCGCAGTTGGTTACCACCGCGCCGTAGAACGGCAGGCACAGTTGCCCGCCGTGCGTGTGCCCGGCCATCACCAGCTGGTATCCGTCGGCGGCGAAGCGATCGAGCACCCGCGGCTCGGAGGAGTGGACCAGTCCGAGCCGCAGATTCGCGGCCGGGCTGGCCGGGCCGGCGATCGTCTCGTAACGGTCGCGGTTGATGTGTGGGTCGTCCACGCCGGCCGCGGCCACGTGCAGGCCCGCGACCTCGAACTCGCGGCGAGTGTGGGTGAGGTCAAGCCAGCCACGCTCGGTGAACGCCGCCCGCAGATCTTGCCAGGGCAGCGGTTCACCCTTGGCCCGGTGTGACGGGCTGGTCACGTAGTTCAGCGGGTTCTTCAGGCGCGGCCCGAAGTAGTCGTTGCTGCCGAAGACGAAGACCCCCGGGCGCGACAACAGATCTCCCAGAGCTTGGACGACCGCCGGGACCGCTTTGGGGTGGGCCAGGTTGTCGCCGGTGTTGACGACCAGGTCGGGCTCCCAGCCGGACAGCTCACGCAGCCAAGCCTGCTTGCGGCGCTGGTTGGGCAGCATGTGCAGATCGCTGATATGCAGCACGCGTAGCGGCGTGGAACCCGGCGACAAGACGGGCATCGTTATCTCGCGTAGCACGAAGGCGTTGCGCTCGACGACCGCGGCGTAACCGATGCCGGCGACGGTCGAACCGATCGCCAGAGCGCCGGTGCGGATCAGAGCGGGCAAGACATCAGCCATGCGTGCAGTTTACTGCCGTGCGCCGAATCAGGAGCGTCTGTAGCGCTCCTGCGGGCCTACGGAGGCGGCTGTCCGGGCGGCGGCGGCGGTGCCAGCAGCGGAATGGTGATTGGCGGCAGCCCGGGGATTTCAATCACCTGCGAACCGACCGGCAGCGGCACACCCTCCGGCGGCGTCGGCGGTGGCGGCGGGATGCCGTTACTGATCTGAATGGTGACGACCGAGCCGGGAATCGTGTTGCCGGAGGGCGACGTTCCGACCACCTCGCCCAACTTCGCCGTGCTGTTGACCGAATTGGGCTGGTCGGCGACCTGGAAGCCGGCCTCCTTGAGGCGCGAGCGCGCGGCGTCCACATCCATGCCCGCCACACTGGGCACCCGTGAGCCGGGTGAACCCTCCACGTAGCGCGGATCCGTGGGCGGCAACTTGATGTCGCCGAAGCTCAGGGCGATCGGTTTCATGGCGGTGAACCAGGTTCGTGCCGGCTCGTTACCGCCGTACAGGTCGCCGTCGCTGCAATGGCGCAGCGGCGACGAACACAGGTCCGTCGGCGAGGTGGAGTCGTCATAGATGTAGTTCGCGGCCGCGTAGCGACTGGTGAATCCGACGAACCCGGAGGAGCGGTGGGCCTCGGTGGTGCCGGTCTTACCGGACACCGGCAGGTCCCACCCCGCTGCGCCGGCCGAACCGGACGCGGTCCCGCCACCCGTCGCGTCCTTGCTCATCGCGTTGGCCAGGGTGTTGGCCAGTCCTTCGGGCACCACCTGGTCGCAGGTCTGGGTGGTCACCGCGACTTCATTGCCGTTGCGGTCGATCAGCTTGTCGATCGGGTTCGGCGGGCACCACACGCCGCCGGAGGCCAGCGTCGCGGCGACGTTCGACAGCTCCAGCGCGTTCACCTCGATCGGGCCCAGCGTGAACGACCCGATGTTCTGCCGCTTGACGAAGTCGGCCAGGCTCTCGTTGCTGTCGGGGTTGTAGTCGCGGGCGGTGCCGGGATCGGCGTAGGACCGCAGCCCGAGCTTGACCGCCATGTCCACCGTGCGCGTCACCCCGACCTGTGAGATCAGCTTGGCGAACGCGGTATTGGGTGAAGTGGCCAACGCCTCGGTCACGTTCATCGACCCGCGGTAATTACCCGCGTTGACGACGCACCAGGTGTCCTTTGGGCAGCCTTTGGCGCCACCGCTACCTAGGCCCTTGGACTGGAACCGCGGCGGCACGTCGAGGTTGGCGTTGATGCCCATGCCCATGTCCAACGCGGCGGCGGTGGTGAAGATCTTGAACACCGAACCCGCACCGTCGCCGACGAGCGAGAACGGTTGCGGCCGCATGGTCTGGCCGGCATCGACGTCGAGTCCATAGGTGCGGTTGCTGGCCATGGCCATCACCTTGTGCGAATCCTTGCCCGGTCGGATCACGCTCATCACACTCGAGATTCCGGGCAGGGTCGGGCTGGCGAACCTGTCGATGGCGGCCTTGACCGGGTTCTGTACGTCCGGGTCCAGCGTGGTGCGGATCAGGTAGCCGCCCCTGGCCACCTGTTCCTTGCTGATACCGGCGCGGGAGAGGTACTCCTGCACGTAGTCACAGAAGAAGGCGCGGTCGCCGGCGGCGATGCAGCCGCGCGGTAGCTCGTTGGGCTGCGGCAGTATCCCCAGCGGCGTCGCCTTAGCGGCGCGCAGCGCGTCGGCCTCCTGCGGCAGGTTGTCGATCATTGTGTCGAGGACGAGGTTTCGCCGGGCCAGCGCACCGTCGGGGTTGATGTAGGGGTTGAGCGTGCTGGTCGACTGCACCATGCCCGCCAGCAGGGCCGCCTGCTGCCAGTTCAGGTCGGACGCATTGATACCGAAGTAAGTCTGCGCCGCGTCCTGCACCCCGAACGAGCCGTTACCAAAGGAAACGAGATTGAGGTAGCGAGTCAGGATCTCCGGCTTGGTGAATGTCTTGTCGAGCGTCAGCGCCATCCGGATCTCGCGCAGCTTGCGCGCCGGGGTGGTTTCGACGGCCGCGCGCTTTTCCGCGTCGGTCTTCGCGGTCACTAAAAGTTGGTAGTTCTTTATGTACTGCTGCTCGATCGTCGAACCGCCCCGGGTGTCCACGTCACCGGACGCGTAGCCCGCCAGCCCGGTCAGGGTGCCCTTCCAGTCCACACCGTTGTGCTCGGCGAAGCGCTTGTCCTCGATCGAGACGATCGCCAGCTTCATCGTGTTGGCGATCTTGTCCGTGGGAAACTCGAACCGCCGCTGCTCGTAGAGCCACGCGATGGTGTTGCCCTTCGCGTCGACCATCGTCGAGACGGCCGGCACCTGTCCCTCGAGAAGTTGGGCGGAGCCGTTGGCAACCACTTCGGAGGCCCGGTTGGACATCAGTCCTAACCCGCCGGCCATAGGGAACATCAGCGCCGTGGCGACCACACCCGCCAGCAGACAGCAGCCAGCAAGCTTAAGAATCGTGAGAGCTGCCGGAGGGCGGTCTGACATGCGTACTACAGTAACCGGCCCCTGTCGCGCGACGCGCCGATGATCCGCACAGCGGACCCGAAACTCGTGACCTGCAGCTTTGCTGACGATCGGTAGAGGATGTTTTCGCGCGCGTTACATATCAGCTATCCAAAAGGGGTGCCCAATCGCATGATTGCGCCTACGCTCATCTACAAGACGGCACGCCCGTCCCAAAAAAAGCGTTATCAGACTGTTGCGCAATTGGCCCCTGACCACCTAACTTATACAGACGGTGAGATTCAGGTAACGCCGATCGGCGCAGTGTGGTGTAGATCGCAAGGATGATCTGCTACCCCAGGAGGGCGGTCGTTAATAGCGACCGGGAGGAAGGAAACAGCTCGTGTCAGGAACACGACCGGCGGCACGCCGTACCAACATTGCAGCGGCACAGGGGGTGCTGCGCAGTGTGGATGCTGAAGAACGAATTGCCTGGGTGTCCCAAGCGCTATGCCGGACCACTGACCCCGATGAACTCTTTGTTCGGGGCGCTGCCCAGCGTAAGGCGGCGGTGATTTGTCGCCACTGCCCCGTGATGCAGGAGTGCGGAGCCGACGCGCTGGACAATAAGGTGGAGTTCGGTGTCTGGGGCGGAATGACCGAGCGCCAGCGCCGGGCACTGCTCAAGCAGCACCCCGAGGTTGTCTCGTGGTCCGATTTCTTCGACAAGCGGCGGAATCGCGGCGTCAGCTGACGCTTTCACAGCGGGTGCGCCGCAGCGTTGCGGCGCACTGTTAGGCCGAAACTCACTATTACAAAACTGTTACAGCGCTCGAAGGATTGGTCGCATGTACAATAGCAACTCTAGCGTCAACTCGCTTGTGCGAGAACGCAATTCGCGGAAATAGCTCCGCATGTGTCAAATTGAGACACACCGGCCCAAATTTTGGCAGCCGCTCAGCTCCCTGTTGAACAGCCCTATCAGCCCCTTGAGCTGGGCAAATGCTCTCGAACGGGCGTATCTGTAAGACCGCGCTCAACGGTCCGCAGCGCGGGCTTCACCGACGGCGGTGATCTGATCGGCCAGCGCGCGCAATGCTTCCAGGTCCGATACGTCGAACGGCAGCGACGGAACCCCCACCACCGGGACGTTCGGGTTGGCCCCGGTGAATCGCGACAGCAGCCTGATCTCACGCTTGGCGGTCTGGCCCCGGTCGGCGTGAATCTCGAGCACGGCCGTCGCCAGCGAGGCGGCATCGGTGTCTGCGTCGGACTTCAGCGACTCGATCCCGTCGATCGCCCGTTCCACTGGTAGCGAGCACAGCGGGGGATGCGTGCGGTTCAAGATCAGCCCCGCCAGCGGCATGCTCTCCTGCGAAAGCCGGTCGACGAAGAAGGACGCCTCGCGCAGTGCATCGGGCTCGGCCGCCGACACCACCACGAACTGCGTGCCACGTCTTTTCAGCAGCGCGTAGGTGCGGTCCGCCTTCTCCCGGAAGCCGCCGAATGTGGCATCCAGTGATTGTACGAAGGCCGCGGCGTCGCCCAGCATCTGCGAGCCGAGCACGGTCGAGAGCGCCTTCATCGCCAAACCCATTGCACCCGTGACTAATTTGCCGATTCCTCGGCCTGGCGCGAGCAGCAACCGCCACAATCGGCTATCCATGAAGCTGCCCAGGCGTTTCGGTGCGTCCAGGAAGTCCAGCGCGTTGCGTGACGGCGGAGTGTCCACCACAACCAGGTCCCAGCGGTCCTCGCTCAGCAGCTGGCCAAGCTTCTCCATCGCCATGTATTCCTGCGTGCCGGCCAGCGACGTGGCGACCGTCTGGTAGAACTGGTTGTCCAGAATCGCTTGCGCCCGAACGTCTCCGGAGTACTGGATCACCATCTCGTCGAACGTTCGGCGCATATCGAGCATCATCGCGTGCAGCTCACCGGAGACCTCGGGCGCCAGTGGCACCCGCTGCGGCGTATTGCCGAGGTCGTTGACTCCCAGTGCCTGTGCCAGCCGTTTGGCCGGGTCGATTGTCAAAACACATACGGTGCGGCCATATTCGGCCGCGCGTAATGCCATCGCCGCCGCGGTTGTCGTCTTGCCCACACCGCCGGCGCCGCAGCACACCACGACTCGGTTCGCGCGATCGGCCAGGATTGCGGCCATATCAAGGGTTTTCGGTGTGATACTCATCGAACTCCCTGCTGCGCTAGCGATTCCGACAGCTCATAGAGGCTACCAAGGTCGACACCGTCGGAGATCGCCGGCAGCTCCAGCCGCGGGACCTTCAAGGCGTCGAGCTGTTGCGCGGTCTCGGCTCGCGCGGTGATGCGGGTCGCATGCTGAATGGTTTCGGTCAACAAGCCGGCAAAGTCGTTGTCGTTCAACTCGATTCCGGCCTTCTTCAGACCGGCGCGCACCGAGTCGGCATCGACGTCGCCTTCCGCGGCCTTGGCCAGGTCGCGAGGCTCCAGATAGGTCGGGATGTTGCGGTTCACGATCACGCTGCCGATTGGCAGCTCCATCTCGGCGAGCTCCTCGATGGCTTCCATCGTCTCCTGCACCGGCAGCGCTTCGAGCAGCGTGACCAAGTGGATGGCGGTCGTATCGGAGTGCAGCAGCTTGACCACGCCCTCGCTCTGCGAGTGCACCGGCCCGCCCTTGGCCAGATCGGACACCGCCTTGGTGACGTCCAGGAAGCGCGCGATGCGCCCGGTCGGTGGTGCGTCGACGACGATCGCGTCGTAAACCGGGTTCTTGGCCCCCTTGTTCAGGCGGACCACGGTCTCCTTGATCTTGCCGGTGAGCAGCACGTCGCGCAGGCCGGGTGCGATCGTCGTCGCGAACTCGATGGCACCGATGCGGCGCATGGCCCGTCCCGCGATCCCGAGGTTGTAGAACATGTCGAGGTATTCCAGAAACGCGGCCTCAATATCGATCGCCAGGGCGTTGACCTGACCGCCGCGCTCGGCGGTGGCGATCTTGACCTCTTGGTAGGGCAGCGGCGGAACGTCGAAGAGTTGCGCAATTCCCTGGCGGCCCTCGACTTCCACGAGCAGGACCTTGCGCCCGCCGGCCGCCAGGGTCAGCGCCAGCGCGGCCGCGATCGTCGATTTACCCGTGCCGCCTTTGCCGGTGACGAAGTGCAAGCGGGCTTTCGACAGTCGTGCCGGCCAGCCGACGGCAGCGTTGCCGCTAGAAGTGGTTGCCACCATCGCATGCTAGCCCGCGCCCCGCGGGGCCTCCGCAAATCGGGTCGCTACATCGGATCGCGGTCCACCGGGCTGGCCCGAGCGGTTCACACCCGACCGATAAGCTCGCGTCATGAGCCAACCGACGCCATGGGAATACGCCACGGTTCCGCTGCTGACGCACGCCACCAAACAGATCCTCGACCAATGGGGCGCCGACGGCTGGGAGTTGGTGGCCGTGCTGCCCGGGCCCACCGGCGAGCAACACGTCGCCTATCTGAAACGCCCCAAATAAGAGGACTCGCCACAGATGAATGCTTCGGCCCGGCTTGGGCAGCTTGGCGTCGCGCTTCCGGAATTGGTTGCGCCGCTGGCGTCTTACGTTCCCGCCGTCCGGACCGGCAATCTGGTCTACACCTCGGGTCAGTTGCCGATCGCGGACGGGAAGTTGGCGGGCACCGGCAAGGTCGGCGCGGATGTGAGTCCCGACGACGCCAAGGCGATGGCGCGGATCTGCGCGCTCAACGCGCTGGCGGCGGTGAACTCGCTGGTGGGTATCGACGCGGTCACCCGGGTGGTCAAGGTCTTCGGGTTCGTTGCCTCGGCCCCCGGCTTCAACGGACAGCCCGGCGTCGTCAACGGAGCCTCCGACCTGCTCGCCGAGGTGTTCGGCGACCAAGGCGCGCATGCGCGTTCGGCGGTGGGCGTCTCCGAGCTGCCGCTGGATGCGCCGGTCGAGGTCGAATTGATCGTGGAGGTCGGCTAACGGCCGTGACCGAGAGTGTCGAGCCACTGACCCATCCCGCATACGGCAGTCTGCGGGCGGTCACCGACACTGCCTCGGTGCTGCTGGCCGACAACCCCGGCCTGCTGACCCTGGAGGGCACCAACACCTGGGTTTTGTGCGGTCCACGCAGCGACGAGCTGGTCATCGTGGATCCCGGGCCCGACGACGACGAGCACATCGCCCGGATCGCATCGCTGGGCCGCATCGCGCTGGTGCTGATCAGTCACCGGCACAGTGACCACACCGACGGCATCGACAAGCTGGTCGAGCTCACGGGCGCGACCGTGCGCTCGGCGGGCAGCGGTTTCCTGCGCGGCCTCGGCGGTGAGCTGGTCGACGGCGAGGTCATCGATGCGGCCGGCTTGAAGATCAAGGTGATGGCGACGCCGGGGCACACCGCCGATTCGCTGTCGTTCCTGCTCGACGACGCGGTATTGACCGCCGACAGCGTGCTCGGTCGCGGCACCACCGTCATCGACAACGAGGACGGCAGCCTGGCCGACTACCTGGAGTCGCTGCGGCGGCTGCGCGGCCTGGGCCGTCGCACGGTGTTGCCCGGGCATTGGCCCGACCTGGCCGACCTGGAGGCCGTCACCTCGGGCTACCTGACGCACCGCCATGAGCGGCTGGAGCAGGTCCGCGCCGCGCTGTGGGACCTCGGCGGCGACGCCACCGCCCGTGAGATCGTCGAATACGTCTATGTCGACGTCGACGAGAAGCTGTGGGACACGGCCGAATGGTCCGTGCAGGCGCAGCTGGACTACCTACGGCGAGAGTGAACTCCGCGCGGGTGGCCGTTGGCGCCGAGGCTGAAATTTCGCAGGAGAAGTGCGAGTAGAGGCCTGCAAAATTGCAGGCTCGACGTCAGCGTGCCCGGCGGGCCAGTCTCTCGGAGTCCGAGATCAGCACGCTCTTGCCCTCCAGCCGGATCCATCCACGGTGGGCGAAATCGGCGAGCGCCTTGTTGACCGTCTCCCGGGAAGCGCCGACCAGCTGGGCGATCTCCTCCTGGGTCAGGTCGTGGGTGACCCGCATCGCGCCACCCTCCTGGGTGCCGAAACGCTGGGCGAGCTGCAGCAGCTGCTTGGCCACCCGGCCGGGCACGTCGGTGAAGATGAGGTCTGCCAGGTTGTTGTTGGTGCGCCGCAACCGGCGGGCGAGCACCCGCAGCAACTGTTCTGCGATTTCGGGCCGATCGGCGATCCACGCCCGCAACGCGTCGCGGTCCATCGATACCGCGCGCACCTCGGTGATCGTAGTGGCGCTCGACGTCCGGGGTCCGGGGTCGAAGATCGACAATTCGCCGAACATGTCCGACGGCCCCATGATCGTCAGCAGATTCTCCCGGCCATCGGGTGATCGGCGACCGATCTTGACCTTCCCCGAGACGATGATGTACAGCCGATCGCCTGGTTCCCCTTCCGCGAAAACAGTGTGTCCACGCGGGAAGTCGACGGGTTGTAATTGCTTGGTCAGTGCGGTGACTGCGCCGGGTTCAACCCCTTGGAAGATTCCTGCCCTTGCCAGGATCTCGTCCACTTTGACCTTCAGCTTTCCAACGAAGTGATATGCATAACCTACCTAGCTCGTGTGACGAGTCTAGAGGTAGACCAACGTGCCAACGCTACACACGATTGACGTGTCTAGTCGCCTCATATTGCGGATTTGCGGCCGAATGCGCGTGTATTCGCATCGGCATCGGCATCGCGCGCGCGGGTGGATCGGTGAAAGCGGTCGCGAGCAGCGATTCGGCGCGATGGCGACCGCTGGGCGGCGCGGACAGCGCAAGTTGCTGGGCCTGGCGACGATGCAGGTATTCCAGCGCCTCGGGCATCCCTTCCCGGGCCAGCGTGTGCATATCCATGGCCTGCGCCTGCTCGAGGAATTCGTCGACGTCGGTCGACGTGATCGACTCACGGGCGAGCTCCTTTTCGAGCCGACCCAGGCCGAGCGCAGCGAGCATGAGCAGCCCCGGTACGCACGCCACCAGCAACCACGACACAAGAAGAGTAAACATGGCCAAGGTCTCAGTGAGATTACGAAATCAGTACTCTGTTGTAGGTGACAGTGGCAAGGCCGTCCGGGCGCTCCAAAACCACCGCGGCTATGCCTGATTCCGAGCCTGATTCCGCCGCTGCCCGGCGCTGGGCTTCCGAAACTCGCGTCGGTTTGGTGCGTCGCGCGCGTCGGATGAATCGCGCACTGGCACAAGCATTTCCGGACGCGCATTGCGAGCTGGATTTCAGATCGCCGCTGGAACTGACGGTGGCCACCATTCTTTCGGCGCAAAGCACCGACAAACGGGTCAACCTGACGACGCCCGCTTTGTTCAAGCGATATAAGTCGGCACTGGATTATGCGAAAGCCGATCGCGATGAGCTGGAAAACCTCATTCGCCCCACTGGTTTCTTCCGCAACAAGGCGACCTCGCTGATCGGCCTGGGGCAGGCGCTGGTCGAGCGGTTCGACGGCGAGGTGCCGTCGACCATGGACGAGCTGGTGACGCTGCCCGGCGTGGGTCGCAAAACCGCCAACGTCGTCTTGGGCAATGCCTTCGACATCCCCGGGATCACTGTCGACACGCACTTCCAGCGGCTCGTGACCCGATGGCACTGGACCACCGAAAAGGACCCGGTCAAGATCGAGCACGCCGTCGGCGAACTGGTCGAACGCAAGGAATGGACCCTGCTGAGCCATCGCGTGATCTTCCACGGCCGCCGGGTGTGCCACGCCCGCAAGCCGGCCTGTGGGGTCTGTGTGCTGGCCAAGGACTGCCCGTCGTTCGGCCTTGGCCTCACCGAGCCGGAGCTGGCCGCGCCCCTGGTACAGGGCCCCGAATCCGAACACCTGCTCTCCCTGGTCGGGCTCTAACACGGCCGGGACGTTGACCCCGAGAACTCGCTGGACCATCGCGATCTTGGCGGTGGTGGTGGCGCTGGTGGCGGCACTGGTCGCGCAGCTGCACGACGACTCCCAACCGGCCGCGACGAGTCCGGCCAGCCCGCGTACGCCCGATCGCGAGCACCGCGACGCCGATACCCCGGCCGCGCTGGCCGGGCCCCGGGCACGAGCGAACCTGATGCCCTGCCCCGCACCCGGCAACGGCCCCGGCCCCGCGGCCCTGCGCGGCGTGCTGGTCGAATGCGCGGCCGACGGATCGACCGTCGACGTCGCCCGGGCGCTGGCTGGACGCCGGGTGGTCATCAACCTGTGGGAGTACTGGTGTGCGCCGTGCGCGGCCGAACTGCCCGCGATGGCCGAGTATCAGCGGCGGGCCGGGTCCGGCGTTTTGGTGGTCACCGTGCACCAGGACGAGAACGAGACCGCCGCGCTGCTGCGGTTGGCGGAGCTGGGTGTTCGGCTCCCGACCTTGCAGGATGGACGGCGGCTGATCGCCGCGGTACTCAAGGTGGCAAATGTGGTGCCCGCGACCGTGGTGCTGCGACCGGACGGTAGCGTTGAGCAGACGCTGCTGCGCGATTTCGCGAGTGCCGACGAGATCGCGGCCGCGGTCGGTAACGACGGATGACCGCATTCGGCGGTCCGAAGCTCAGCTGGGTAGGTGGACCCGACAAGGAGGCGCCGGTGAGTGCTGGGGGTGCCGCCCGAGCGCAGGGGACGGTTCCTCTGACGCCCGACGCCTGCCCGTCGTGGTTGCGTCCGTTGGTCGACAACGTCGGACAGATCCCGGAGGCCTACCGACGTCGGTTGCCGCCCGATGTGCTGGCGATGGTATCCGCTGCCCGGGATGCATCCGAGCACGACGACCGCGAGGCCGCTGTGCTGGTTCTGTTTTCCGGTCCGGACTCGGGACCGGCCGATGGTGGCGTGCCCGACGAGGCCGACTTGCTGCTCACCGTGCGGGCATCGTCGCTGCGGCATCACGCGGGCCAGGCCGCGTTTCCCGGCGGTGCGTCCGACCCGGGCGATCGTGGGCCGGTCGCCACCGCACTGCGAGAAGCACACGAAGAGACCGGGATCGACGTCACCCGGCTGCACCCCCTGATCACGATGGAAAAGGCATTCATCGCACCGTCGCAGTTCCACGTCGTCCCGGTGCTGGCCTACTCGCCGGACCCCGGACCCGTTGCCGTGGTCAACGAAGCCGAGACGGCGATCGTGACGCGGGTTCCGGTGCGAGCGTTCATCAATCCGGAAAACCGGCTGATGGTCTACCGCGGCGACCTCGGCAATCGTTGGGCAGGTCCGGCGTTTCTGCTCAACCAGATGCTGGTTTGGGGATTCACTGGCCAGGTGATTTCCGCCGTACTCGACGTCGCCGGCTGGGCCCAGCCGTGGGACACCGACGACGTCCGCGAACTCGACGACGCGATGGTGCAGGTCGGCAAGCGGGGTGGCGCCCGATGAACTCGATGTCACCGTCGCAGTGGCTGGATATCGCCGTTCTCGCCGTCGCTTTCATCGCGGCCATCTCGGGCTGGCGATCGGGCGCGGTGGGTTCGCTGTTCTCGTTCGTCGGCGTGCTGCTGGGCGCGATCGCCGGTGTGCTGCTGGCGCCCCACATCGTCAGCCACATCGCGGCGCCACGCGCCAAGCTGTTCGGCGCGCTGTTCCTGATTCTCGCGCTGGTCGTCGTCGGCGAGGTCGCCGGTGTGGTGTTGGGCCGGGCGGTGCGCGGCGCGATCCACAGCCGCACGATCCGCACCATCGATTCGGTGATCGGGGTGGGGGTGCAGCTCGTGGTGGTGCTCACTGCGGCGTGGCTGCTGGCGACACCGCTGACCCAATCGAAGGACCAACCGGAGCTGGCCGCCGCGGTCCGGGGTTCGCGGGTGCTGGCCGAGGTCAACAACATCGCGCCCCCGTGGTTGAAGACTGTCCCCAAACGTCTTTCGGCGCTGCTGAACACCTCGGGGCTGCCCGCGGTGCTGGAGCCGTTCAGTCGCACGCCGGTAGTCCCGGTCGAATCACCGGATCCCGCGCTGGCCACCAATCCGGTGGTCACGGCGGCCGCGCCCAGCGTCGTCAAGGTGCGCAGCCTGGCGCCCAGCTGCCAGAAAGTGCTGGAGGGCACCGGATTTGTCATCGCCCCGGATCGGGTGATGACCAACGCGCACGTGGTGGCCGGATCCAGCAGCGTCCAGATCTACGCCAGCGGTAATCCGTTGGACGCCACCGTGATTTCCTATGACCCGTCGCTCGACATCGCGATTCTCGCCATTCCGAACTTGCCACCGCCGCCGCTGGCCTTCAGTGATACCGAGGCGAAAACCGGAACCAACGTGGTCGTGTTGGGTTACCCCGGCGGCGGCAACTTCACCGCCACCCCGGCCCGGATTCGCGAGGCCATCAAACTCAGCGGCCCCGACATCTACCGGGACCCGCAGCCGGTTAGCCGCGACGTCTACACCATCAGAGCCAATGTGGAACAAGGCAATTCGGGCGGACCGCTGATCGACCTCAGCGGTCACGTGCTCGGCGTGGTGTTCGGCGCGGCCGTCGACGACCCCGATACTGGGTTCGTGCTGACCGCCGGCGAGGTGGCCGGTCAGATGGCCAAGATCGGTGACACCCAACAGGTGGGCACCGGGACCTGCGTCAGCTGACCCGCTTCAATGCACCTGCTCGAAAAACCTCGTCAGTTGTCTGTTGATTTCCTCGGGCGTCTCTTCGTGGCTGTAATGCCCTGCGCCGGTGATGGATACATAACGGCCCTGCGTCGCGTAACGCTGGCTGTGGTCGACCGGGTCGGCCAGCACATAGGGATCCGCATCGCCGCGCAGATGTAGCAGCGGCACCCCGAGTTGGCGCGACGTCGATTTCATGAACCGGCGGCCTTCACCGCGCAGCTGGCTGCGCACCGCCCAGCGCTGGTACTCCAGTGCGCAGTGCGCCGCCCCAGGTATCTGGATCGCCGTGCGCAGATAGCCGATAATTTGTGAGAAGTCTTCGGAGGCAATCCATTTCGCGGAGCTACGGGCCTTGACCAGACGTTCGATCTCGGCACCGTTGTCGCGGGTCAGCAGGCGTTCGGGCCACACCGGAAGCTGATAACGCAGCAGGGTCGGCAGCAGTGCGGAGCTCTGATCGCGGCGCGTCAACGCCGATCGCCGCAATGCGGCCGGGTGCGGCGAGCTGATCAGCGCGATGGCGCGCACCAGCCTCGAATGCAGCAGCGCCGTGGTCCAGCAACACAGCCCGCCGTCGGCGTGGCCGACCAGCGTCGCTTGCGAATGACCAAGCGCGCGAATGAGTCCGGCGGTATCGCCGGCCAGTGTCCAGCCGTCGTAACCGCGCGGTGGCTTGTCGCTGCCGCCGTAGCCGCGTAGGTCGACCGCGACCACCCGCGCATCCGTGAGCCCGCGTAGCTGATGACGCCAGGACCACCAGAACGAACCGAAACCATGTAACAGCATCACCAGCGGCCGTGCCGCCGCCGCCGCGGGAGCGCCTCCGCCGGACGGTAGCGCCTCGACGACGTGGAATCGAATGCCGTTGGCGTGCACGTCCAAATGGCGCCACGGTCCGTCGATGCGGACTACCGACGGATCAGGTACTGCCATCTACCAACCTGAGGGGTCGCTGGGGTTGCCGTTCTCGGGCTTGGCGTGCTTGCCGGGCGCTTCGGTGAGCTGCTTGGCCGGGGCGGGGGACTTGTCGTGGCCGGGGGTAAGCGCGGTGCGCGTCTCCTTGACCGATTCGATGGTTTCTCGCGGTCCGCGGATCCGGCGCACCTTCAAATAGCCCAGCAGCGCCAGCACGGCTCCGACCACAACCATGATCGCGAACACGATCAGGAAAGCCACCCAGCGCCACAGCCAGTTGTCGAGCAGCTCGGCGAGGAAGAAGAAGAAAAAGAAGGTGGAGTAAAAAAGCACCACCAGCGCGGCGATGAAGAAGACGCTGCCGGTCAGGCCCTTCTTGACGTCGCGGACGATCTCGGCGCGGGCCAGCTCGACCTCGGCTCGCACCAGGGTGGACGCCTGTGTCGTCGCATCTTTGATCAGGTCACCGATCGACGGTTCGCCGTGGGTGGCATGCGGGTCGGCCAACGGAATCGTGGTCAGGGTGCTCGGCACCCCGTTTTTCCGATCGACTTTGCTCACAGACGGTCCTCTCCGTTCAATTGCCCGGCTCCTCGTCGAGCCGCTGCACGGCTCGACGAGGAGCCGAGCCCGTTCGCTGTCGCCGCGGTTCATGTTGCCATGTGCCGCGATGCCAGACGAGGCCAGCCGAACACCGGGCCCGGCGACAAACGACGCCATTCGCACAGCAAGAGGGGGACGAGCCTGATCATCTAGACTGGTGCAGCTGTTCTCCGACATCCGGCGCGCTGATGGGAGTTACGCATTGCAGACGGCACGTCGGTGTTTTGTAGCGGTGCTGGTGTCCCTGCTTCTCGTTCAGCCGGGATTACCGGCGGACGTCGCGGCCGCTGACGACCGGGTCCCGATGGGTGGCGGCGCGGGCATCGTCATCAACGGCGACACCATGTGCACCCTGACGACCATCGGCGGCGATGCCGCCGGTGAGCTGATCGGTTTCACCTCCGCGCACTGCGGCGGCCCCGGCGCGCAAGTCGCCGCCGAGGCTGCCGAGGGCAGGGGCGTGCTGGGAACGATGGTCGCCGGCAACGACGCCCTCGACTACGCCGTGATCAAATTCGATCCGGCCAAGGTGGCACCGGTGGCCAACTACGGTGGCTTCATCATCAACGGCATCGGACCGGAACCGGTGTTCGGTCAGATCGCCTGCAAGCAGGGCCGTACGACCGGCAATTCGTGCGGCGTCACCTGGGGGCCGGGCCAGGATCCGGGAACCATCGTCATGCAGGTGTGCGGCCGGCCGGGGGACTCCGGCGGCCCGGTGACCGTCGACAACCTGCTGGTCGGGATGATCCACGGCGCTTTCAGCGACAACCTGCCGACCTGCATCATCAAATACATCCCACTGCACACCCCGGCAGTGGTGATGTCGTTCAACGCGGTGCTGGCCGACATCAACGCCAAACACCGCCCCGGCGCGGGCTTCGTACCGATACCGGCCTGAGCCCGCGCTACTTCGACGCGCGGATCGCGTCGAACACGCCCGGGTCGAGCAATGTCGACGTATCACCGAGGTCGCGGTTCTCGGCGATGTCGCGCAGCAGCCGCCGCATGATCTTGCCGCTGCGGGTCTTCGGCAGCTCCGGCACCACATGGACCTCGCGGGGCTTCGCGATCGGTGAGATCTCCGTGGCCACCTGGATGCGTAGCTCGTCGACGATGCCGTCGTGAACCTGGAAGTCGGCGCACAAGACCACGAACGCGCAGATGGCCTGGCCAGTGGTTTCGTCGGACATCCCGACCACGGCAGCCTCCGCCACCCCGATGTGGCCGACCAGTGCCGACTCGACCTCGGCGGTCGAGAGCCGGTGCCCAGACACGTTCATCACGTCGTCGATGCGGCCCACCACCCAGATTGCGCCGTCGCGGTCGTAATAGGCGCTGTCGCCGGCGAAGTACCAGCCCTGCTCGGCGAACCTGGACCAGTAGGTCTCGACGTAGCGCTCCTCGTCGCCCCAAATGCCGCGCAACATGGACGGCCACGGTTGATCCAGCACCAGATATCCGGTGACGTGTTCGCCGTGATGGACGGCCGGCACCAGCTCGTCGCCGTGGTCGTCGACGATCTTCGCGGAGATGCCCGGTAGCGCCCTCATCGCCGAACCCGGTTTGGCCGCAGCGACTCCCGGCAACGGCGAGATCATCGCCGAACCCGTCTCGGTCTGCCACCAGGTGTCCACGATCGGCAGGCTGTCGGCCCCGATCACCTTCCGGTACCAGCGCCAGGCCTCGGGGTTGATCGGCTCGCCGACCGATCCGAGCAGCCGCAGGCTGGTCAGGTCGTGCGCGTCTGGGATCTCGCGGCCCCACTTCATGAACGTTCGAATCAGCGTGGGTGCGGTGTAATAGATTGTCACACGGTACTTTTCGATGATTTCGAAATGCCGGTGCTGGCTGGGCGAGTCGGGAGTGCCTTCGTAGAGCACCTCGGTGACGCCGTTGGACAGCGGCCCGTAGACACCGTAGGTGTGCCCGGTGACCCAGCCGATATCCGCGGTGCACCAGAACACGTCGCGGTCCGGTTTGACATCGAAGATGTTGTAGTGCGTGTAGGAGGCCTGAGTCAGGTAGCCGCCGCTGGTGTGCACGATGCCCTTGGGCTTGCCGGTGGTGCCCGAGGTGTACAGCAGGAACAAGGGGTGCTCGGCGTCGAACGGCTGCGGCTGGTGTTCGGGCGACGCGGAATCCACGACATCGTGCCACCACACGTCGCGGTCGTCGTTCCACGACACGTCAATCCCGGTGCGCCGCACTACCAAAACCTTCTCGACCGGGCTGTCGGGGTCTGCGACCGCTTCGTCGGCCGCATTCTTCAGCGGCGCGGGCTTGCCGCGGCGGAACTGGCCGTCGCTGGTGATCACCAGCTTGGCCTCGGCGTCGGCGATGCGGGCACGCAGCGCGTTGGCGGTGAATCCGGCGAACACCACGCTGTGCATGGCGCCCAGCCGTGCACAGGCCAGCATCGCGATCACGGCTTCCGGAATCAGCGGCAGGTAGATCGCGACACGGTCACCGGCGACCAAGCCGAGATCGGTCAGTGCGTTCGCCGCTTTGCAAACCTCGGCCTGCAGATCGGCGTAGGTCAGGTCGCGGCAGTCGCCGACCGGCTCGCCCTCCCAGTGAATGGCGACCCGATCGCCCAGGCCGGCCTCTACGTGGCGGTCCACGCAGTTGTAGGAGACGTTGAGCTTTCCGTCGGAAAACCACTTGGCGAAGGGTGCGTTCGACCAGTCCAGCACCTCGGTGAATGGCGTCGCCCAGGCCAACCGGTTGGCCTGCTTGGCCCAGAACGCCAGCCGATCTTTTTCGGCTTCGAGGTATCGGTCCTCACCCGCGTTGGCCTGCTCGGCGAACTGCGCCGGCGGCGGATACGAAGACGGGCCTTCAGTGTGCGTGGCGGTCACTGACATCGCTCCTATGTAGAGGGCCGGGGTTCGAGCTCGTCAACCGTTTGTGAGCCTAGACCCGCCAGTTGAAGCTGTGCGATTCAATCCGGGGGTAATCACGGTTGTCATGGCGCATAATCACCGTTGTGCGGGAATCTCGCCGGCAGCGTGGCCGTTGCGTACTTCGCAGCTTTGCCGCGGCCGCAACGAGTTACGCGGTGCTCGTCGTGGTGGCATCGCACGCCGCGGCGGTGCCGGTCGGGGAGCAGGCGGAGCCGTGCCGCTCCGACCAGGTCGCCGTCACCGCTGGCCCGACGGAGGCCGCCGTCGGCCACCGTTCGGTGACCCTGATGTTCAGCCTCGCCGGCGGCGCGGAGCCGTGCACGCTGACCGGTTACCCCGCGATCGAGACGAGTGACGGCGGGCCGGACATTCACGCCAAGCCCACGCTGCGTGGCTACATGGGCGGGTTGCCCAACGACGGCGACGTCCCGCCCACCGTCACCCTGGCGCTGGCGGCACAGGGACAGGCAATCGTGGAGGGGGTGGCCGTCGACCGTGCGGGCAACCCGTGACCCACCTACACCGCGCTACAGGTCAACCCGCCTAATACGGTCATCGTGCTCACCGTGCCGGCCACCATCGACGCCTGCGAACTACAGGTGCATCCGGTCACCGCGTTGGAGCAGTAGGGCCTAGTAACGGCTCGCCCGCTGCAGGCAATAGCCGACGGGCGGAGGCGGGTAGCTGACCCCGTTGACGCCCGCCGGGCAGTCGGAACTGTTTGTGGTGCCGTCGATGCACTGCACCACCTTCAGCTGCGGGTGCGGATCCCTGGGTTTAGTCGTTCGCGGCCAACGCCCGACTGCTCTCGCGGTCGGTGCCGTCGGTGTTGACGACGAGTTCTTGGGCGCCACGCAGCTTGTGATTGATGTGCTGGCCGATGGTGATGGGGGGATACAGGGGTGAGGTGCCTGCGGGAACCAGGCTGGGCAACGGCGCGATGACGGCGTCGACGTTGCCGCCGGTGAAGAACGCCGCCGAGCGGCGGCGCCGGACGACGTTGTCGATGATCGGCGGCTTGACCCGATGCAGAGTCGACCTCCAGGTGTCGTTGGTCCACCGTGCCATCGCGTCACCAAAGTTGATCAATAGTGCCCCGGGCGCAGGCGAGACGTCGCGCCAGGTGTGGTCGGGGCCTAAGACCTGAAGGCCTTTGACATCGTCGGCCCACAGGATCGTGAAAATGCCGAAGTCGGTGTGTTCCCCCACGCCGATTAGATCGTTGTCGACGGTGACCTTTTCGCCGACGGGCAGCGCATAGTTGTTGAGCCGCAGGATGTATCGGGAATGGTCCAGATAGGGATCGAAGTATCCAGGTTCGAGGCTCAACGCGTTGGCAAAGATCTGCATCAGCAGCGTCGACGTCACTGTCATCTGGGAAAACCACGCCTCCGCCGCAGCCCGGAAGCCATCGGAGTCGTTGGGCCACGCGTTTTCTGGGTAATCTTTCGAGTCTAGGTCGGCGCCTGGATAGTCAGCCCTCGTGCTGCCGACGTTGAACGCTTCGAAAAAGTCGTTCAGCCGATGCGCTTTATCGACGCCAAGGCTCAGCGCTAATCGTTCGGACTTGGGCGGCGTGTAGCCGCGGTTGGTGGGAGACTGCAGCATCTTCTTGTACTCGATATCCCGGCTGAAAAACTTGTCCATCGCGTCAGCAAGTTGATCGCTGAGTCCGCTGGCAACCCCGTGGCCAACGATCTGAACGAAGCCGACAGTGCGAGCGGCAGCATCGATTTTGCGGGGTACCACGGCTTTCCGGTTGGGATTTGCGTCGTCCAGGTATGGCGAGATGTCGATTGTCGGGATGTCAAAGCCGTTCATAATGAAAATCTTTCAACCGGGGGAGAGGGAGAGAGTGCGTGCAGCAGTGCGCCTGGGCGCACGCCTTTTTGGGAGGAGTTCATATGTCGGGGCTGTCGGCGTCGTAGGCGATCAGCTGGATTTGGAATCCGAATTCGTCGGATAGCAGTGCGCTGCGCGCCTTGGCCGCTTCCAGCCGATGCGGTATGCGTTCAGCGGCAAGGCCGATCCGCAGCAATTCGGTGAACGTGTCGTCGACATCGTCGGCCGCCATGGCCAAGTGGGCCAGGCCATCGGTGGGTGATTCGATCAGCTCGATCTTGAATTCGATCACTATCTGAGAGCATTACGATGCGGCGCGTCGGGTCTGAGCTCAAGGTTCCCCGGCGGCGCACCACCATGCCGAGTTCACAAAAGGTGGCGACCCGTTCGTCCAGATTCGTCACGTTGAGGGCAAGGTGATCGACCTTCATCTTATCGCTCGTGTCGTTACGAAAGCTGAGATTGGCCTGCCGGAGGCTGGCAGCTTTCCGGGATTGAGCAGGCCAAGGGGATCGTGTTGTGCGGATGCTGCTTGATAATGTTCGAGCCCACCGTGGCTGCCGACCATCCACGTGTGCGGACTGACCACTCTGACTCCCAGCTCGCGCAGCGCGCCGATGCCTCGAGCGAGGGTAGCGTCGTCGATCCATTGCGAAAAGAGCAGTCCGGAAAAGCCCTTGCCGTACCCAGCGGGGGCATTGCCATCGAGGTGAATGCAGACCTCAGGCAATACCCGACGAACGTCCTCCTCGTGATCGATGATCGCGTTGCCCCTGATCTGCACCGCGGTTGTCCCCGGGCGCCCGCGGGCGACCATGACCGTGGTGTGGTTGTACACCGAACGCGAAATAGCCCCAATGGCTTTGACATCGGTCGCAGTGACTTGTCCGCCGGCGGCGACAACGATGGCCCGCGCGGCGTCGACCTGGTCCACATCCAGGATCGTTCGCAGCAGCACAGCACCAACCATTCCGCTGTGTTGCGGATAATGCCGGTATGCCGCCTCGTCGTCGACGCTGATCGCACGTGGCAGCTGGGGAAGATCCATCAACTGCTGGCCTGCATGTGCCGCTTGTTTCATGGTTGTGAACGACCCGAACAGGGCCGTGCGGTCGCGCTTTGCGCTGTGCCGCAGTGTCACCGTCGTGATCACACCGGTGGTACCGAACGCGTGCAAATGGCGGCGAAGACCTTCGCCGCTGACCTGTAGTGGCTGGGGCTGGGGCTGGCATCCCACGATAGTGAGTTCATGCACCCAGCCGTCCCAGATGGAACCGTGCTCGATAGAGCCAATTCCCTGGTTGCCACCGGACAGAAAGCCGCCGATGGTGCTGGTAGCGGTTGAAGGCATGACCGCTACCTCGCGTCCGACAGCGGTGAGTTCGGATTCGAGTTGTTCGAACGTACATCCCGCTTCGGCGATCACGAATTCGTCATCGATGGAAAGCACGGTGCGACAGTCGGATAGATCCAACACGATCCCACCGTGCAGCGGCACCGCCTGCCCGTAATTGCCCGTCCCTCGCCCACGAGGGACTAGAGGTATTCGGTGTCGGTAGGCCACGGCGAGTATCGCTGGAATCTGCTCGCGATGTCTGGGCCGCACAACGACATCGGCGATGACGTCCGGAAGATCCCGGGCCAATATCGGTGAAAGCCATGCGAAGTCTTTCGACGCTCGCTGGCGGGCAGCAAGGTCGATCCGCACCGAGTCCTCGCCAGCTGCACCGACAAGCTCGTCTACGTAGTTCATGGCCGCCCTATCACATATAATACTGACTATTGTATACGATTTGCCGACCTGACGAAGTTCGGTGTGGTTTTTTATCGCTGACGCGCGGCGAAATGCTTGTCCGTCTCTGCGGCGAGTACTCCGGGGAGGGCGAGCTCTGGGCGGTAGAGCTGGTGGGCACGCGCGATTGCCTCGATCGCAGAGATTTCGAATTGCGGGATATCGGAACGCAGGACAGTAGCAATAGAACTTGCCCACACTATCCGCGGAATTCCTACTAAAGCTATTGCACCACAGCACATTACGCATGGCTCGGCGGTGGAGTATAACGAGACCTGGTCCCAGTCCGCGTTGCCGTGGCGGCTGATGTAATCGCTGATCGCCACCATTTCGCCATGTGATGTCGGGTTTGCCGAACGATTGTTTACGCCCTGTGCAAGCACCTCACCACTCGTGTGATCCACAATGACCGCCGCGAACGGGCGAGATGGATTGTTGTTCGCCAGCTCGATAGCTAGCCGCATGAACTGCTCGTGCCTGTGCAATTCCTCGGCGCCGGGGGTGGCTGCCAGTAGCGAGCGAGCGACCTGTTGGGCTTGAGGATCCCCGTCGAAAAGATACGGAAGGTCAAGGGGTGCGGTGGCGTCGACCGGGTGCGTTGTCGGCGAAGCCTTCGTGGCTCCATCGGTTCCGGAGCATGCGGCGGTAATCGCCCCGGCACCGATACCGGCGAGTCGCAAAAAGCGTCGTCGGGTGGAAGCTTCAGCGCTGGCCACAATCTTCTGCATTCTGCGGGGCCTCGGGCATACGGCCATCGTACCCAGCTGATCGGCGACATCGGGGTGCTCGGACAGGTCCCGCATCCGAACTTGCTAGTCGTGAGAAACCGCAACGCAAGGCCTTAAGGTCGTAGCTGATGTGTCGAGTAAGAGTTGCGGCCACGATGGCTGCCGTCGTTGTGCTGACGGTCGCGTCGACGGCCGGCTGTGGTGGCGGCGCGCTGAGCCCCGAACTGGTCGTGGTGAACGGCGGCGAACCGCCCAACCCGCTGATACCGACCGGGACCAATGACAGCCTCGGCGGGCGGATCCTGGACCGGCTGTTCGCCGGTTTGGTGTCCTACGACGCCGACGGCAAACCGGCGCCGGAGGTCGCCCAGTCGATCGAGACCACCGACAACGTCAACTACCGGATCATCCTCAAACCCGGCTGGAAGTTCACCGACGGCTCCGCGGTGACGGCACACTCGTTCGTCGACGCATGGAACTACGGTGCTCTGAGTGCCAACGCCCTACTGCAGCAAGAGTTTTTCAGCCCGATCGCAGGATTCGACGACGTCGCCGGGGCGCCGGGTGACGGCAGGCCAACCACGATGTCCGGCTTGCAGGTGGTCAACGATCTCGAGTTCACCGTGCGGCTCAAGGCGCCCACCGTCGATTTCAAATTGCGACTGGGCCACAGCGCGTTCTATCCCCTGCCGGACATGGCATTTCGCGACATGGCGGCCTTCGGGCGCAACCCGGTGGGCGACGGTCCCTATCGGCTGGCCGACAGTCCCGACGGGCCGGCCTGGGAGCACAACGTGAAGATCGACTTGAAACCCAATCCCGAGTATCACGGCAACCGCATGCCGCACAACAAGGGCCTGAGGTTCGAGTTCTACGGCAACCTCGACACCGCCTATGCCGACCTGCTGTCCGGCAACCTCGATGTCCTGGACACCATTCCGTCCAGCGCGTTGACGATCTACAAGCGCGACCTGGGCGGCAACGCCGCCAGCGGACCGGTCGCGGTCAGCCAATCTCTCGACACTCCGCTGCGGCTGCCGCATTTCGGCGGTGAGGAGGGACGGCTGCGGCGGTTGGCCCTGTCGGCGGCCATCAACCGCCCGCAGATCTGTCAGCAGATTTTCAATGGCACCCGCAGCCCGGCCCGCGATTTCACCGCCCGCTCCCTGCCGGGGTTCGACCCGAACATCCCGGGAAACGACGCCCTGGACTTCAATCCCGAACGGGCACGGCAACTCTGGGCGCAGGCCAACGCGATCTCGCCGTGGAGCGGGCGATACGCCATCGCCTACAACGCCGACAGCGGCCATCAAGAGTGGGTGGACGCGGTGGCCAACAGCATCAAAAACGTGCTCGGCATCGACGCCGCCGGCGCGCCGCAGCCCACCTTCGCGGGGTTCCGCACCCAGATCACCAATCGCACCATCGACACCGCCTTCCGTGCCGGCTGGATCGGTGACTATCCGTCGATGATCGAGTTCCTCGCCCCGCTGTACGCCACCGGCGCGGGATCCAACGACGTCGGATACTCCAGCCGAGAGTTCGACGCCGGTCTCGCGGTCGCCGAGGCCGCGCCGAGCCTGCGGCAGGCTGACGTTCTGGTCAACGTCGCGCAGCGAATCCTGTTGCACGACATGCCCGCTGTGCCGCTCTGGTATTACATTGCCGTGATCGGGTGGTCGCCTCAGGTCGGCAAAGTCAAGGTCACGTGGAACGGGCTGCCCGACTACGAGAGCATCGTCAAGGCCTAAGACATGGGTTGGTATATCGCACGGCGGATCGCCGTCATGGTGCCCGTCTTTTTGGGCGCCACGTTGCTGATCTACGGCATGGTCTTCCTATTGCCCGGTGACCCCTTGGCCGCGATCGCCGGTGACCGGCCGCTGACTCCGGCGGTGGCCGCGCAGCTGCGGGCGCGCTACCACCTCGACGATCCGTTCCTGCTGCAATACCTGCGCTACATCGGCGGCGTGCTGCACGGCGACCTGGGTCGCGCCTACTCCGGCCTACCGGTCAGCGCCGTCCTGGCACACGCGTTTCCGGTCACTATCCGGCTGGCGCTGATCGCGTTGGTGGTGGAGGCGGTGCTGGGAATCGGGTTCGGCGTGATATCCGGGCTGCGCCAGGGCGGGCTATTCGATTCGGCGGTGCTGATCACCGGACTGATCATCGTCGCGATACCGATCTTCGTGCTGGGTTTTCTGGCCCAGTTCCTGTTCGGCGTCCAGCTGGGTATCGCGCCGGTCACCGTCGGCGAACGGGCGACGTTCGCGCGCCTGTTGCTGCCCGGAATAGTCTTGGGGTCAGTATCATTCGCTTACATTGTGCGGCTCACCCGATCGGCGGTGGCCGCCAATGCGCACGCCGACTATGTGCGCACCGCCACCGCAAAGGGGCTGTCGCGGCCGCGGGTCGTGACCGTGCACATCCTGCGCAACTCGCTGATCCCGGTGGTGACGTTCCTGGGAGCCGACGTGGGTGCGCTGATGGGCGGAGCCATTGTGACCGAAGGCATCTTCAATATTCACGGCGTCGGCGGTGTGCTGTATCAAGCTGTCACCCGGCGGGAGGCGCCGACCGTGGTGTCGATCGTGACCGTGCTGGTGCTGATCTACTTGATCACCAACCTGCTGGTCGATCTGCTCTACGCGGCGCTGGACCCGAGGATCCGCTATGGCTGAGCACTCGGGCTTTTGGGGTGAGACGTGGCGCAAGTTGCACCGGCGCCCGAAGTTCGTCGTCGCCGCGGCACTGATGTTGCTCATCCTGCTGGTCGCACTGTTTCCGGCGCTTTTCACCGGCGTGGACCCCACCTACGCCGATCCCAGCCAAAGCCTGCTCGATCCGTCGGCCGCGCACTGGTTCGGTACGGATCTGCAGGGCCACGACATCTACGCGCGCACCGTCTACGGGGCGCGCGCGTCGGTGACGGTCGGGTTGGGCGCGACCCTGCTGGTGTTCGTCGTCGGCGGGGCGGTGGGCGCGCTGGCCGGCTTCTACGGCGGCTGGATCGACGCGGTGGTCTCGCGCGTCACCGACGTGTTCTTCGGGCTGCCGCTGCTGCTGGCCGCCATCGTGCTGATGCAAGTCTTGCACCATCGGACGGTGTGGACGGTGATCGCCATCCTCGCATTGTTCGGCTGGCCGCAGGTGGCCAGGATCGCCCGCGGCGCGGTGCTCGAGGTCCGGGCCAGCGACTATGTGCTCGCGGCGAAAGCATTGGGATTGAGTAGGTTTCAAACCCTGCTACGGCACGCGCTGCCCAACGCCGCGGGCCCGGTGATCGCGATGTCCACGATCGCGCTGGGCGCTTTCATCGTCACCGAGGCGACGCTGTCCTACCTGGGCGTCGGACTGCCGACCTCAGTGGTGTCGTGGGGCGGCGACATCAACCTGGCGCAGACGCGGCTGCGGGCAGGCTCGCCGATCTTGTTCTATCCCGCCGGCGCGCTGGCGGTGACGGTGCTGGCGTTCATGATGATGGGCGACGCCCTGCGCGACGCCCTGGACCCGGCCTCGCGAGCGGAGCGGGCATGAGCACCCCGCTGTTGAAGGTCGAGGGCCTGGAGGTCAGGTTCGGCGACCACGCCCCCGCCGTGAGCGGCGTCGATCTGAGCGTGATGCGCGGCCAGACCGTCGCCGTGGTAGGCGAATCGGGATCGGGGAAATCGACCACGGCCGCCGCGGTCCTGGGGCTGTTACCGCCCGGCGGGCGTATTACGGCCGGCCGCATCGTGTTTGACGGTCAGGACATCACCTCCGCTGACCGTCGGCTGCTCCGTTCCATTCGGGGCCGGCGCATCGGCTACGTACCGCAAGACCCGATGACCAACCTCAATCCTGTCTGGAAGGTCGGCTTCCAGATCTCGGAGGCGTTGCGCGCCAACACCGATGGCCGGCAGGCGCGGCGCCGGGCGGTGCAGCTGCTCGCCCAGGCCGGCATGCCGGATCCGGAGAAGCAGGCGGAGAAATATCCGCACCAATTGTCCGGCGGCATGTGCCAGCGTGCGCTGATCGCCATCGGGCTGGCGGGTCACCCGCAGCTGCTGATCGCCGACGAGCCGACGTCCGCGCTGGACGTCACGGTGCAACGGCAAGTGCTCGATCATTTGCAGCGCCTCACCGACGAACTGGACACCGCGCTGTTGCTGATCACCCACGACCTGGCGCTGGCGGCCGAGCGGGCCGCGCAAGTGGTCGTCGTGCATCGCGGCGTGGTGGTGGAATCCGGTGCCGCGCAGTCGATCCTGGCCAATCCGCAGCACGAGTACACCCGCCGGCTGCTGGCCGCGGCGCCGTCGCTGACGGTCCGTCGCGCTGCGTCCGCGCGGCCGGCGGCGGACACCCGAGGCGACGACATCCTCGTCGCCTCTGAGCTGACCAAGGTCTACCGCGAGTCGCACGGCGCGCCGTGGCGCCGGACTGACCTCCGCGCCGTCGACGCGGTGTCGTTCCGGCTGCGGCGGGGCAGCACCCTGGCCATCGTCGGCGAATCGGGATCGGGCAAATCGACGGTGGCCCGCATGGCGCTGGGTTTACTCCAACCCACCTCGGGAACGGTTGTTTTCGACGGTAACGAGATCTCCAGCGCGCTGGACCGGGACGCGATGATGGCGTTTCGTCGGCGCATGCAACCGGTGTTCCAGAACCCGTACAGCAGCCTCGATCCCATGTACTCGGTGTTCCGCGCCATCGAGGAGCCGTTGCGGATCCACCGCGTCGGCGACCGTCGTCAGCGCGAGAAAGCGGTGCGCGAGCTCGTCGACCACGTGGCCCTACCGTCGTCGGTGCTGGGCAGGTTGCCGCGCGAGCTCTCGGGCGGCCAGCGCCAGCGCGTCGCGATCGCGCGGGCGTTGGCACTGCGGCCCGAGGTGCTGGTGTGCGATGAGGCGGTCTCGGCGCTCGACGTGCTGGTACAGGCACAGATCTTGGATCTGCTGGCCACGCTGCAGGCCGAACTGGGCTTGGCCTACCTGTTCATCAGCCACGACCTGGCGGTGATCCGGCAGATCGCCGACGACGTGCTGGTGATGCGCGGCGGGCGGATCGTGGAACACGCGGCCACCGAAGAGCTGTTCACCAGGCCCGGCCACGAGTACACCCGTCAATTGCTGGAGGCCATTCCCGGCACGTCCATACCGCCCCGATAGGTTTGCAACCTGTGACGGCAGACCCGCTGGCTCCGCTGATGGACCTCCCCGGCGTCGCCGAGGCAAGTGATCGGGCCCGCGACGCGTTGGGCCGCGCGCACCGGCATCGGGCGAACCTGCGCGGCTGGCCGGTGACCGCCGCCGAGGCCGCGTTGCGGGCGGCACGCGCTTCTTCGGTGCTCGACGGTGGCCCGGTGCGGTTCGAGGACTTGGCCGACAGCTCGGGGGTGAGCGATCCGGTGTTCGGCGGAGCACTGCGGGTGGCCCAGGCGCTAGAGGGCGGCGGGGGAGCGCTGGTCGGCGTCTGGCGGCGATCTCCGTTGCAGGCGCTGGCGCGGCTGCACATGCTGGCGGCGGCCGACCAGGTCGACGACGAACAATTGGGCCGCCCGCGCTCCGATCCCGAGATCTCTCCGCGTCTCGAGTTGCTCGGCGAGTTGGTGACCGGTCGCACGCGGGTGCCGGCGCCGGTGGTCGCCGCGGTCACGCACGGAGAACTGTTGACGCTCATGCCCTTTGGCAGCGCCGACGGAGTGGTCGCGCGGGCGGTATCTCGGCTGGTGACGATCGCCAGCGGTCTAGATCCGCACGGGCTGGGTGTGCCGGAGGTGAGCTGGATGCGCAAACCGGGCGATTATCGTGCTGCCGCAAGCGGATTCGCCGAGGGCACGCCGGCCGGTGTCGGAGCCTGGTTGGTGCTGTGCTGCCGGGCCATGCAGGCCGGCGAACAGGAAGCGTTGTCGATCGCGGAGTCGTTGCCAGGCAAGGGATGAGCGACACTCGCGAAAGAGGTCCAGACATGTAGAGCGGGCGGCGCTCCGAAAAATTCGGTCCGCCGCCCGCTAGCAGGGAACTCGGTTACCAAGCGTGCATGTTCGAGGTGCGTGGGTGGCCTCGGCGATCTTGCGACGCTTCAAGTTACAACCCCACCCAAAGGGCTGTTCATACTTTCTGCATTTTCGCAATTACGCAGGCCCGCAACACTTCTGCCATTATCGCGGCTATGACTCCGCGTGGGTGCCGAGTACCGTGCTGGGCGCCCGGGCTGGGAGAACGAACCTTCTCTTCCGGATCGACCTAGGCCTTACCGGGCTTCCGTGGTTCCTTTGTACTCCTAGAGCCTTAGCACAGCAAGGTCCAATTCTGCGAACGTTGCGAATTCACAGGAAGTTGCGCGCTCGGCAGGTTTGCTGGAATTAGAACGCGAAGCGGCGCAGCAGCGAGTAGGTGACGGCACCGGCGGCCAGCGCGGTGATACTCACCGCGGCCGTGGTGGCGATCGCCGCCCCCGACGGCGCCGGGATCCGGTCGCACAGCGAGATCGGTCGCGAGAAACTCAGCACGGGCCAACCACGTTCGGTCGCTTCCTTGCGCAAGCCGCGATCGGGGTTGACCACGCTCGGATGCCCGACCGACTCGAGCATCGGCAGGTCGGTGATCGAGTCCGAGTAGGCGTAGCAGTGTTCCAGCGGATAGCCCTCGCGGGCGGCCAGTTCGCGGATCGCCCGGACCTTGCCCTCGCCGAAGCAGTAGAAGGCGACGTCGCCGGTGTACTTGCCGTCTTCGACGACCATCCGCGTCGCCATCGCATGCGTGGCGCCCAGCGCGCGGGCGATCGGGGCGACGATTTCCTCGCCGGAGGCGGACACCACGACCACATCGCGGCCGCACAATTTGTGCGCGGCGATCAGGTCTGCAGCCTCGGCGAACACCAGCGGAGTCACGATGTTGTGCAGGGTTTCGTTGACGATCGATTTGACCTGAGCGACGTCCCACCCGGTGCACATGTTGGTCATGTGAGCGCGCATTCGGTCCATCTGGTCATGATCGGCACCGGACAGCAGAAAGATGAATTGAGCGTAGCTGGACTTGAGCACGGCGCGGCGATTGAGCAGTCCCTGGTTGAAGAACGGTTTGCTGAATGCCAGGGTGCTGGACTTGGCGATGATCGTCTTATCCAGATCGAAAAAGGCCGCGGTGCGGGCGTGCGGCGTGCCGTTTGCGGCTGTCTGCGCCGAGGTTTGCTGATGCGCTTCCGGGTCCGAGACGGTCACCGACACAGCATAGGTCGGTGACTCGACGCGTCCGGGGGTTGCCGGCAAAATCATCCGTGAGCAGGGGGTAACAGACCAGGCCAGCGGTATTTTTGCGGCTCAAACTGTTTCTTTGAAAAAAACAACCACTTGCGGCACCGCCCACTGTCGTGTGTATAGTAAGCATTACTCGGCCTGAGCCGAGGGTGTATCAGCCCGACCCCCCGGGGCTGATGCACGACGACCTCCGCCTCCTCCCCCCACTGGCGGGGGTCGTCCCATTTCTGGGGTAATTTTCCCGGTATTCAGACCATTTGACGCAGCCTTCGCGCGTTGCGGGCACAGTGTTATCCGTCGGGGCAGGCGCGCGTCGCACCCCGAGCTGCCCGCACGGTGGTGGGGTGACTATTGCGACCGGCGCCGAAGCGAGAGGTTCCGCGGGTGTGCTCGCGGTGTTGACCGACCCGATCCTGCGCGACGAGCTGGACCGGGTGGCCGCCGCGGTCGGCGTTCGCGTGGTGCACGCCGGTGGTTCGGCGGTCGGTCGGAAAACGTGGTTGGCGGCCGCGGACCGTTGCGGGCGCGCCGCGCTGCCGCGTCGCACTCACGTCAGCGTGCTGACTGCCGCCGAACCCACGACGGCAACCTGGGCGGCCGCCGTTGCGGTCGGCGCCCAGCATGTGCTGCTCGTGCCCGGGCAGGAACACGAATTAGTCCGCGAACTCGCCGAATCCGCTGACTCGATCCGGGACGACGGGTCGCGCGGCGCGGCCGTCGCGGTGATCGGGGGTTGCGGTGGGGCCGGCGCCTCGCTGTTCGCGGCCGCGGTGGCGCGGGCCGCGCCCGACGCACTACTGGTGGATCTCGATCCCTGGGGTGGCGGCGTCGACTTGTTGCTCGGCGGTGAGGCCACACCGGGTGTGCGCTGGCCCGACTTGGCACTGCAGGGCGGCCGGCTGAACTGGTCGGCGGTGCGCGACGCGCTGCCGCGCGTGCACGGCGTCAGCCTGCTGTCGGGCACGCGGCGCGGCTACGAGCTGGACGCGGGGCCGGTGGACGCGGTCATCGATGCGGGCCGGCGCGGGGGAGTCACGGTTGTCTGCGATCTGCCCCGTCGGCTGACCGACGCCACCCAGACTGCACTGGATGCCGCCGACCTTGTCGTCGTCGTCAGCCCGTGCGATGTGCGGTCCTGCGCGGCGACCGCCGCGATGACGCCGGTGCTGGCCGTGATCAATCCCAACCTCGGGTTGGTGGTCCGGGGCCCGTCGCCGGGCGGGTTGCGCGCGGCGGAGGTCGCTGACATCGCCGGCCTGCCGCTGCTGGCGTCGATGAAGGCTCAACCGCAACTTGCCGAGCAGCTCGAGCATGGTGGCCTGCGCCTGGGGCGGCGATCGGCGCTGACGGCGGCGGCTCGCCGGGTGCTGGCGGTGCTGCCTCCCACGGGCTCGGGACCGAAGGCCAGGGCGGCGTGAGCGGATCGCTTATCGAGCGGGTACGCGAGCGGCTGGCGACGGAGTCGGCGCCGCTGCGGCCCAATGTGGTCGCCGCCGCGATCCGCGCCGAATCCGGCGGGATGCTCGGCGACACCGAGGTTCTGGCCAACCTCCGGGTGCTGCAGACCGAACTGACCGGCGCCGGGATCCTCGAGCCGTTGCTGTGCGCGGACGGCACCACCGACGTCCTGGTCACCGCGCCGGATGCGGTGTGGGTCGACGATGGAAACGGTTTGCGACGCAGCCAAATCCGATTTGCCGACGAGGGCGCGGTCCGGCGGCTGGCTCAGCGGCTGGCGTTGGCCGCCGGTCGTCGGCTCGATGACGCGCAGCCCTGGATCGACGGCCAGCTGACCGGCATCGGCGCCGGCGGGTTCGCGGTTCGGCTGCACGCGGTGTTGCCACCCGTGGCCGCCGGCGGTACGTGCGTGTCGTTGCGGGTCCTGCGTCCGGCCACACAGGATTTGGCGGCGCTGACCGCGGCGGGCGCAATCGAGCCCGCGGGTGCCGCACTAGTGGCCGACATCATCGCGGCCCGGTTGGCCTTCCTGGTGGGCGGCGGCACCGGTGCGGGCAAGACAACTTTGCTGGCGGCGATGCTCGGCGCGGTATCGCCGACCGAGCGGATCGTGTGCGTCGAGGATGCCGCCGAATTGGCGCCCCGGCATCCGCATCTGGTCAACTTGGTCGCCCGGTGCGCGAATATCGAAGGCGTGGGCGAGGTTCCGGTGCGCCAGCTCGTCCGGCAGGCGCTGCGGATGCGGCCCGACCGCATCGTGGTCGGTGAGGTCAGGGGCGCCGAAGTGGTTGACCTACTCGCGGCGCTGAACACCGGGCACGACGGCGGCGCGGGCACGGTGCATGCCAACAGCCCGGGTGAGGTCCCCGCACGGCTCGAGGCGTTGGGCGCGCTCGGCGGATTGGACCGGGCCGCGTTGCACAGCCAGCTCGCCGCGGCGGTCCAGGTGCTGCTGCACGTCGCCCGGGACCGCGGCGGTCGGCGCCGGCTCGCCGAGATCGCGCTGCTGCGCCAGGTAGGTGCGCGGGTCCGCGCGGTGCCGGTGTGGAGCGCGGATCAGGGGCTGACCGACGCTGCCGACGAGCTGCATCGCCTACTGCGAAGCCGGTTGCCGGCATGAACCACATATCCGCCGCCGCGATGTTGACGGCGCTGGCGCTCTTGGTCTTTCCGGCATCGCCGCGGCGGCGACTGGCCGCTTGCACCTCAGCACGGCGGCTCGTCGTCGGCGCGCGCGGGGTGGTTTGCCTCGCGGCGTGCGCCGCTGTCGCGGCCGCGGTGGTGCTGCCGCCGACGACAGTTCTGGCCGCCGCAATCGTGGCCGCCACGGCGAGCGTGCGCTACCGCCGGCGTCGTCGGCTCCGCCGTGCGATCGAGGAGGGCCAAACATTGGAAGCCGCGCTCGATGTGTTGGTCGGCGAGCTGCGAGTGGGTTCGCATCCGGTGCGGGCGTTTGGTGTGGCGGCCGATGAAACCCTTGGTGCGGTTTCGATGTCGCTGCGCGGGGTCGCGGCGCGGGCGCGATTGGGCGCAGACGTGACGGCGGGCTTGCGCGCCGTGGCGGGCTGTTCGGCGCAGCCCATCCATTGGCACCGACTGGCGGTGTGCTGGCAGCTGGCCAGTGATCACGGCCTTGCGATCGCCACGCTGATGCGTACCGCGCAACGCGATATCGTTGAACACCAGCGCTTCTCGTCGCGGGTTGATTCGGGCATGGCTGGGGCGCGTGCCACCGCGGCGATATTGGCGGGGCTGCCGCTGCTGGGAGTCTTGCTGGGCCAACTGATCGGGGCGCGGCCGCTAAGTTTCCTGCTGAGTGGGCACGCGGTGGGTGGCTGTTGGTGGTCGGGTCGGTGTTGGCATGCGGCGGGCTGCTGTGGTCGGACCGAATCATCGATAGAGCCGGGTCATGAGTATCGCGGCGGTACTGCTGGCCGCGGCGTTGTTGATCGGGCCGCGCCCGTCTGTGGTGCGAATACGGGCCGGCACAACACTTCCCGCGCATCGGCCAGACCCGGCTGGGCCGGCGAGTCCGGGCAGGGGTCTGACCCGCTGGCCGTGTGCCTGCAAGCCGGGATGGCGGTGTCGACCGCGACCGCCGCGATCGCGGGGTCGGCACCGCCGAAACTAGCCCGGGTATTGCGGCGGGCCGCTGATCTGCTCGCGCTGGGCGCCGATCCCGCTGTCGCATGGTCGATCTCGCGCGACAAATCGGTCGATGTGCAAACCGATGCGCTGCTGCGGCTGGCCCGGCGTTCGGCCTCGTCGGGTGCCGCGCTGGCCGACGGCGTCGCCGAACTGGCCGACCAGGCTCGACACGACGCCGCGCACGCCGCCGCGGCGGCCGCCGAGCGGGCGGGTGTGCTGATCGCCGGACCACTGGGGCTCTGCTTCCTGCCGGCGTTCGTCTGCCTCGGCATTGTCCCGCTGGTGGCGGGGCTGGCCGGAGATGTGCTGCAGTCGGGCTTGCTGTGAACGTCGGACAAAGACCACAACAGAGAGAATGTATTGGTGATAAACATGTTTCGCGTAGCCATGGCGCGGATGCCGGTGCTGGCCGCCGACGAGTCGGGGATGTCCACTGTCGAGTACGCCATCGGCACGATTGCCGCGGCCGCCTTCGGCGCGATTCTCTACACGGTCGTCACCGGCGATTCAATCGTATCGGTGTTGACCAACATCATCGGTCGTGCACTCAACACCAAGGTCTAGCCGGCTGCGCCGGCGCGAGCACGGTGGAAGCGGCGTTGGCGATCGCCGCACTGGTCGTGGTTCTGGTGGGATGCCTGGCCGGTATCACGGCCGTGTCGATGCAGGTTCGCTGCGTCGATGCCGCTCGCGAGGCCGCCCGACTGGCCGCGCGTGGTGACGAACGGTCGGCGATCGGCGCGGCACGCCATATCGCCCCGGGCGGCGCGCAGGTGCAGGTGCGGCGTGACGGCGACTTCATCGTGGCGACCGTCGTCGCCCACTCAAAGATATTGCCCGCGTTGGATATCAGCGCCAGGGCGGTTTCCGCGGCGGAGCCGTCGGGATGACCGCGGCGCGGCGACCGTGGTCGCGGCGGCGATGGTCGCCGTGCTGCTGTGTGTCACCGGCGCGAGCGTCTACATCGGCGCCGTGGTGGTGGCACGTCATCGTGCGCAGGCAGCTGCTGATCTGGCCGCGCTGGCCGCCGCGGCGCGGTTACCTTCCGGAGCCGCGGCGGCGTGCGCGCGGGCGACTACGGTAGCCCGCGGGATGCGAGTCGACGATATCGGCTGCCGGGTGGATGATCTCGATGTCGTCGTGACCGTGCGGGTGGCGGTGCCGTTCGGTGGTGTGGCCCAAGCCGCCGCGCGGGCCGGACCCTTTGACGCGGCGTGATCAGCCGTTGTCGTCTGGGGCTTTTGGCAACCCGGCGTTGGTGAGCTCCTCGTCGCTGGGCAAGCGCAGCGACACCAGCCCGACGAAGGTCTCCGGTTCGAGTTCCACGCGGTTCGCCGTGACGTGCACCGGCACCCAGTTGCCGTCGAAGCCACGCATCCGCAGCACGCGGTTGGTCGACCCCTTGCCGAATTCCTTAGTCATGGCTGACATCTGGGACACGTCGTCGGGATGGACATGCGGCCTGTCCTTGTCGGCACCACGCCAGTCGTAGAAGGTGCAGGGTTCGTCGAGCCATTTCAGCAGCGTCCAGTTGTTGAGGTCGACGAGTGCCCGGTGAACGCCCGCTTGGCGCAGGCCGTTGAGGATGCGCAGGGCCAGATCGTCGGTGGAGACCAGTGGGCCTTTCAGCTCGGCACGCCAGTTCATCGCCCGCGCAACGAGGTTGTCCTTGCTGTCCGCGCCGGACTCCAGCCCGCTGCGGCCGACGAAACCGATTCGGATGGGATTTCCCTGCCAATCGGTGAGATCCCAAGTGCTGCAAATTGTTTGGCCAGGCTCTGCCTTGACCGCCATCGCGAGTATCTTGGTTTCGTTCGGATTGAGTTCGCGCGACGGAAGGTCTTCGGCAAACGCTCTGCCGAACGTGACTTCGACTTCCGGATTCTTTCCGCTAATGGCCAGCGACTCCCGCGTGTCGGTCGCGACACCCAGGGTCAGGTCCCACTTCAGCGGGCCCGCGGTGGGCCGCTCGGGCGGATCGATGTCGGTCGGGCCGGTCCACACGTACACGCCGTGGATACAGCCGTCGGACATCACCACCGGCTCGGTGCGGATCACCCGGTCGTGCTTGGGAGTGATGCTGCTCAGGCTCTGTCCGGTGCGCATCGTCTCAGCGATGGCGGTGCGCACCGCGGCGAGATGGGGACTGCGGCGGAGGAAGGTGGTGATGGGGACAAGGTTCTTGAGCTGCCGCCCCTGTGCAACGACGGCAGGCTCGTCCCCCAGTGTCTCCACGAGCAACCAGTCGTGGGCCATGAGGTCGATTTTAGGGCGCTCCGCGGCAACTGTGGATCCCCGGGCACGCCGTCATCGCTCCAGCAAAGCCCATCGCGACATCAGTTCGGCGATACCGCGAATCGACTTCGCCGCCGCTAAGTGACTGGTAAGTTTGCAAACGCCATCACAGCCTTGGTAGGTTTTGTGCTCCGGCCGTTGGTCGCGCTTTGAGACAGCACGCTGGCGTTTCTTCAGCCACTAGGAAGCGCATTCGGCGGTTGTTATATGCGGTTCCGTCGAGGTCGACCGTCGAGGGGTCGGTCGCCGTCCTTCGGTTTGCTCAGCGCGATCTCTACGGCAACTCGTCAAGTACCAGTCTGAGCACCTGCACAGCGCCCGCTTTATCCAGCGGGTCGTTGCCGTTGCCGCACTTGGGAGACTGCACGCAGGACGGACAGCCCATCGAGCATTCGCACGCCTCGATCGCCGCCGCGGTGGCACTCAGCCAGGTCCGCGCTTGCCGGAAACCGCGTTCGGCGAAGCCCGCCCCGCCCGGATGCCCGTCGTAGACGAACACGCTGGGCACACCGAGCGGGCCGACCGCCGTGGACATTCCGCCGATGTCACCGCGGTCGCAGCTGGCCACCAACGGCAGCAGCCCGATCGCCGCATGTTCGGCCGCGTGCAACGATGCGGGAATCCGTGGTCCGTCAATCCCCTTGTATGCCAATGCTTCCTGCGTGATGGTGTACATGACCGCGGTGGTGTCGAGGACATGCTCGGGCATGTCCAGCTCGATGAAATCGATGACCTCCCCGGACAATCGCCGGCGCAGGTAGCCCACCACCTGATGAGTGACCCGGACCGGCACCACGCCCAGGGTCACCGGACCGAACCTCGACTGCTCGCCGCCGCCGGTGACCTTGATGTCGGTGGTTTGGCGCGCGAACGTCGCGTAACCGGGATCCTCGGCGTGCACGAACGCCATTGCGCCCTCGAGATCCAGCGAATCGACAACGTACGTGTCGCCCTGATGGAGGTAAACCGCTCCCGGATGCACCGAGGCGGGGGCCTGGCCGAGCCCGGTGCTGCCCAGCAGTCGGCCGGTGTCGGCCTCCACGATGACGATCTGGCCTCCCGCCGAGCCCCTGATGTCCACCGCGCCATGGGGTTCTAGACCGGGTACGGGAAAGTACTTGCCGCCCCGGCGACGCAGTAGCCCGTCGTCGACCAGCCCCTCGGCTACCTGCCCGGCGCCCATTTCTCGAACCTCTGCCTCCTCGAGCGGCAATTCCGTTGCGGCACAGAGCAGTTGGGGACCCAAAATGTATGGGTTGGACGGGTCGATCACCACGCGTTCGACCGGTTTGTCCAGCAGGGCCGCGGGATTGTGCACCAGATAGGTGTCCAGCGGGTCGTCGCGGGCGATCAGCACCACCAGGGCGCCTTGCCCCCGGCGCCCGGAACGGCCGGCCTGCTGCCAGAACGAGGCCACCGTCCCGGGGAAACCGGCGAGCACCACCGCATCCAGCCCGGCGATGTCGACACCCAGCTCCAGCGCGTTGGTGGTGGCCAGGCCCCGCAATCGGCCCTCGGCCAGCGCGCGCTCCAGCGCGTTGCGGTCCTCGGCGAGGTAACCGGCCCGATAGGACGCCACCGTCTGGGCAAGGTCCGCGGCAATGTCGCCCAGTCGCGCCCGGGCGCCAAGCGCGGTCAATTCGGCCGCCCGCCGCGACCGGACGAACGTCAGCGTCTGTGCTCCCTCGGCGACCAGGTCGGCCATCACCCGCGCCGCCTCGACGCCGGCCGAACGGCGCACCGGGGCGCCATGCTCGCCGGTGACGTCGGTGCGCAACGCGGGTTCCCACAACGCCACGGTCCGCTCACCCTGCGGTGAGCCGTCTTCGGTGACCTCTTCGACGGGCAGGCCGATCAGTTCGGACGCCGTCGTTCCGGGCGAATCCGTCGTCGCACTGGCGAAAATCACCGTCGGCGCGCTCGAGTAGCGCGCACACAACCGCAGCAGCCGGCGCAACACCATCGCCACGTTGGAGCCGAAAACGCCGCGGTAGTAATGACATTCGTCGACGATCACGAAGCGCAGGCCGCGCAGCAGGACGGCCCAGCGCGGATGGTTGCGCAAGATCGACAAATGGATCATGTCGGGATTGGAGAACAGCCAGCGCGAGCGCTCTCGCGCGAAGCGGCGCACCTCGGCGGGACTGTCGCCGTCATAGGCGGTGGGCACGACGTCAGCCAGTCTCGGCACGGCGGCCGTCAGCGCGTGCGCGGCGCGCAATTGGTCGTGACCGAGCGCTTTCGTCGGCGACAGGTACAGCACCCGGGCCAACGGGTCCGTCGCCAGCGCATTGAGCACCGGCAGTTGATAGGCCAGCGATTTGCCCGACGCGGTGCCGGTGCTGACCACGACATGACGCCCCGCGTGGGCCAGCTCCGCGGCCTCAAATTGATGTGACCACGGCGCGCTGATACCCCGGTCGGCAAAGGCGGCGATGACGTCGGATTCGGCCCATTCCGGCCAAATGTGGGGCCGGCCGCCGCGGGCCGGCAACTCCGCGACGTGGCGCAGCGGATGCTCGTCGGGCGCGGTGCCGGCGAGCGCGACGGCCAGCAGGTCGCTGCCGAAACTCGCCACGTCACACCCTCCAAGGATCAGTCAGGGACACAAGTCTGTCGCCGAGACCATGAACATGGTTGACTGTTTGCGGTCGTAGCTTCTGTGTTCGTGTCAAAACTTCGCAGGATCGACGTTGCGACCCGCGGTTCCTGCGAGGTTAACGGTCGGGTGAAGTTCCGACTACTCCGTGAGGTATGGCGGTGACAACGGGCCCGGGGCACCGAAAAGCGGTGCTCCGAACCTTGAAGAAAAGGAAAGATCGAGAAATGCCACAGGGAACTGTGAAGTGGTTCAACGCGGAGAAGGGGTTCGGTTTCATCGCTCCTGAAGATGGTTCCGCGGACGTTTTTGTCCACTACACGGAGATCCAGGGTTCGGGCTTCCGCACCCTCGAAGAAAATCAGAAGGTCGAGTTTGAGATCGGCCACAGCCCTAAGGGGCCCCAGGCCACCGGAGTCCGCTCCGTCTAAATCGAGCAGATTCTGACGAAAACCCCCCGTGCAACCCGCTTTGTGGGTGTCGCCGGGGGGTTTTCACTATCTATTCACACGTCCGCTACCTTGGGGCGCAATCGGCCGACACGCCACGTGCGGCGCCGCGCCGAATGCCTCGAAGCGGGGACGGGCGGCCTGGCTTACTGTCGGTGTGGTGAGCCAGCTTTCCTTCTTCACAGCGGAGGCGGTGCCGCCCGCCGTCGCAGACCTGTGTGGAGTGCTGGCGGCCTCTGGCCAAATCGTGACGGTGGGGGCTCCGGAGTCCCGTGGTGCCCGGCTGTCGGTCGTCGTGGATCAGCTCTGGCGCGCCTCGGCTCTGGCCGAGATGATCGCCGAGGCCGGCTTGGTCCCCGAGATCGGCCGCACCGACGAGGACACGCCCCTGGTGCGCACCGCGGTCGACCCGTCGCTGACCGCGATCGCGGCCGAATGGACCCGCGGCGCGGTCAAGACGGTGCCGCCGCGCTGGCTCCCCGGCCCGCGCGAGTTGCGGGCCTGGACGATCGCGGCCGGCACGCCCGAGGGGGAGCACTACCAGCTGGGTTTGGATCCACACGCCCCCGACACCCATTCGCCGCTGGCGTCGGCCCTGATGCGGGTCGGGATCGCGCCCACCCTGATCGGCACCCGCGGCGGGCGTCCGGCGCTGCGGATCAGCGGCCGTCGCCGGCTATCGCGGCTGGTAGAGAACGTCGGGGAACATCCTGACGGCGCCGAAGCGTTGGCGCTCTGGCCCCGGATTTAGCCGCGCGGCCTCCGAAATGCGAGCGGTCCGGAGTCAGGATTCGCGGACGCGCGGGACAACACCCGCCCCCGGGGTCGGCGTTGGCCAGGACCTGCCCTTTCGGGGAGTCGGTTTGCGTCGGCCCGCCTCCGGGTGCGAAATTGTGAGGTGCTCGAAGGGAAGGAACGCCGACGTATCTGAATTTCAGCGGAATTTCAGACGTCCGCCTGTCATTCTTCCTGCAGGGCGGTCTCGAGTGAGGCCGGAGAAGAGATGGAGCGTAAGCGCAGGTGGCTGACCCGACAACAGGCCGCGACAGCAGCGGCAATGGCAGCCGGAGGCGACTTGTCATCGTCGAGTCGCCGACTAAAGCGCGCAAACTCGCGGGCTACCTAGGCTCCAGCTACGTCGTCGAATCTTCCCGGGGCCACATCCGCGACCTGCCGAGAGCCGCCGCCGACGTGCCCGCCAAGTTCAAGTCGGAGCCCTGGGCGCGGCTCGGGGTCAACGTCGACGCCGACTTCGAACCGCTCTACATCATCAGCCCTGAGAAGAAGAGTACGGTCACCGAGCTCAAGGGCCTCCTGAAGGGCGTCGACGAGCTCTACCTTGCCACGGATGGTGACCGCGAGGGTGAGGCCATCGCCTGGCACCTGATGGAGACGCTGAAGCCGCGTATCCCGGTCAAGCGGATGGTGTTCCACGAGATCACCGAGCCGGCGATCCTCGAGGCCGCGCAAAACCCCCGCGACCTCGACATCGATCTGGTCGACGCGCAGGAAACCCGTCGCATCCTGGACCGGTTGTACGGCTACGAGGTCAGTCCGGTGCTGTGGAAGAAGGTCGCGCCCCGACTGTCGGCGGGCCGGGTGCAGTCCGTGGCCACCCGCATCATCGTGCAGCGCGAACGCGACCGCATGGCGTTCCGCAGCGCGTCGTACTGGGACATCGTCGCCCAGCTCGACGCCAGCGTGTCCGACGCGAACGCGCAGCCGCCCACCTTCACCGCCCGGCTGACCTCGGTCGACGGCCTGCGGGTCGCCACCGGCCGTGATTTCGACTCGCTGGGCACCCTGCGCAAGGCCGACGAGGTCGTGGTGCTCAACGAGGCGCGGGCCACACAGCTGGCCACCGGGTTGCGGGGCGCACAGCTGTCGGTGGCCTCCGTCGAGGAGAAGCCCTACACCCGGCGGCCGTATGCGCCGTTCATGACGTCGACCCTGCAGCAGGAGGCCGGCCGCAAGCTGCGCTTCTCGTCGGAGCGGACGATGAGCATCGCCCAACGGCTCTACGAAAACGGCTACATCACGTATATGCGTACCGACTCGACGACGCTGTCCCAGTCGGCGATCAGCGCGGCGCGCACGCAGGCCAGTCAGCTCTACGGCGACGAGTATGTGTCCCCGTCGCCGCGTCAGTACACCCGGAAGGTCAAAAACGCTCAGGAGGCGCACGAGGCGATCCGCCCGGCGGGGGAAACCTTCGCGACCCCGGACGCCGTGCGCCGCGAGCTCGACGGCGACGAGTTCCGCCTCTACGAGCTGATCTGGCAGCGCACCGTGGCCTCGCAGATGGCCGACGCGCGCGGGACCACGCTGAGTCTGCGGATCGCCGGCACCGCGAACGGCGCCGACGGCGACCAACAGGTGGTGTTCTCGGCCAGCGGTCGCACCATCACCTTCGCCGGCTTCCTGAAGGCCTACGTGGAAACCGTGGACGAGCTGGCCGGCGGCGAGGCCGACGATGCCGAGCGCCGGCTGCCTCAGCTCACCGAGGGCCAGCGGCTGGCGGCCCTCGAGCTCACCCCCGACGGCCACGCCACCAGCCCGCCGGCGCGCTTCACCGAGGCCTCGCTGATCAAGACCCTCGAGGAGCTGGGCATCGGCCGCCCGTCGACGTATACGTCGATCATCAAGACCATCCAAGATCGGGGCTACGTGCACAAGAAGGGCAGCGCGCTGGTGCCCTCGTGGGTCGCGTTCGCCGTAACCGGGCTGCTGGAACAACATTTCGGCCGGCTGGTCGACTACGACTTCACCGCGGCGATGGAAGACGAGCTCGACGCGATCGCCTCCGGCAGCGAGCAACGCACCAACTGGCTCAACAACTTCTACTTCGGCGGCGAGCACGGTGTGCAGGATTCGGTGGCACGCGCCGGTGGGCTCAAGAAGCTCGTCGGCGTCAACCTCGAGGGCATTGACGCTCGAGAAGTCAACTCCATCAAGCTCTTTGACGACGCCGAGGGTCGCCCGGTCTACGTGCGGGTTGGCAAGAACGGGCCGTACCTGGAGCGCACGATCGTCGGCGACGACGGTGAGACCAAGCCGCAGCGGGCCAACCTCAAGGACGAACTAACACCCGACGAGCTGACCATCGAGGTGGCCGAGGAGCTTTTCGCCACCCCGCAGGAGGGTCGCGTGCTGGGCGTCGACCCGGAGACCGGCCACGACATCGTCGCCAAGGACGGCCGCTACGGACCGTACGTGACCGAGGTGCTGCCCGAGCCGCCCCCGGAAGACGGCGAGGCGGCTCCGGCGAAGAAAGGCAAGAAGCCCACCGGTCCCAAGCCCCGAACCGGCTCGCTGCTGCGCAGCATGGACTTGCAGACTGTCACGCTTGAGGACGCGTTGAAACTGCTGTCGCTGCCGCGGGTGGTCGGTGTCGACCCTGCCTCCAACGAGGAGATCACCGCGCAGAACGGTCGCTACGGTCCATACCTGAAGCGCGGCACGGACTCTCGCTCGCTGGCGACCGAGGATCAGATGTTCACGATCACGCTGGACGAGGCGCTGAAAATCTACGCCGAGCCGAAACGTCGTGGCCGGCAAGCCGCTTCGGCGCCACCCTTGCGCGAGCTGGGCAACGACCCGGCGTCGGGCAAGCCGATGGTGGTGAAGGACGGCCGATTCGGGCCGTATGTCACCGACGGCGAAACCAACGCCAGCCTGCGCAAGGGCGACGACGTGCTGTCGATCACCGACGAGCGTGCCTCCGAGTTGTTGGCCGACCGGCGGGCTCGGGGTCCGGTCAAACGGCCCGCGAAGAAGTCCACGCGTAAGGCCCCGGCGAAAAAGGCCGCCAAGCGCAGCTAGCGCCCGGGGCGATCACATGATTTCGCTGGCCACATCTTCGATGGCCGGCCGTGGTGGCGAAACCGTAGGCGGGGCAGCAAGATTCAGCGGCCGGGCCAGCTGAGTGGGCGCGGCGCGACCGCGTAGCTCGACAACCTCGCCGACGTCCCAGCACAAGGCTTCGGCGTCCAGCGCGCCACTCACCGCGATCGCCGAGGCCAGCACGTGGCCGGCCTCGAGCTTGGCCAGCTCGGTCAGCCGCGCGGCCTCGTTGACCGGGTCGCCTATCACGGTGTACTCGAAACGGGCCTGCGCGCCGATATGGCCGGCGATGGCCCGGCCTGAGGACACCCCGACGCCGAACTCGGCCGCGCCGATCACCGGCAGGAGTTCGTCGTGCAGCTCGCGGGCGGCCGCCAGCGCTCCGCCGGAGGCGTCCGGGTGTTCGATCGGTGCGCCGAAGATGGCCAGCGCGGCGTCACCCTGGAACTTGTTGACGAAGCCGCCGTGCCGGCCGACGGTGTCGACCACCACCCGGAAGAACTCGTTGAGCAGGTGGACCACCTCGGCGGGCGGCCGGGTCGCGGCCAGCTGCGTCGAGCCGACCAGGTCGACGAACAGCACCGCGACGTCTCGTTCCTGGCCGCCCAGCTCGGTGCCGCGCTCTAGCGCCCGGCGGGCCACGTCTTCGCCGACGTAGCGGCCGAACAGGTCGCGCAGCCGTTGCCGCTCGGACAGGTCGCGAACCATGTCGTTGAATCCGGCCTGCAGCAGGCCCAGCTCGCTGGCGTCGTAGATCTGCATGTGCGCGTTGTAGTTACCGCGCTGCACCTCCGAGAGCGCCCAGCGCAGCTGGCGCAGTGGGTCGGCGATCGACATCGCCACCAGCAGGGTGCTGATGAGCCCAACGCCCAGCGCTGTGAGGGCCAGCAGCAGGATCGGATTGAACAGGCTCTCCGGCGCGGCATGCAGCAGCGATACCTTGTCGGCCACCACCGCCAGCACGATCGCCAGCAGCGGCACCGCGGTGGAGAGCATCCACGTCAGGATCTGGCGCAGGATGACGCCCGGCGCCCTGACGTTCTCCGGCACGCCGCTGCGCAGGGCGGCGACGGCCACCGGACGCAGTACCCGTTCGGATTGCAGGTAGCCGATGATCGCGGTAGCCGCCGCACCCAACGCGGTGGCGACCGTGACGACGGGCGCGGCGAACCGGGCCACCGACCAGCTGGCCACGACGAACACCACGCCACCGATGCACCAGTACACGACCGTGCTCAGGGTGCGGTAGTACGGCATGCGCAGGGCGCGGCTGCGGGCCAGCTCGGTGGCGGCCGGATCGGCCTCGGCGAGCATGTTGTCGCGGCGCTGCCAGCGGAACACCGGCATCAGCAGTCTGAGGTTGACCACCACGCCGACGAGAAACAGGATCACCAACGAGCTTGCGAAGATCGCCAGGTTGAGCGTCGGCAGATCCTGCAGTTGAATACGGTCCTGGGGTGGGAGGCCGTAGCGCAGGAAGCCGAGCACGAACAGTGCGCCGATGATGTCGGCCTGCAGCATGCTCAGCGAGAACAGCGGCCACGGAGTGCGCACGACCCACCGGACGAACGCGCTGATTCGCCCGGGCAGATCACCCGGTGTTGGCACCAACCCACCGTATCGGTCGGCGGGGACATGCCGGTAACCCTTAATGGCATCGGCAAGTCGCCGGTTCCTGGCGAAACGGCGCAGAAGATCACCGAATTGTAGCGATACGGTAGCCGTCGGGTAGACGTCGGTCTGTCTCACTAGTGTTGCCGGTGATGTCCGGAGTGTTTACGCGGCTGGTAGGCCAGGAGGCCGTCGAGGCCGCCCTGCTCGCCGCCGCGAGAGCCGCGCGAAGTGATCCCGGTCACAGTGATGGGGCCCACGGGACTATGACACATGCGTGGCTGATCACCGGCCCGCCGGGGTCGGGGCGTTCGATCGCTGCGCTGCGCTTCGCGGCCGCGCTGCAGTGCACATCCGCCGCCGAGGACGGTGGCCCCGGGTGCGGGCAGTGCCGGGCCTGCACGACGACGATGGCCGGCACCCACGCCGACGTCCGCCGGGTGATCCCCGAAGGCTTGTCCATCGGCGTGGACGAGATGCGCGCCATTGTGCAGACCGCGTCGCGGCGCCCAACCACCGGCAACTGGCAGATCGTGGTCGTCGAGGATGCCGACCGGCTGACCGAAGGTGCCGCGAACGCGCTGCTGAAGGTGGTCGAGGAACCGCCGCCGTCGACGGTGTTCCTGCTGTGTGCGCCGTCAGTGGATCCCGAGGACATCGCGGTGACGCTGCGGTCGAGGTGCCGGCACGTCGCGTTGGTGACCCCGTCGACCGAGTCGATCGCGCAGGTGCTGATCGACAGCGACGGGCTCAGCGCCGACACGGCGAGCTGGGCGGCATCGGTCAGCGGTGGTCACGTGGGGCGGGCGCGCCGGCTGGCGACGGATCCCGAGGCCCGGGAGCGGCGCGAACGCGCGCTGAGCCTGGTGCGCGATGCTGCGACTCCGGCGCGCGCCTACGCCGCCGCCGAAGAGTTGGTCGCCGCGGCCGAAACCGAGGCCACCGTATTGACCGCTGACCGCGCCGAGGCCGAGAACGAGGAGCTGCGGACTGCACTGGGGGCCGGCGGCACCGGTAAGGGCACCGCGGGGGCTATGCGGGGCGCCACGGGTGCGATCAAGGATCTCGAGCGGCGGCAGAAATCCCGTCAGACCAGGGCCTCGCGCGACGCGCTGGACCGGGCGCTGATCGACTTGGCGACCTACTTCCGCGATGCGCTGGTCGTTTCCGCGCAAGCGGGTGAGGTACGGGCCAACCACCCGGACATGGCCGAACGGGTCACGGCGTTGGCCGCGCATGCCCCACCCGAGCGGCTGCTGCGCTGCATCGAGGCCGTGCTGGAATGCCGCGAAGCGCTGGCGGTCAACGTCAAGCCCAAGTTCGCCGTCGACGCGATGGTGGCCACCATCGGGGTGGAACTGAAGACTGAACGGGATTGAAATTGGGTCAGTGCGCCCGGCTGCCGTAGACTCGTGCCGCCCAGCTTGAGGGTGCGCCGCCTTAGCTCAGTCGGTAGAGCGATTCACTCGTAATGAATAGGTCGGGGGTTCGATTCCCCCAGGCGGCTCCATGTAAATCGCCGTGCTTCGTGCTCGATTCCGTTTGCCAGGTCTGCCGACCGATACTCCGGTATCATCACGCGCGATGACGAGCGTCAGCGTTATTTGCCCGACCTATCAGCGCAGCGCCCAGTTGAGGCAGATGATCGGCTACTACCGGGCGCAGACATTCGACGGCCCCTTGCAATTGCTGATCCTCGATGACAGTCCGCAATCCGACGAATCCCTTGGCAGCGATGAATACCGAAGCGACGGTATCCATTACATCCACTGGGCGAGAGACCGCATGTCGATCGGAGCGAAGCTCAACGTGCTGATGGAACAGGCGTGCGGCGATGTCCTGATGCGGTTCGACGACGACGACTATTACTCACCGGCTTACGTGGACCGCATGCTGGCGCTGCTCGGCGACGACGACTACCTCACCTTGAGCGGATGGTTCGCCCACAGCCCGATACTCGGAAGATTCTGCTACTGGGAATCAGATGTGTTGTGGCCCATGCACTACGTCCTGTCACCGCACGATCCGTTCGTGCCGGTGTCGACGCAAGGTGTGCTGCCGGCGTCGGCGCATCTGCAGGCCACCGGTTACGGGTTCGCCTCCGCGTGGCGCCGGACACTGGCCGAGGCGGTCCGCTTCCCGGATCGGGACCACGGTGAGGACGCGCAATTCTTCGAGGATGCTGTCAATGCGGGTTTCCGGGCGCGGTATGTCGCCGACACCGAGGGCCTGGCGCTGCATATCGTCCATCGCAACAACATCTCTCGGGCTTTTCCGCAGTACGTGCTGCCGGGCTTCATGCTCGGCCATTATTTCCCCGGCTACACCCCATTCACTGGCGACAACGGATTAGCCGGAGTTTCATTCGCTGATCGCGTTGAATGACGCCGGTATCAGCCCGCCGGGTCGGCCCACCGTGAGTTGGGTCACGTTTGCCCCGTATCGGGGCAGCCTTTTCGTCGCGACTGCGTTGAGACGCTTAGTCACCGCATCAGCAGGTGGCATGGATCTTGAGCGAGGCCCAGATGCTGCACAACAACGAAACCCACTACCCGATCGGTGAGGCGGTTTGGGCCGTGGCGGGCATCGTGCTGTTGTTCGCGTTCGGTGACGTCCTGGTCCTGATGGCTCTCGCAGTCGCGATCGCGGGCGCGGCCGCCGCCTGGTGGTCCTACCGCCAGGTGCGGCGCGACGAGCGCGGCGATGACGACCTGGCCCCGGTCACCCAGATACGGACCGCGGCGGTGGTCCAACGCGACCTGAAGGCAGCGCCGTGGCAGGGGCCCAGCGCCGCGTAGCCGCAGCGCTCCTTAAAAACACCAGTGCTCTAAATTCTGGTGCGGCGGCGGCGCAGATGACATAGTTGGCCATGTTTCGTCTGCTCGTCATCGGTATGATTTTCGCCGGAATGGCTTCTGCGTCAAGCGATCTCGCAATGGCTGATGCCGCGCCAGTCAAGATCGACAGCAGCTTCGCGGCCGTGACCTATGACTGTGGTAACCAATCCCCGATTCGGGTCGTGGGTCAGGGCTCGACGATCACCTTGAACGGGTCGTGCGGCGAGGTCGACGTTAGCGGCGCGGCCAACACCGTGAACCTGCAGGCCGTTGTCGTCATCAATGCCACCGGTGCGGGCAGCCACATCACCTGGGAGAGAGGGCCCGCGGGCGGTGTCCCGCGAATCAGCAACCCGGGGCACAACAACGACATCCGGGGACCCGGCGGCCTACAGCTCGGCTAGTGCGCCCCGAGCGTGGCGTTCGGCATCTTGTGCCACGCTGCGGTGACGCTGGCGGCTATATAGGCGGGTTCCTCTACGCGTGGTAAGTCTTGCTGCCACCTGCATTCGCGAATGGTCTGCCAATTCTGGCCACCGCGTTGTCGGCTGCGATCAACGCTCTAGCCAGGAAATTGGTAGCGAAATTACTCCGTGGACCACCCCCGTGACGCCTCTGCCACGGCACCGGGTTATTGGCTCCGCCTTCAGTCATTCTTCCCTCACTTCCATATTGTTATAAAACTTACGAGCAGTACGATTTCGACCATCAACAATGTTGCTGCGCAGCGGAAGGCGCGCTGCTTGGCTTCCAGAGCAGCTTGGTTTTGCGTGATTCCTTGAGTCAGCTCCCGGAGGAGGTACGCCTGCAACTCCTCCTTGGTGTCAGAATTGCTCTGCAGCATTAGCTTTCGCGCCGAAATTGAGAAAATCCAAAAGTCTACCGGCCACAAAACGGATAAAACACATACTCCGAGCGTCAGGACGACCAACAAGAGCACGATTGCCTTCGGGGCAGACAGGACTGGCCCCTTCGTGTGGTCTGCGCTGATCAAGCCAAGTCCGGCGGAGAAAGAAACGAACAGGGCTGAGGTGGATAGCAACGTGTTGGCGCGAGTTCTTATATTGCCAAGGGTTGTATCCTGTGCGCTCAGTGCGTTCTGCCCGGCCTCATAAGCAAGGTCAAGCTGCTGTGGTGACGGCGTCGTCTTCGGCTGCGATATCTTGCGCAGCTTGTCGCGCCTGATGCCCCATGTATCCGTGCCGAAAATTTTTACGATAACGTCAAACCCGTCGCCGTCGTCGACAATTGCCACGACCCGCCCGGCCTTGCCATTAAAATTGTCGCGCGGGGCAACGACCTCAACCCAGTCGCCGGGCTGTGGGTCCTTTGAGCTCTCTTGCATCGCATTTCGACTCACAGGATCTCCGATCGAGATTTTAATTGCGACCAGATGGCACCTTACTGCGATCACGAGCTAAGAGGGAGTCGTTTCGTCCATCCATGAGGCGTCGACTAGGCGGGGGCGAGAAAACCCACCGGCCCCGAGGCGATACACAATGCCAGCGCGGTGGTGTTGGCGCGCACCATGATCGCGTCGCCGGCACCGGGCAGCCGGGCGTAGACGCGGTTGAGGCCGGGGTGCACCGGAACCTTGACCCCGGGACCCTCGGTCAGCGAGACCGTCATCGAGCCGTCGCTGTTGGCCAGGTAGTTGAGCTCGACGGTCCAGTCGGCGGGCAGCAGCGGTCCGTCGAGCGCCATGCGTGCCGGCGTGTCTGGCTGGGCGAAATAACCACACTGCGGCTTCGGTCCGGGTTTGATGGTCCGAATCCAGGTGACCCGCGCCGGGATCAGCCGCCCCACACTGTCGAACATGCGCAATTGCGTTGTTGCCGTGGCGAATTCCGGGCGGTCACGCAGCCGGGCGAACATGTGGCTGGCTAGGTTCTCCGGGTAGGCCACCCGCTGCAGGATCAGCGGATCGACCTCCTGATCCAGCAGCGGTGCGGTCGAATTGGCTTTTGCCGCAGCCAAACTTGCTTGCGCGTTGCGCAGGTAAGCCTGGGTGGGGTTGTCGCGCCAACTCGTCAGGAACGTCGCCGTCGAGTACAGACTGCTGGCCACGAACAACATGGCCAAACCTGCTGTCGCAATGCTGCGTCGCGGCGATGCGTCCAGCCATCGAGCACCCAGCGACCGATTCGGTGCGCACAGCCCGACAGCGCCCAGCAGCGCCAGCACAACGACGAGATCCGGTAGATAGCGCAAGGTTTGGGCGAGTTCCAGTGCTGTCAGCTTCGACGAGCGCATCAGATAGATCGGCACCTGACACGCCACGGCGTAGCCGGCCGCCGTCAACCACACCGGGCCGAGGCGCTGCTTGCGGACCAGCGACAGCGCCAGCACCACGAGCAGCACCAGCCACCCCAGCGCCATCACCGCCAGCGGGGGAGTGGCCCACGGGGAGGCCGGCGCCCAGCGATCCCAGTGCCACGGCCCGCCGGCCAGCCCCGGCACGATGCCGTGGGTGATCGATCGCGATAGCAGATCCCCGGTCATCGCGAGGTCGGAACTCCAGCGCCGCTGATTGACCACCGCGAGGTAGAGCGCCACCCACGCGACCGTCAGGATCAGCGACGCGACCCACAGCCGCACGGCCCCACGCCAGGTCGTCGGCAGCGCGGACTTCTCACCGCGCACATGGCACAGCAGCGCGGTCACGGCGAAGGCGACGAACGGGATCACCGCCGCCTTCTCGAAGAACAGCAGCCCGCCCAGGTAAGCCAGCACCCCGGTGAGCGCATAGCGCTGGTTGCGGGTGCGCACCAGCAGCACCGTGTCGGCGCACACCCAGGCCAGCGCCGCCAGCATCGGCAGCGAATTCAGCGCCGCCGCCCACCAGGCGAACCCCGGCACCCCCAGTGGGCAAAACAGCGCGAACGTCAGCGGGATCAGCAGCACGCGACGCCAGCCGAGGATCACGTACAGCGCGCGCAGCAGCGCCAGCGAGGGGAGCAGCTGCAGCACCACCAGGCTGATCGCCGGCCCGGTCCAATCCAGCGGGGCCAGCCGGATCAGCGCGCCCGCGATCAGGAACGCCGCCGGCATCACGTGGCCGTCGTGGTCGTCGAACAGGTATGACGGCGACAGCAAACCCTCGGTTCCGGCCTTGCCGATCAGAATCAGATCGTCCCAGTAGAAGTAGCCGCCGAAGGCCAGCACTGCCCGCATCACCAGCGCAACCACGATCAGCGCGGCCGCGGCGAGGGCGACCCGCGGCATCCGGGTCATGGCGGCGGGCATGGTTATTTCTTACCGGTCGGTATGGTGGGCCGGTGCGCGCACTGGTTACGGGGGCAGCCGGATTCATCGGGTCGACGCTGGTCGACCGCCTGCTAGCGGACGGCCATTCGGTGGTGAGCCTGGACAATTTCGCGTCGGGCAAGGCGCGCAACCTCGAGCATCTGGCCGACAATCCCGATCACACCTTCGTCGAAGCGGACATCGTGACCTCGGACCTCGAGGCAATTCTCGACGAGCACCGGCCCGAGGTGGTGTTCCATCTGGCCGCCCAGATTGACGTGCGCCACTCGGTGGCCGAGCCGCAGTTCGACGCCTCGGTCAACGTGATTGGCACGGTGCGACTGGCCGAGGCCGCGCGCCGCACCGGCGTCCGCAAGGTGGTGCACACCTCGTCGGGGGGATCGATCTACGGCACCCCGGATCAGTTCCCCACGCCCGAGACGGCGCCCACCGACCCGGCATCGCCTTACGCCGCGGGCAAGGTGGCCGGCGAGATCTACCTGAACACCTTCCGGCACCTGTACGGCCTGGACTGCTCGCACATCGCGCCGGCCAATGTCTACGGCCCGCGCCAGGATCCGCACGGCGAGGCGGGCGTGGTGGCGATCTTCGCCCAGGCGCTGCTATCCGGTAAGCCCACCAAGGTATTCGGCGACGGCGGCAAGACCCGCGACTACGTGTTCGTCGACGACGTCGTGGACGCCTTTGTCAAAGCCTCCGGTGAGGCCGGCAGCGCGCAGCGTTTCAACATCGGCACCGGCATAGAGACCTCCGACCGTCAGCTGCACACGGCGCTCGCCAAAGCCGTTGGCGGACCTGATGATCCGGACTTTCATCCAGATCGCCTGGGCGATCTGCGGCGGTCCTGCCTCGATATCAGTTCGGCGGCAGAGGTTTTGGGCTGGCATCCGCAGGTCGAGCTCGAAGAAGGTGTGCGTCGCACCGTCGAGTTCTTCCGCCATGCTCAGACGGGCTAGTTCGGCTCCGGCGCCTGCGCGCCCTCCAGCGCGACGGCCCGGGCCAGGCGCGCGTAGCGCAGCTCCAGGTCCTTGAACCGCATATATGTGCTCAGCGTGGTGAAACTGAACGCCATGATCAGCGCGTAGAGCATCAGGTCGGTGCCGCGGCGCACCCCGAACCAGTGCGCGACCACGGTGGTGTCGTCGGGCCGCAACACGGCGTAGATACCGCCCAGCACAAAGAAGACATAGCCGACCTTGACCCAGGCCTTCGACCGTGAGCTGCGGCGCGACCACAACAGGTAAATCAGCAGCGCGATGATCGATCCGATCAGTAATACCTGGATCCAGTTCATCTCGGAATCCTCCCTCGCAGGAACCCGTCGAAAATGATGTTGACACCGTTGAGTAACGGCTGTCCCTTCGACTTCGAGTAGTCGGTGTAGAGCACCTCGACCGGCTGTTCGATTACGCGCCAATGGTTTTCGGCGGCCAGCATGATGAATTCGTTGGCGTGGCTCATGCCACTCATCGTGATGTCGAGCCCGTCGGCGACCCTTTTGTTGAACACCCGCAGCCCGTTGTTCGTGTCGGTCAGGCCGAGCCGGCGACCGCGCGGGCTCAACCGCGCCGCGGTCTGCAGCACGATCCGTTTCAGGAGCGGTGGCCGGCTGCTCTCCAGCCCGCCGAACCGCGTCCCGATCACGATGTCTACGTCTTCGGCGACGAGCCGGTCGATCATCGCGCACAAGTCCTTGACGCGATGCTGCCCGTCGGCGTCGAACGTGGCGAAGATCTGCGCGCCGGGCTGCTTGCGCGCGTACTCGACGCCGGTCTGAATGGCCGCACCCTGCCCCAGATTGACCGGATGGCGCACCAGATGTGCCCCTGCCCGCCGGGCGATTTCCCCAGTGCCGTCGGCGCTGCCGTCGTCGACGCACACGACGTGGTCGAAGACCGAACGGACATCGGCGACCACCTCACCGATGACCGTGGCTTCGTTGAAGGCGGGAATGACGATCCAGGCGCCCTGGTATTGCGGTTCAGTAACCATCTCAGCCCACAAGGTTAGCCAGGATCAGCCGGTTAAGCGTCCGGCGCGCGCTAGGGCCACCAGGTGTACGCCGATTCCCACCAGCGGGCCGCACAGCAGCGCGACCACAGTGCGGGTCTCCAGCGGTAGCGGCAGCAGCAACAACAGGCCCGACGCCGCGGTGGCCCCGACCCAGCCCAGCGCGTAGGCGCGATGCAGCGCGGCGGCCACGGCAGCGGCACCGGTAAGCGTCAGGATGGCGATCGACAACGCCGCGCCCGTCAGCCACGCCAACAGGGCGCCGTCGGCGTCGTACTGGGCACCGAAGGCGACCCGCAGCAGCCACGGGCCCACCAGGCCGGCGGCCAGCACCCCGATGGCGCCGATGCCGCCGATGATCGCCGTCGGGGCGAGCAGCGCCCGCAGCCGGTCGCGGCCCGCGTCCACGAAATGCGCGATCAGGTTGCCTTGCATGGCGGTCAACGGCACCAGCAGCGGCGCCCGCGTCAACGTCACCGCCAGGATGATCACACCGCCTTGTGCCCCAAGCTGATTCGACGTCAGCTTGAGCAGTACCGGGAATCCCATCACCAGGATCGCGCTGGCGCCGGCCGCGGTGACCGAGTGCGCGGTGCCCCGCAGGAACGTCGCGGTGTTGCCGGGTGTCAGCAGTCGGGCCGCCGCGCGGGCGGTCGGCGAGGCGACCAGGATGACCAGCCAGGCCACCGCGCCGGCCACCGTCGCCCACAGGAAACCGGTCAAGCCCCAACCGAGCACGAAGGTGGCCGCGGCGATCGTCACCCGCATCACCGCGTCGGTCACCATCAGCGCCCCGTACTGGGTCCACTGATCGGTGCCGGCCAGCATGCCGAGCAGGGTAGCGTGCAGGCAGAACCCGGCCAGGCCGACGCACAGCAGCGCCACCGACAGCCAGCGTTCCTCCACGAACACCCGCCCACTCCACAGCGGCGAGGTGCCCGCGATCACGACCGCCGCGGCGACACCGACCATCGCGGCGACCCGCAGCGGGTGGGTGCGGAATTCGGGACCCGGCAGCGCCTCGATGTAGCGGGTGGCGCGGACCTCCCGGGTGGTTTCCTGCAGCAGGCCGAAGGCGGCGCCGGTGACCAGGCCGAACGCCCCCCAGAACACGCCGAACACCGAGAATCCGCTCGGCGCCAGGTCGCGGGCCGCCAGATAGATCACCGCGTAGCCGCACACCGCGGTCAGTGCGGTCGCGGCGCCGACGCGGGCCACGCTGCCGCGCGCGACCGGTCCCTGGGACGCTCCCGCGCCGCCGGGAACGCCCAGGGGGGATGTCGCACCACCGACTTCGGTCATCGGGGCGGCGCTATCGGCAGGCCGCCCCGATGACCCGCGAGTATCGCCACAATTTGAAAATAGTAAGTGCGCCGTCGCCTTGGCTGGCGGTGACGACCGCGTTCGCTCTAATGTGGGCGGCTGTCGAGGAAGGACCCATGGCCGCCGCTCGTATCTTCGGGATTTCGCTGTTAGTCACGTTGGCTGCCCTCGCGGTCGGATTTGCCCACGGCGGACTCCATGCGCTGTTTCTTCTGGTCGCTCTGGGCGTCCTCGAGGTGTCGTTGTCCTTCGACAACGCGATCATCAACGCCTCCGTGCTGAAGCGGGTGAGCCAGTTCTGGCGGCAGATGTTCCTGACGCTCGGGATTTTGATCGCCGTATTTGGAATGCGATTGCTCTTCCCGTTACTGATTGTGTGGGCGAGCGCGGGCATCGACCCGGCTCGCGCGCTGCGACTGGCACTGAATCCGCCGGCGCACGGCGCACTGGAATTCCCGGACGGTTCGCCCAGCTACGAAAAGCTGGTCATGTCGGCCCACCCGCAGATAGCGGCCTTCGGTGGAATATTTCTACTGATGCTGTTCCTCGATTTCATCGTTTATGACCGAGATATCAAGTGGCTGAAGTGGATTGAAGTCCCATTCGCCCGGATTGGCCGGCTTGGGCACGTCTCGGTGGCGGCCACAGCCGTCGTGCTGGTGTTGGTTGGCACGCAGCTGACCCACTCCAGCGAGGACTGCGCGACGGTGCTGACGGCCGGGCTGCTGGGTCTGGTGACGTATCTGATCGTCAACGGTTTAAGTCAGGCGTTCAAGCCGTCGGGTGGCGACGACGGCGATGCCGGTGCGCCGTCCCTCGCGGGGGGCAAGGCCGGCCTCACGCTGTTCCTGTACCTCGAGGTGCTCGACGCCGCATTCTCGTTCGACGGGGTCACCGGCGCCTTCGCGATCACGTCGGATCCCATCATCATCGCCCTGGGTCTGGGGTTCATCGGTTCGATGTTCGTCCGGTCGATCACCATTTATTTGGTCCAGCAGCAGACGCTGGACCGCTACGTGTACCTCGAACACGGCGCGCACTGGGCCATTGGTGCGTTGGCGGTGATCATGCTGCTGTCCATTGAGCACCGCTACCAGATTCCCGAAGTCGTCACCGCTTCGGTCGGCGTGCTCTTCATCGGCGCGGCGTTAGGGTGGAGCGTGCTGCGCAACAGGCGCGAGGCCGCAACCGCCTGAGGCCGCTGGACTTGCAGCTATGCCTCGATCCGCCCGACTTCTCAGCGGGCCGTTGGGCGGCCCGCATCGTCGCCGGGCTATGCCTCGATCTGCCCCGCGATGCGACGTTCGATGCCGGCCCGCGCAGGTGCCGGCAGCACGATCAGGCCGTCGAGTTCCTTGCCGGCCCGCGCGTAGGCGTTCTGGCGCTCCTCGCGGGTGGCACCCTCGTCCTGCGCCAGGTCCAGCAGGTGCTGGGCCCGGGCCAGCCGCTGCTGTTCGTCTGCGGAGAAATCGCTGCGGCGCCGCCGGATTGCCTCGGCCTCGGCGATCTCGAATGCGCTGATGTACTCGTGGACCGCATCGCGGTAGTCCAGGTATGCCGACCGATCGGCAGCGACGGCCTGCACGTCCTGGGGCCGTTCCGGGCGCAGCAGATCGGCATGTCGCTTCGCCTTCTGGAAGGCGACGGTCAGTGGATCGCGCAAGTTCGTCATCAGCGGGAAATCCAGCAGTTTGGCGATGTCGACCTCGTACTCCAGCCACCGTGCGTCCGTACGGGCATGTGCCGCAAGGAGTTTCGTGAGATCGCGGCGGGAGCTCTCCTCATCGCCGCGCGCCCGCGCCGCCGCCTGAGCGACGGCGATCTTGGTCTGTTGCTTGAGCCGGTACCGTTCCAGGCGTCGCTGTACCCGGCGCTCGTTGGCGGCGGCCACCGCCCGAACGCCGGTTCCGATCGCACCCGCGAACGGGAAGATCAGCCACCAGAAGTTCGCGGCGAAATGCAGCACCGGGGTCACCCCGCCAGGATGCCACCGAGAATCGGCGCGCGGGATAGGCGCGATTACGCCAGCAGCGTTAGTGCCCCTCGGTCTTGAACCGCTCGATCGAGCGCTGCACCTCGGCCTCGGCCTCGGCGCGGCCGACCCAGTCCGCCGCCTTGACGTACTTGCCCGGCTCCAAAGCCTTGTACTGCGAGAAGAAATGCTTGATGACGTCCAGCTCGTAGGCCGGCACGTCGCCGATGTCCTGGATGTGCTCCCAGCGGTGGTCGCCGGCCGGAACACACAGCACCTTGTCGTCACCGCCGGCCTCGTCGACCATCTTGAACATTCCCACCGGCCGCGCCTCGACCAGCACGCCGGGAAACACCGACTCGGGCAGCAGCAGCAGCACGTCCAGCGGGTCGCCATCCTCGCCGAGGGTGTTCTCGATGAAGCCGTAGTCGGTCGGGTAGACCATCGAGGTGTACAGGTAGCGGTCCAGCTTCACCCGCCCCGTTTCATGATCGACCTCGTACTTGTTCCGCTGGCCTTTCGGGATCTCAATGACTACGTCGAATTGCACTGTCTGAAGCTCCTTCGTCGAGAAGTAAGTCTGGCGGACCCGGCTAGATCGGTTCGTCGCGGATCACCCTAGTCGAGCGAGTTTTCGCAGATTCGGCAGAATAGGAACAAACAGTCAGGAGAGTGATGGGTCGTACTCGCTGGCGGAAATCCACCCAGGTGCTCATCGGATTGGCCGTGTTGGCGTTCGTCGCCGCCGTGGTGGCCGCGGCCACCTTCTTCACCACGGGTGGACACGGCAGCAGCGGCACACATGTTGCGGTGCCGCCCCCGCGGGCACCGATCGTGAAGGCGGGAATGGTGCCCGTCGCCGACACCGCCGAGACGCCCTCGCCCGGTGCGTTGGCGGCCGTGCTGGCCCCGGTGGCCGCCGATCCCAATCTCGGCCGGTTGGGCGGCCGGATCACCGATGCGCTCACCGGCAAAGAGCTCTGGCAGGTGGCCGACGACGTGCCCCTGGTGCCGGCGTCGACCAACAAGGTGCTGACCGCAGCCGCGGCGCTGCTGACGCTGGATCGTCAGGCCCGCATCAGCACCCGCGTCGTGGCCGGCAGTCAGAATGCCCAGGGACCGATCGTGCTGGTGGGCGCCGGTGATCCGACGCTGTCGGCGGCGCCGCCCGAGGTGCCGACCTGGTACCGCGGCGCGGCACGCATCAGCGACCTAGTCGAGCAGATCCATCGCAGCGGCATGACGCCGACGGCCGTGCAGGTGGACACCTCGGCGTTCACCGGCCCGACGATGGCGCAGGGCTGGGATCCCAGCGACATCGACAACGGCGACATCGCGCCGATCGAGTCGGTGATGATCGACTGCGGACGCATCCAGCCCAGCACCGTCAACTCGCGGCGGTCGAAGACCCCCGCGCTGGACGCCGGGCGCGAACTGGCCAAGGCGCTCGGCCTGGATCCCGCCGCGGTGACCATCGCCACGGCCCCGTCCGGGGCCCGGCAGCTGGCGGTGGTGCAATCGGCGCCGCTGGTCCAGCGGGCCGGCGAGATGATGGATCACTCCGACAACGTGCTGGCCGAATCGATCGCCCGTGAGGTGGCCGCGGCGATCAACCGGCCGCGCAGCTTCGCGGGCGCGGTCGACGCGGTGACCAACCGATTGAGCACCGCGCACGTCGACACCACCGGCGCCACGTTGGTGGACTCCAGCGGGCTGTCGGTCGACGACCAGTTGACGGCCAAGACCCTGGACGGCACCGTGCAGGCCGCCGCGGGGCCGGATCAGCCGTCGCTACGGGCGCTACTGGATCTGCTGCCGATCGCCGGGGGCAGCGGGACGCTGGCGGACCGCTTTCTCGACCAGGCCACCAATCTGGGCCCGGCCGGCTGGTTGCGTGCCAAGACCGGGTCGTTGACCGCCATCAACTCGCTGGTCGGGGTCGTCACCGACCGCACCGGACGCGTGCTCACGTTCGCGTTCATCTCGAACGGGGCCGGCCCCAACGGACGCAACGCGATGGACGCGCTGGCCACGCGCCTGTGGACCTGCGGGTGTACATGAGCGCCCCGCCCGACCTGACCCTCGGAACCGCCGTCGACTGGCGGTTCGCGGCAACGATCGGCGTTCGGCTGGCCCGGCCCGGTCCACCCGCCAGCGACTACACCCGCCGTCAGGCGATCGACGAGCTCGCGGGTGCGGCGACGAAGTCCGAACCGCTGGTGCGCGACGTGACGGGCCTGGCAACCAGTGGCGACGTGCCGGCCGCCCGCATCGTGGACCGCGCGGAGTGGGTCCGCGCCGCGGCGGACTCGATGCGGGTGATGACGAACGGGACCGAAAAGCCGCGCGGGCTTCTCACCGGCCGCCTCACCGGTGCGCAGACCGGCGCCGTGCTGGCGTTCGTGTCGGCCGGGATTCTTGGTCAGTACGACCCGTTCTTCGCCGACAAAGCGGGCTGCCTGCTGCTGGTGTATCCGAATGTCATCGCCGTCGAGCGCCAGCTGCGGCTCGATCCGGCCGATTTCAGGCTGTGGGTTTGCCTGCACGAGGTGACGCACCGGGTGCAGTTCACCGCCAACCCCTGGCTACCCGACTACATGTCGGACGCGCTCGCGCTGCTGACCCGCGACGCGGGCGACAACATCGGCGAAGTCGCCGGCCGGCTGGCCGAGTACGTGCGCAACCGCGGTCTCGGCACGCCCGACGCGTCCGCCACGGGCATCGTCGGTCTGGTGCGCGCCGTTCAGTCCGAGCCGCAGCGCCAGGCCCTGGACCGGCTGCTGGTGCTCGGCACTCTGCTGGAGGGCCACGCCGACCACGTGATGGATGCCGTCGGCCCCAAGGCGGTGCCGTCGGTGGCCACCATCCGCGGCCGGTTCGACGACCGCCGTCATCGCAAGCCGCCGCCGCTGCAGCGCCTGATGCGCGCCCTGCTGGGCCTGGACGCCAAGCTCAACCAGTACACCCGTGGCAAGGCGTTCGTCGACCACGTGGTGGGCCGGGTCGGGATGGAACGGTTCAACCTCGTCTGGTCCGGCCCCGAGACGCTGCCGCTGCCCGCCGAGATCGAAAACCCCGAGCGATGGATCGACAGGGTCCTGTAGGGCAGCTGCGTGCCGCTGTCGAGGCGTTCGCGAAGACCTATCTGGCCACCGGCGACCAGTGGGGGGTGGCGCTATCGGGCGGGCCGGACTCGCTGGCGCTCACCGCGGTCGCGGCGCAGCTGCGACCCACTACCGCGCTGATCGTCGACCACGGCCTGCAGCCTCAGTCGGCCGCCGTCGCCGAAGCCGCGCGCGCCCAGGCCGTCGCGCTGGGATGTGTTGACGCTCAGGTCATTTGCGTAAAGGTCGGTGGCCCGTTTGGTCCCCAGGGCGGTCCCGAGGCGGCGGCGCGCACGGCGCGCTACGCCGCGTTGAGTGCCTACCAACTCGGCCCGGTGCTGCTCGCGCACACCCTCGACGATCAAGCGGAGACGGTGTTGCTGGGGCTGGGCCGCGGCTCCGGAGCGCGCTCGATCGCCGGGATGCGCCCGCACGATCCGCCGTGGTGCCGGCCGCTGTTGGGTGTCCGGCGGGCCACCACCCACGCCGCCTGCCTCGAGCTGGGCCTGAGCGCGTGGCAGGACCCGCACAACAGCGACCGGCGCTTCACCCGAACCCGGCTGCGGCACGAGGTGCTGCCGCTGCTCGAGGACACCCTCGGCGGCGGGGTGGCCGAGGCGCTGGCCCGGACCGCGACGTCGCTGCGGGAGGACACCGAATTCATCGACACGCTCGCGGCCCAGGCGCTTCCCGGCGTGCGGGCCGACCCCGGGCTGCGGGTTCAGGGACTGGCCGAGCTGCCCGACCCGGTGCGGCGCCGGGTGATCCGCGGCTGGCTGCTGGCCGGCGGGGCGACCGGCCTGACCGACAAGCAGATCCGCGCGGTGGACGTGCTGGTCACCGCTTGGCGCGGGCAGGGCGGGGTGGCGGTCGGCTCGGATTTGCGCGGCGAGCGGCTGATCGCGGGGCGGCGCGACGGCCTGCTCACCTTGCGACGCGAACCTGTGTAAAAATCGAGGAATTGTCGCCGCCGTTGGTTGTTCGGCCGCCGACATGGCACGCTGTGGGCGTGGCCCAGACCTCCTCGGCGATAACCCCCGAGCAGCCCGTGGACCTTTACCCGGGGGACATCAAGTCTGTGCTGCTCACGACCGAGCAGATCCAGGCCCGCATCGTCGAACTCGGCGGGCAGATCGCCAACGACTACCGCGAGCCCGTGGCCGAGGCTGGACAGGATCTGCTGCTGGTTACCGTGCTCAAAGGCGCCGTGATCTTTGTCACCGACCTGGCCCGCGCGATACCGGTGCCGACGCAGTTCGAATTCATGGCCGTCAGCTCGTACGGGTCCTCGACGTCATCGTCGGGTGTGGTCCGCATCCTCAAGGATCTGGACCGAGACATCAACGGTCGCGACGTGCTGATCGTCGAAGACGTCGTCGACTCCGGTCTGACCCTGTCCTGGCTGCTGCGCAATCTGAAGACCCGCCATCCGCGCTCGCTGCGGGTGTGCACGTTGCTGCGCAAGCCCGATGCGGTGCGCACCAACGCCGAGATCGCCTACGTCGGCTTCGACATTCCCAACGACTTCGTCGTGGGCTACGGCCTGGACTATGACGAGCGCTATCGCGACTTGTCGTACATCGGCACCCTGGACCCCAGGGTCTACGAGCAGTAGCCAGCAGTAGGCCGGCGGCTAATCCAGCTCCCACGCCGCGGTCACCGAGAAGCTCACCGTCTGCTGCCCCGGCTCCAGCGGTACCGCGGTAGCCATCGCTTTGGGCGGTGCCGGTGGCGTCCCGGCTATCGGTGAGCTCCCGGACGCCTCCGAGACGGACAGCACCTTGCCCAGCCGGAGCCCGGACAGCTGAGCGTACTGGTCGGCACGGTTCTTGGCGTCGTTGAAGGCCCGCGCCCGCGCATCCTTGACCAACTGCGAGTCGTCGGCGATGGAGTAGCTGACCGAACTGATCCTGGTGGCGTCGCCGCCGGTGCTGACGATCAGCGCGAGCATCCGCGACGCGGCATCGGTCGGGTGGATCTTGACCTGGATGGCGTTGGTGGCGCGGTAGCCGGTGATCGTGGTCTCGGGAGTGCCGTATTGCGGCTGCAGCGACACCTGGGTGGTGCTGATGTCCTTGCGATCGATGCCGGCACCGACGAGCGCATTGATGACGGCTTGCTGACGGTCGTTGGTCTGATTCATCGCCGAGGTGACGTCGGGTGCGCTGAATTCGATGCCGACGTCGGTGGTCAACGTGTCCGGAACGCCTTGCACCTGGCCCGATCCCACCACGGTGACCTGACGAGGATTCGCGACCGGCGGTGCCGCATTGTGCGAATCACACGCCGACACCGTAGCCATGGCCAGGCCGATCACGGCCACTACAATCGAGCGTCCGACGATGCCCCGAGCGCGCTTTTCGATCGCCATGCCTGGCAACCCTAGCCGCTTGACGGCTCAGTGCTCCAGGGGTCGCTCGTCGTCCGGCCGCCGTGGTCGCCGTGGTTTAACTCGCGAAATCGAAACAGCTTGCTTAACAGCAGTTTTGAGATTAATCCCATGACGACTAGCTGCAAGATCACCAGGGCGAGAGGGCCATTCGCGGCAATCGTCGTCCAAATCAGCGCTGGCGTGATGGCCAGTGCCACCAGCGCTCCGGCGATCATGCCCAGCAGTTGTATTGTGCCGTACTGGGTGCTGTTTTCGTTCATGGGTACTCGTGCAGACGAACGGGAAGCGCGGTCAGGCCGCGCATCAGTGTGCTGTGTCGGTATTGCAGAATGCTGTTGCTGTCCAACGTGATTCGTTCAAAGCGGGCAAGAAGGCGGCCGATGGCAATCTCGCCTTCGAGGCGGGCCAGCGGTGCGCCGAGGCAGTGGTGAATGCCGTGCCCGAATGCCAGGTGTGGGTTGGGCGTCCGGGACACGTCAAGGCGGTCCGGATCGTCGAACTGCCGGCTGTCGTGATTGGCGCCGAGCAGGGCGACCAAGACGAGTTCACCCGCGGGTATCTCGACATCGCCGACCCGGATCGCCTCGGCGGTGAACCGCATGGTGGCCGTGTTGAGCGGGCTCTCCAATCGCAGGAACTCTTCGATCGCCGACGGCATCAACGACGGGTCGGTGCGCAACGCAGCGAGTTGAGATATGTTGCGCAGCAGCACAAGTACGCCGTTGCCGATCAGGTTCACCGTCGTTTCGTAGCCCGCCACAATCAGCAGGTAGGCAGTCGACAGCAACTCGTTTGAGCAGAGTTTGCCATCGACGTCGGACGCGTGCACCAATGCGGCGAGCAGATCGTCAGCCGGCCGTGCGCGTTTGCGGTCGATCAACCCGGTCAGCAGGTCGACCAACGCATCTTCGGCCGCACCCAATACGGTCGGGTCGCTGCTGGTGAGCAACGGCTCGACGTGCGTGCGAAACCGGTCGCGATCGTCGGAGGGCACGCCCAGCAGCCGGCCGATGACGCCCAACGGCAGCTGAACCGCGTACGACGGCATCAGATCCACGACGGCATCGTTGCGCGCGGCAACCGCAACGCCGTCGAGCAACTCGTCGGCGATCCCGACGACGTCGCGTCGCATCTTTCGCACGCTGGCGGCGGTGAACGGCCTGGTGAGCAGTTTGCGCAGCCGGGTGTGGTCGGGCGGATCCTGCAGCAACATATGGCTGTTGAGCAGTGACCGGTACGGATCATTGGTGTTGGCCGGAAAGAACCGGGTGAGCCCCTGCCAGTTCTTGCTCAGTCGCGGGTCGGCCAATAGTGCCCGCGCCTCGTCGTAACGCGTGACCAGCCAGGCGTGTGCCTCGCCCCAGATCTCGACACGATGCGCCGGGCCGGCGGTGTTCAGCCGGCGATAAAGGACGTGCGGGTCCTGAATGAAGGCCCGGTCGAGCCGCGGCGAGTTTTCGGCCGGCGCCGATTCCGTGTCGATCTGGAACGCATTCTCGCTCACATCACAAATAGTGCGGAGGCAAGCGTGAGCTATCCAGGACGCGTGCTTCCTGGTTGTTCGACTCCCAGCCTCTCACCCGACGCTGAGGCGGCGCATGCCCTCTTCCGACGCGGACCCTGGTTCGGCCCAATAGGCCACCAGCACATGACCGGTCGTCGGCAACGCCATCTGCTGATAGTTGAGGTCGAGGTTGCCCACCCGCGGGTGGTTGACCAGCATTAGCCCGGCGGGTTCGTACTTGACGTCGTGGCGCTCCCAAAGCTGACGGAACCGTGGGCATTGATCGACCAGCTCGTCGACCAGACTGATCAGGGCGGGGTCGGGGCGCTGGCCGTACAAGACGCGAACCAGGGCAACTGCCCACGCGGCCAGCTTCTTCCAGTTGCGATAGAAGTTCGGCGTCTCGGGGTCGCGGAACAATTCCCGCATTGTGTTGGCCCCGACTCCGAAGCTGGGCAGCAGGGCGTCGGCCAGATGGTTGGTGGCGATCACGGTCAACCCGGGATCGACCACGTGCGCCGCCGTCAGCGGCCACCCGTCGATCAGGCCGCGAATACCCGGGTGTGGGTCCCGCAGTGGCTCGACGGCGTCGGTGGACTTATGGCGCATCAGGTTTCGCAGGTACGACACGGCGTCGTCGTCGAGTTTCAGGGCACGGCTCAGCGCAATGAGCACCTGGTCCGACGGATGCTCCTCGCGGCCTTGCTCGAGGCGCAGGTAGTAATCGGTGCTGATATTGGCGAGTATCGCCACTTCTTCCCGGCGTAGTCCGGCGACCCTGCGACGGCCGCCGGCCGGCAAACCAACGTCGGCGGGCTGGACCAGACTTCGGCGGGCGCGCAGAAACTGCGCCAGGGCGGTTCCTTCGGTCACGGTGGTCAGCCCGCAGGGGATTCGCGCGTCGGCATTGGCTCCGTCCCGTCGCATTGCTAATGAGCTGCCTTAACCAGCATAGCCAGCAACTAGCTGGCACCTGCCGGGCTACGAGGCCCAGGACGGGAGACTTGGACGGGGCGGGCGGAGTTGGGGTGCGGCGCGGCTTTCGGGCGTGGAGCATAACTGCCACCCGGGAAGTCGCGCATAAACTCATATAAATCTCCAATCATATTTGTTTGCAGACTTTTTCATGCAAAAAGCCAAATTTGCAGCAGCTAAGACCAGAAATGTGAACAGTTTTCGACTCAGCAATGAATTGGCCAGTCCAGGGCTGTTATTTACGGGCTTACCACGCCTAACGTGTCCAGTCGGCTGATTCGAGAGCCCGCGATTGGTACCGAAAGCCTCGAATGCCGAGAGTTATTGATCACCGAAAGCCGTTGTATCGAAGCTTTTTTGAGGAGGAGTTATGTCTTTCGTAAGGGCACAGCCTGAAGTGCTGAATGCGGTTGCCGCCGAGCTGCATAGCGTGAATGAGGCGGTGCGGGAGGGAAGTTCGGCTGCGACAATGCCGACGACGGGAGTTGCGCCCGCCGCGGCCGATGGTGTGTCGACATTAACTGCGGCGCAATTCGTTTCGCACGCACAGCTCTTTCAGGGGATCAGCGCCGAGGCCGCGGCAGTCCGAGAGCAGTTGGCGGCAACGCTCAGCGTCAGTGCCGGCTCGTATGCCGCCACTGAGTTCGCCAACGCCACCACGGTCGATTAGGCGGATACGTCCATGCTGGATTTCGCGCAGTTGCCGCCGGAGATCAACTCCACGCTGATGTATTCGGGCGCGGGCTCGGGGCCCCTGGTGGCCGCCGCGGCGGCCTGGGACGGGTTGGCGGCCGAGCTGTACGCCGCGGCGGCTGCCTATGGGGCGTTGATCGGAAGCCTCTCCGATGGGCCCTGGGAGGGGCCGTCTGCCGCGATCATGCTCGCCGCGGCCATGCCGCAAGTGGCGTGGCTGCAGAGCACGGCCGGGCAGGCGGAGCTGGTCGGTGCGCAATCCGCGGCGGCGGGTGCCTTCGAGGCGGCCTTCGCTGAAACGGTGCCCCCGCAGGTCGTCGCGGCGAACCGGTTGTTGCTGATGGAGTTGTTGGCGACGAACTTCCTCGGTCAGAACACCGCGGCAATCGCGGCCGCCGAGACGGAGTACGGCGAGATGTGGGCGCAAGACGCGGTCGCGATGTACGGCTATGCGGGTGCGTCGTCCGCGGCGGCGACGTTGCCGCCGCCCCAACCAGCGGCCCCGGCCACCAACGCCGCCGGGACCGCCGGCCAGGCCGCGGCGGTCGCGCAGGCGGCCGGAGCCAACGCGGGCGCCAATGCGCAGACGCTCGACGCGGTGCCGCACGCGCTGTCGGCGCTGGCCGGCAATCCGCAGCAGAATGCCGGGTTCAACTTCGGTGGGATCGGCATGAACTCCGACGGAGATGGGATTCAGTTCAACGGCTTGCTGGGCGATATTTTCGAGGGTCTGACGGGTTCGCAGGTTCTGGATGGCAGCTCGCCATTCGATGCGCTCATCAAATTGGTTTCGCCGACGCGGCTGTTCACCACCTCGTTCAGAGACGTCCAGCAGCTCGCGCAGGGCTTCGCGCCCCAGGCCGCCAAGGCCGCGACCGAGGGGGCCGCCCAGGCAGCGGAGGGTGCAACCCGGGCCGTCGAGGCTGTGCCGCGCGCGCTTTCGGGAGCGTTGGGCAATGCCGCGGCGTCGGTGGGCCGGGCCGCATCCGTTGGGGGCATGTCCGTTCCGGCGTCATGGGCGGCGACCTCGCCGCCAGTAAGCCCGGCTGTAGTGACGCTCAACGGCGTTGGTGCGGCCGCGGCCCATTTCGCGCCTCCCCGATACGGTTTCAAGCCCGTGGTCATCGCACACCCCCCGGTGGGTGGGTGAGTCATCAGAAGGGTGGGTCGTCGGGCAGGGGTGGCGGGGCCGGGTCGTTGGGGGTCCAGTCGGCGGGGAGTTCTTCTGATTCGCGGGGGTCGTTGACCCAGGTGCAGAAGGGGCTGGTACTGGGTGTGCCCTTGAACGCGAACAGCATGTCGCGCATGTGGTTTCGAAACTTGCGGGCGGCTATTTCTTCGTTGCGGGCTTGTTGGCGGCGATTGTGTGTGCGGGCCTGGGTGATTCGCGCGTGTCGTTGCTTGGATCGGTCACGTCGTGGCGGCGTCGGTGCGGCACACGCCGGGCCGCGCGGCTGTGCGAACAGATCCGCGCCCGCCGGGTGGGTGCGATAGGTGCGTCCGGTGGGTGAGGTCCAGATGATGGTGCCGTCGGCGCGTTGGGTGTCGCGCCAGGCGCCGAAGGTTTTGAGTCGATGGCGTTGGCGGCACCGGCATTTCAGATTCTGTGCGACTGTCAGGCCGCCGGCCGCGGGATCCTGGTGGTTGAACGCGACGGTGTGGTCGAGATCGCAGACCACCGCGGGACGGCTGCATCCCGGGAAGCGGCAGGTCAGATCCCGGCACCGCACGAAGCGTTCCAGTGCCGCGCCGGGTTGATACCGCAGCGCCTGCGCGGCGCTGGTGACCGGATCGGCGATGAGAAGTGAGGCGGTGGCTGCTAATTCACGGACCTGGTCGGAGTCGATGATCCCGTACCCCTGCAGATAGCCCGGGGCGTCGCTGTCGGCACAGACGGTGTGTTCACTGGCGACCACGTTGATCACCACCCGGGCCCTGCCTGGATCGCGTTCGGCCTCGTCGGTACTGGCTCGGGCAGGGCAGTCCGGTTGTCCGCAGCGGCAGGCCAGCCCGCGCCCTTCGGTCATGGCAGCCAGGGCATCAGCGCGGCGCTGCTCCATCGTGCGCGGGTCGGCGGTGCACACCTGTGCCGCGAGTTGGGACAGCCGGCGATCAAAGCTCGCCGCGGCCGTGGCGGCGACGGTGCCGTAGAGGTCGGCCATCCCGTCCTCGCGCGTGCTGATCGCGATGTAGCGATCACTTTCGGCGGTCTCGCGTCGATGCCGGGCGGCATCGGGATCCACCGCGCGCACCGTGGCGTCGACGGCGTTGACGATGCGCTGTCGTGACCAGCCGTGCCAGGTACCGATGCGTGTGGCCAGCGAACGGTCGACCTGCGCGATCAACGCGGCGTCGGTGATCAAGTCGGTGCGGCTCAGGATCAACCGCACGGTGCGCCAATCGGTACGGCCCTCGGCGAGTCGCGCCGCCACCGTCGGTAGCCGGGTATCGAGCGCCTCGGCATGCGACACCACATAGCCGGCCGCCACCGGCGACAGGTTCATCGCGGCGGCCACTTCCGCCGCGGTCTGCTCGAACCCGTCGATCACCGCATAACCGCGCCGCTGGTGGTCGGCCTGCTCGGTGGCGGCCACCCGATGCCGCAGCAACGCCGCCACCGCCGCCAGCCGCCGCGCCACCAACATCGACTCCTGCCGATGTGTCGACTCGACCACCGACACCAAATCCCCAGGCCCATTCATTCGAACATACGTGTGATCGTAGGAGGGTGGTCCGACAAACTTTTTGGCAGGGTCGCATGTTGTGGATAACTGCGGCTGTGACTGAAAGGTTGTTGAGATGGTTCGGCCGCGACATCCCCGCAGCAAATCGATTTCGGTGGATATCCGCAGCCAACGACGCGAGTGCCCAAATCTTCATCCATGCGTTGAGACTGCGCTGCGATGGAGAACCAGATCATAACCAAAACGCGGCCTTTTGCGGTGTCCGTCGTCCTTGCCGGTTTGGCTGTCGGCACCGCCAGCGCGGCGTCGGCCGAATAAACGATGAGCGGCACGTATAAGGTTGCTTGGAAGAGTTACACGCACACCTGGACGGTCACTTCTTGTGGTGAGGGATGCGTGAATGTGGCATGGGACACCGGCGCGAACAGCCGGGCGACCCTCTCCGACGGAACGTGGACCATCGATGATCCGGCCAGCCCTGGCGCAGTGCAGTTCTCGGACGGTAGTTCAGGTGTCGCGACTCCGCACTATTCGTGGGACGCGGTCACGTTGCGCGGCGATATGTGGAACACCGTGCCGGCGGGTACCTGCGGGCTTTCGTCGAGTGGGGACACCAAACCCGATCCATTCATTTCGACGAAGCTCAGTTGACCCGCGCGCCTAAGGCGTAACGAGAATCTTGCAGTGCCGCTCGGGGTCGGCCAGGTCGTCGAACGCTTTGCCGACTGCGTCGAGGCCCACCTCACCGGTGATCATCGGGGCGACGTCGATCTCGCCCTCGGCCAACGCATGTAATGATTCGGCGAATTCCTCGGGGATCTGCGCGAGTACGAATTGCACGTTGATCTCCTTGGCAATCGCGAAGAACGGGTGCACCTCATCGGGTTGCATGCACACCCCGGCTACCACGAGCCGGGTACCGTGCCGCGCCCGCCGCAGGACGTCATCGATGATCCCCGGCACCCCGACCGCCTCGAACACCACCCTGGCCCTGACGGAGTCGAACGGTGATCCCTGCGCGGGGTCGAGCACCTGATGCGCGCCCATCGCGGTGGCCAGCTCCCGCCGCGCCGGCGAAAAGTCGGATGCCACAATACTTTCCACTCCGCGAAGGCGGAGGGCGGCGATGATCGCGATGCCGATCGGGCCGCAGCCGATCACCAGTGCGGTTTCGCCGCGTTCGATGTTGGATTTGTTGACGGCATGCAGCCCCACCGACATGGGTTCGGTCAGGGCGGCATGCCTGGGGTCGAGCCCGTTGGGAATCGGCAGCAGCATCGGAGCGGACAGTAGCATCCGCTCCCCGTAGCCGCCGAGCGTGTTGTTGCTGTAGACAATCGGATCGAACCCTTTGGCAGACAGCAGGATCGGGAGCGACGTGACCATCGTTCCGGCCGGGTGGGTGTCGGTGTCGGGCCCGGCTTCGAGGATCTCGGCGCTGAATTCGTGACCCATGAAGATGTCGCGATTCAGGTCGACGTCCATGGCGCCGGCAGCGCCGGCCGCGTCCGATGTCATCTCCAGCACGCGGTCGCCGTGGGCCGCGAAATGCAAATCGGAGCCGCAGATTCCGCAGGCGCGGATGCCGACCAGCACCTGACCGGGTCCCGGCACCGGTTCGGGTACGTCGTCCCGATACACCATCCGGCCGTCGCGCAGCACCGAGGCACGCATCAGTTCGTCGCCCCTTCGTGCTCGCCGACATGCTCGGTGATGGCTTTCACGACGGCCTCACCGGCGCGGCCGATCAATTGGTCGCGATGCACTTTGGCCCACTCGTGCGACGCCCGGGATGCCGCGAGCTGTCCCTTGAAATGCGGAATCACCTTGCGCGCCGTCAGGTCATATGAGTGGTAAGTCGCCTCAGGCGAGGCCCAGTCGTGACCGAGCATCAGCAGCGTCCCGAAGCCGCCCGATCGTTCCAGCAGATCCTCGATGTGTGCGATCGCGTCGTCGGGCGTGCCGATGCAGCAGTTTCCTTTGGCCGCGTAGTCTTCGACGAATTCGTAGGGTGTCTGCGTGCCATCGAAGGTGTTGGCCAGCGGCACGAATCCCGCCGCGCCGAAGTAGTTGGCGAAATCCTGCAGGCCGTAAGTACAGTCGTTGATCGCCTGCTCGCGGGTGTCGGCTACGTGCATGATCGACAGCACCCGCCAGTCGGCCCGATTCGGTTCGTCGCGTCCGACTTTGGCGGCCTGCTCGCGCACCACGTCCCACGTCGTCTCCAGTGCGGCAAACCCGCCGGGCACCGACATCGACAACGACAGCAACGACGTACCCAGCGCGCCCGCCAGCCGCGGCCCGGACGGCGAAATCATTGCCGCCGTGGAGATTTCCGGGTAGGGCCAAGTGTACGGGCGGATGTGCAACTGCGCGTCGCGCAGCGTGAACCAGTCTGTGTGACGGTCGATGCGCTCGGTGGGCCCGGCGCGGAACAGCGCCAGGATCGCTTCGAGCGACTCCTGCATCATGTGCCGCTGATCGACCGGATCGATGCCCATCATGTAGGCGTCCGATGGCAGCGCGCCGGGGCCGGTGCCGAACATCACCCGGCCGCGGGTCAAGTGATCCAGCAGCACCCAGCGGTCCGCGACCATCAGTGGGTGGTGGTAGGGCAGCGAGACGACGCCGGTGCCCAGCCGGATGTGCTTGGTCCGTTCCGCGGCGGCAGCGATAAAGACTTCCGGGCAGGCGATCAACTCGTAGCCACCGGAGTGGTGTTCGCCGAACCAGGCTTCGTCGAACCCCAGCCGATCCAGCGCAACGACGCGCTCCGTGTCGTATTCCAATGCGACCGTTGGTGATTGGCCGATCGGATGAATGGCGTGATGAAGACGCCGAAACGAAGCGGTGCGTTCACCACAGCTCCAATCCGTTGAGAAATTCCAGCAATACGGTATTGACCTCGTCGGGCCGTTCCTGTTGTAGCCAGTGTCCGGCGCCCTCGAGCATCACCTGCCGGTACGGCCCGGAGACGATCTCGTCGGCGCGGTCGGCGCGGGTGAAGGCGAGTACGGGATCGGCTGTGCCACCGATGAATAGGCACGGCACCGTGATCTTCACATCGGCCACGTCGGCGGTCATCTCCCAGTTGCGATCGAAATTCCGATACCAGTTCAGGCCGCCGGTGAATCCGGTGCGGGAAAACTCCGCGATGTAGTGGTCGAGCTCGTCCTGGCTTAGCCAGTCCGGCAGCGCATCCGGTTCGGGGAGACGATCGATGAAGCCTTCCGGGCCGGGTGCGACCATCCGCACCCCCGCGGCCTGGTCGCCGTCGGTGCGCAGGCCGCCCAACAAGCGGCGCATCGCGCGGGCGGGATCGGCGTTGAGTTCGGCGTCGGCGACGCCCGGCTCCTGGAAGTACAGGATGTAGAAGAAGTTCTCGCCGAACATGTTGCGCCAGGCCTGCGTCGGCGCCGTGTGCGATCGGGGTATCGCCGGCACGCTGAGGGCGGCGACGGCCGCGACCCGGTCCGGATGCAATAGCGGCGCATGCCACACCACCGGGGCGCCCCAGTCGTGGCCGATCCATACGGCTTGCTGGGCGCCGACGTCGTCGAGCAGGCCGACGATGTCGGTCGTCAGCTCGTGGATGTTGTAGGCCTCGATCGCGTCCGGGCGAGAAGACCCGCCGTAGCCACGCTGGTCGGGAGCCAGCACGTGATAGCCAGCCTCGGCGAGCGCCGGAATCTGGTGTCGCCAGGAATAGGCCAATTCGGGAAAGCCGTGAGCCAAGACCACCACCGGAGCCCCGCGATCGCCGGCCTCGACGATTCGCAGCCGTACACCGTTCGTCTCTACTAACCGTTCGGTTGATGTGAGCACCAACACACCAAATCACAACGCCTCTTGCTTGAGAAGTATTCGGCGTGGTCGAAAATGGCCGTCCATTTTGCGGCGGGGTCTGGTTGCCTTGTAAGCGTGACACGGCTGGACCACATTGTGTTGTGGACGAAGGACATTGCGGCATCGATGGATTTCTATACGAAGGTGATCGGGCTGACCCCGGTGCGATTTGAGGAGTTCGCGGCCGGGCAGGCGCCGTTCCCGAGTGTGCGGGTGTGCGAAGACTCGATCATCGACCTGATGCCGGTAGCCGGTATCGAAAGCACCGACGTGCTGACCAAGGTCGTCGGCAGTGCCGGACACCCGGTTAACCACGTCTGCCTGGCGTTCTCGAAGCCGGAGTACGAGGCCCTCGATCGTCGTCTGCGGGCCGCGGGAGTCGACACCAGCGCCCGCCTCGAGCGCAGCTACGGCGCCCGGGGATGGGCACCGCACATCTACTACTTCTCCGATCCCGACGGCAACGTGATCGAAGCCCGCTACTACGACTAACCGCCCAACGGTCCGCGTGATCATGGCTTTGCGGTGTCACGCCAGGGTGGCTTCTCCCGACCCGAGGCGTCCCCGAACTCAATTTGCGGTGCCCCAGGTCGTATCGGGAACCGCCACTCGTTGAATGCACTGGATGGTGCCGACCCGCTGCGCTCCGGCATTGCCGAAACTAGCGATCGTCACTAGCGGTAGCCTGAACTTTTCCAGCTGCGTGTATCGGGGAAGGACCTGGCCGAAACGGCCGATGATTGATGAACCGGAAAAACGTGATTCGCATAGTCACGGCGATCGCTGTCGTAGTACTGCTCGGCTGGTCGTTCTTCTATTTCAGCGATGACACCCGCGGCTACAAACCCGTCGACACCTCGGTGGCGTTGTCCCAGATCAGCGGCGACAACGTCAAGAGCGCGCAGATCGATGACCGTGAGCAGCAACTGCGGTTGACCCTGAAGAAGGGCAACAACGACACCGACAACTCCGACAAGGTCATCACCAAATACCCCAACGGCTATGCCATCGACCTGTTCAACGCCCTGAATGCGAAGAACGCCAAGGTCGCGACCGTCGTCAACGAAGGCAGCATCCTGGGCGAGCTGCTGGTTTACGTGCTGCCGCTGCTGCTGCTGGTCGGGCTGTTCGTAATGTTCTCGCGCATGCAGGGCGGCGCCCGGATGGGCTTCGGCTTCGGCAAATCGCGCGCCAAGCAGCTGTCCAAGGACATGCCGAAGACCACGTTCGCCGACGTTGCCGGCGTCGACGAGGCGGTCGAGGAGCTCTACGAGATCAAGGACTTCCTGCAGAACCCCAGCCGGTATCAGGCCCTGGGCGCCAAGATCCCCAAGGGTGTGCTGCTCTACGGGCCCCCGGGAACCGGCAAGACGTTGCTGGCCCGTGCGGTGGCCGGTGAGGCCGGGGTGCCGTTCTTCACCATCTCGGGTTCGGATTTCGTCGAAATGTTCGTCGGTGTCGGCGCCTCCCGGGTGCGCGACCTGTTCGAACAGGCCAAGCAGAACAGCCCGTGCATCATCTTCGTCGACGAGATCGACGCGGTGGGCCGCCAGCGCGGCGCCGGCCTGGGCGGTGGCCACGACGAGCGCGAGCAGACGCTGAACCAACTGCTGGTCGAGATGGACGGCTTCGGCGACCGTGCCGGCGTCATCCTGATCGCCGCGACGAACCGGCCCGACATCCTGGACCCGGCGCTGTTGCGCCCGGGACGCTTCGACCGCCAGATCCCGGTGTCCAACCCCGACCTGGCGGGCCGGCGTGCGGTGCTGGCCGTGCACTCCAAGGGCAAGCCGATTGCCTCCGACGCCGACCTGGACGGGCTGGCCAAGCGAACCGTCGGTATGACCGGTGCCGACCTGGCCAACGTCATCAACGAGGCCGCGCTGCTGACCGCGCGGGAAAACGGCACCGTGATCACCGGGCCCGCTCTCGAGGAGGCGGTGGACAGGGTGATCGGCGGACCGCGCCGCAAGGGCCGGATCATCAGCGAGCACGAGAAGAAGATCACCGCCTATCACGAAGGCGGGCACACCCTGGCCGCCTGGGCGATGCCCGACATCGACCCCGTGTACAAGGTGACGATCCTGGCCCGCGGTCGCACCGGCGGGCACGCCGTCGCGGTGCCCGAAGAGGACAAGGGCCTGCGCACCCGCTCGGAGATGGTCGCGCAGCTGGTGTTCGCGATGGGTGGGCGCGCCGCCGAGGAGCTGGTCTTCCGCGAGCCGACGACCGGCGCGGTGTCCGACATCGAGCAGGCCACCAAAACCGCGCGCGCGATGGTCACCGAATTCGGCATGAGCGCCAAACTCGGTGCCGTCAAATATGGTTCCGAGCACGGCGACCCGTTCCTGGGCCGCACGATGGGCAATCAGGCGGATTACTCTCACGAGGTCGCCCGCGACATCGACGACGAAATCCGTAAGCTCATCGAGGCCGCACACACCGAGGCCTGGGAAATCCTTACCGAGTACCGCGATGTGCTCGACACGTTGGCCGGCGAGCTGTTGGAGAAAGAGACCCTGCACCGCCCCGAGCTGGAGCAGATCTTCTCCGGCGTCGAAAAGCGGCCCCGGCTCACGGTGTTCGACGATTTCGGCGGCCGCATCCCGTCGGACAAGCCGCCGATCAAGACGCCCGGCGAGCTGGCGATCGAGCGCGGCGAGCCCTGGCCCCAGCCGGTTCCCGAGCCGGCATTCAAAGCCGCGATCGCGGCGGCCAGTCAGGCCGCCGAGGCCGCGCGCGTGGAGGCCGACAGAAAAGCCCACGGCCCCAACGGTTCTCACGGAGGACAGGGCACCGGCGATCACGAGCGTCATCCCACCCAGCCGGACTACGGTGCTCCGGCCGGCTGGTATGCGCCGGGCTGGCCGCCGCCCCCGCAGCAACAACCGCAGGGTCACTGGTATCCGCCTCCGGCGCAGCCGTATTGGCCGCAGCCGGCGCCGAGTTATCCGGGCCAGCCCGGGCGTGGCCCGGGCCAGGACCAGGCTCAGCCGTCGTACCCGCCCTACCCGCCGTACCCCCCGCCTGCTCAGCCCAGTCCGGATCCGGGAAAATCGCCTGACCAACGGGATGAGGATGTGAGCCGGCCCAATCCGCCGGCCCGAGGCTGACGAACGGAGAATTCGATGGTGCTGCCGGATACCCGGGCCGCGCTGGATCGCGTACGGGCGTTCGATCAGGCACGTGCGGAGGCGGCCGTCCGCGAGCTGTTGTATGCGATCGGCGAAGACCCGGAGCGAGCGGGGTTGCGGGACACTCCCGCCCGTGTCGCTCGCGCATATCGGGAAATGTTCTCCGGGCTCTACACCGACCCCTCCGACGTGCTCAACACGATGTTCGACGAAGACCACGATGAATTGGTGATCGTCAAGGAAATACCGCTGTACTCCACATGTGAGCATCACCTGGTGTCGTTCCACGGCGTTGCGCACGTCGGCTACATCCCCGGGACGGACGGCCGGGTCACGGGGTTGTCGAAAATCGCGCGGCTGGTCGACCTCTACGCCAAGCGGCCGCAGGTTCAGGAGCGGCTCACCAGCCAGATCGCCGATGCGCTGGTGAAGCGGCTCGGCCCCCGTGGGGTGATCGTCGTGGTCGAGGCCGAGCATCTGTGCATGGCGATGCGCGGTGTGCGCAAGCCCGGCGCGATCACTACGACCTCCGCGGTACGCGGGCAATTCAAAACCGACGCTGCGTCCCGAGCCGAAGCGCTCGACCTGATCCTGCGTAAGTGAGTTCGCCGCCTGTGCAGGTCGTCGGGGTTGTCAACGTCACTGATGACTCATTCTCGGACGGCGGGCGTTACCTCAACGTCGACAACGCCGTCGCGCACGGCCTGGCGTTGGCGGCCGAGGGCGCGGGCATCGTCGACGTCGGCGGGGAGTCGACCCGGCCCGGTGCCACCCGGATCGACCCCGGAATAGAGAGCGCCCGCGTCGTTCCTGTGGTCAAAGGACTTGCAGCGCGGGGTATTACCGTCAGCATTGACACCATGCACGCTGACGTCGCGCGCACGGCGCTGGAGAATGGCGCGCAGATCGTCAACGACGTGTCCGGCGGACGGGCGGATCCCGCGATGGCGCCGCTGGTGGCCGAAGCCGGGGTGCGGTGGGTGTTGATGCATTGGCGATCGGTGTCGGCCGAGCATCCGCACCAGGCCCCGCACTACCGCGATGTGGTGGCGGAGGTGCGCTCGGAATTGCTGGCCAGCGTTGACGACGCGGTGCGCGCCGGCGTCGACCCGGCGAAGCTGATCATCGACCCCGGGCTGGGATTCGCCAAGACGGGACAACATAATTGGGCGTTGCTACACGCGTTGCCAGAGTTGGTGACCACGGGGGTGCCGGTACTCCTGGGTGCCTCGCGTAAACGGTTCCTCGGTACGCTGTTGGCCGGATCGGATGGGTCGCCGCGACCGCCCGACGGGCGCGAGACGGCGACCGCGGTGATTTCCGCGCTGGCCGCCCTCGACGGGGCCTGGGGTGTGCGAGTGCACGATGTGCGGGCCTCGGTCGACGCCCTCAAGGTCGTGGGCGCGTGGACCCAGACAGAGCGGACTCAAAGCGATGGCTGACCGAATCGAGTTGCGCGGCTTGACAGTTCAAGGCCGGCACGGAGTGCACGAATTCGAGCGGATCAACGGGCAGGAGTTCGTCGTCGACATTGTGGCGTGGATCGACCTGGTCGATGCCGCCGCCAGCGACGACCTGGCCGACACCCACGACTACGCTGCCCTGGCCGAGCGGGCCGCCGCCATCGTCGCGGGCCCCGCACGGAACCTGATCGAAACGGTGGGCGCGGAGATCGCAGATTTCGTGATGGACGACGAACGCGTGCATGCCGTCGAGGTCACGGTGCACAAGCCGCATGCCCCGATCGAGCAGCAGTTCGCCGACGTGGCAGTGGTGATCCGACGGTCGCGGCGGGGCGGTCGCGGTTCGGTGATTCCCGCGGGCGGGGTGTGATGACGCGCGTCGGCGACGATGCAGAGCGCAGCGATGAGGAGGAGCGGCGCTCATGACCTCCGTCGTACTGTCCATCGGTTCCAACCTCGGGGACCGGCTGGCGCGGTTGCAGTCGGTCGTCGACGGGCTCGGCGATGCGGTGATCGCCATCTCGCCCGCGTACGAGACGGCTCCGTGGGGCGGTCTAGAGCAGGGGCCGTTCCTCAACGCGGTGCTGATCGCCGACGACCCGGCCCTCGACGGGCAGGGCTGGCTGCGCCGGGCGCAGGAGTTCGAGCAGGCCGCGGGCCGGATTCGCGGCGAACGCTGGGGCCCGCGCAGCCTGGACGTGGACCTGATCGCCTGCCACTCGGCCGACGGCGAGGTGTTCAGCCTGGAAAACAACCTGACGCTGCCGCATCCGCTGGCCCATCTGCGGGCGTTCGTCATGATCCCGTGGCTGGACATCGACCCGGACGCTCAGCTGACGGTGGCCGGCGGACCGCAGCCCGTCGCCCGACTGGTGACCGAGCTGGAGCCGGCCGACCGAGACGGTGTGCGGCCGTCCGGCCTGGTGCTCGAGCGGGGATCGACGAGCTGATGGGGCCGACCCGGAAACGTGACCTAACGGCCGCGGTGGTCGGTGCCGCATTTCTGGGATATCTGCTGATCAAGGTGCTATTCCGGTGGTTTCCACCGATCACGGTGTGGACCGGTCTGTCGCTGCTCGCGGTCGCCGTCGCCGAGGCGCTGTGGGCGCGCTACGTGCGAGCCAAGATCAACGACGGGGAGATCGGGGACGGACCCGGTTGGCTGCATCCGCTTTCGGTGGCCCGCAGCGTGATGGTCGCCAAGGCGTCGGCCTGGGTGGGCGCCCTGGTCCTGGGTTGGTGGATCGGGATCCTGGTGTACTTCCTGCCGCGCCGATCGTGGTTGCGGGTAGCCGCGGAGGACACCACCGGAACTGTGGTGGCGGCCGTCAGCGCGCTGGCGCTGTTGGGTGCCGCGCTGTGGTTGCAGGCTTGCTGCAAGTCCCCACCGGATCCCACCGATCACGTCGAGGGGGCGGAGAGCTAGCGGACCCGGCGAGGTTGCGGGCCACAACCCGGGCCGGCCGGAACCACGGGCTGATCAACAGCGATCAATCGACGGATTAACCCAGGTGAGAATCGCCGGAGTCGCGCGACACGCGGAGTGACGTCGCGCAGGTACAGTCAGGCCATGACCGTTCTGTCCCGCGGCGCCCGGGTTCGGCGCGGCGGCCGCAGGCCGGGGTGGGTGCTCTTGACGACGTTGCTGGTCCTCGCAATCGGGGCGAGTTCCGCACTGGTTTTCACGAATCGCGTGGAACTTCTCAAGCTCGCTGTGATCCTGGCGCTGTGGGCCGCAGTCGCCGGTGCCTTCGTGTCGGTGCTGTATCGCCGGCAAAGCGACGCCGACCAGTCGCGGGTGCGCGACCTGAAACTGGTCTACGATTTGCAGCTTGATCGCGAGATCTCAGCGCGTCGCGAGTACGAGCTGACCGTCGAGTCCCAGTTACGCCGCGAGCTGGCTTCAGAGATCCGCGCCCAAGCCGCCGACGATCTGGCCGCGCTGCGTGCCGAGGTGGCTGCGCTGCGGAACAGCCTGGAAATCCTGTTCGACACCGATCTCGAGCAGCGGCCCGCCCTGGAGACCCTGGAGACCGATACGCCGCCCGCCCGCACCTACCGAGATTGGGACCGCAATAGCGAGGGCGCGGGCGTCGATTGGGTGACCAGCGACCGCGTCACCTCGGTCCGGGAGGGCGCATCGGTGAGCTCGGCCGAATCCCGCACCGACGAGTCCGCGATCATCGACGTGCCCGAAGAACCGCTGCTTCCGCCCCGCTCGCGACGGTCCCAGTACGAGGGTCAGCAAGAGGCTGCTTACCCGCAGCAGCAGGTCCACTACCCCGAGGCCCCGCCGTATGTGCCCCCGCCGATGCCGGCTCCGGCGGAGGCAGACCCGCGATTCGAGCCCCCACAGTGGCGGCCGGTACCGCCGCCGGAGCCGCCGCCGCCGCCGACTCGGCCGGATTGGCAGCCGGTCAACGCCGACGGGCTCTGGCTGCCCCCGGGCGCGCCGGGCAGCAATTGGGCGGGTGCCGACGCGCCCGAGGCACCCGTCGCCCCGCCGTCGGGCCGGCGCCGACGCCGGCATGCAGACGCCGAGGAGCAGTTCGATGGCCCGCCCGCGGGCAACGAACCGTCGCCGGCCGGCGAATCCGGCCGGCGGTCGCGGTCGCGGCACTCCGCGGAGTACCGCGACTACAGTGTCCGCAACTTCATCGCTCCGAACGAGCCCGGCTCGCCGCCTCCCGCCGCCGCGACCGCGCCACCCCCGCCGCCGCACCTCAGGCAGGCGCCGCCGGACGCGCCGCCGCCGCCGCCGCCTCGACTGGCCCCGGCACCACACCTGGAGCCGGCGCCCCGCCACCTCGGCGCCGATGAGGGGCTGGACGGCGGTGAAGCACCGCAAACGGGCGGTCAGTCGGTTGCCGACCTGCTGGCACGGCTGCAGGTGCAGCCATCCGACGGAGGCCGGCGCCGCCGCCGAGAGGGCTGAGCTGGGAGCTTCCTCACATTGGGACTGGGTCGACGATCGACTACAGTCGTAATGACCGTCCGGTACCTCCGAGTTGGGACTGGAACGAACGAATCAACGATGCGAGGTCGTCTGCGGTGGAGCAGTTCGACGGTTTGCGCCCGGCCAGGCTCAAGGTAGGGATCATTTCGGCTGGCCGGGTGGGTACCGCCCTGGGTGTCGCGCTGGAGCGCGCTGAGCACGTCGTGGTGGCGTGCAGCGCCATCTCCCATACGTCGCGCCAGCGGGCGGCCCATCGGTTGCCCGATACCACGGTGGCTTCGCCGCCCGACGTCGCCGCGGCCTCCGAGCTGCTGCTGTTGGCGGTTCCCGACAGCGAACTCGCCGGCCTGATCTCCGGGCTGGCCGCGACCTCGGCGGTCCGGCCCGGCACGATCGTCGTGCACACGTCGGGCGCGAACGGCGTCGGCATTCTGGAGCCGCTGGCCCAGCTCGGCTGCATCTCGCTGGCGATTCACCCGGCGATGACGTTCACCGGCTCCGACGAGGACATCAGCCGGCTGCCCGACACCTGCTTCGGCATCACCGCGGCCGACGACGTCGGCCACGCGATCGGGCAGTCACTGGTGCTGGAGATGGGTGGCGAGCCGTTTTGCGTGCGCGAGGACGACCGCGTGCTCTACCACGCCGCGCTGGCCCATGCGGGCAACCACATCGTGGCGGTGCTCGCCGACGCGCTCGACGCGTTGCGGGCCGCCCTGCGGGGCAGCGAACTGCTCGGGCAACAGACCGTCGACGAGCAGCCCGGTGGCCTTGCCGAACGCATCATCGGCCCGCTGGCCCGCGCGGCGCTGGAGAACACGCTGCAGCGCGGGCAGGCCGCGCTCACCGGTCCGGTGGCCCGCGGCGACGCCGCCGCGGTCGCCGACCACCTGCGCGCGCTGACGCACGTCGATCCCGAGCTGGCCCAGGCCTATCGGGTCAATGCCCTACGGACCGCGCAGCGTGCCCACGCCCCGCAGGCCGTCGTCGAGGTGCTGGCGCAATGAACGCGAAGACGGCCCGCAAGTTCAATCCGGGCGAGCTGAACGTCTACGCGGCGCCACGCGACGCGTCGGATGTCAGTCGCGCACTGCGCCACACCGGCCGCCGGGTAATGCTGGTGCCGACGATGGGCGCGCTGCATCAGGGGCACCTGTCCTTGGTGCGCGCGGCCAAGCGGGTACCCGGCTCGGTAGTCGCGGTTTCGATCTTTGTGAATCCATTGCAATTCGGCGCCGGCGAAGACCTCGACGCCTACCCGCGCACCCTCGACGACGACCTGGCGCTGCTGCGCGGCGAAGGCGTCGAGATCGTGTTCGCCCCGACTGCCGCGGCGATGTATCCCGACGGCATGCGCACCACAGTGCAGCCCGGTCCGCTGGCCGCTGAGCTCGAAGGAGCGGCGCGCCCAACGCATTTCGGCGGGATGTTGACCGTTGTGTGCAAGCTGTTGCAGATCGTGCGGCCCGACCGGGTCTTCTTCGGCGAAAAGGACTACCAGCAGTTGGTGCTGGTCCGTCAGATGGTCGCCGACTTGAATCTCGAGGTGCAGGTCGTCGGAGTGCCCACCGTGCGGGAAGGCGACGGGCTGGCGATGTCGTCGCGCAACCGCTACCTGGACCCGGTCCAGCGCGAATTGGCGGCCACGCTGTCGGCGGCGCTGCTGGCCGGCGCGCATGCGGCGGGCGCGGGCGAACGCGCCGCGCTGGATGCGGCCCGCGAGGTGCTCGCGGCGGCACCGGCCATCGACGTCGACTACCTGGAGCTGCGCGACGCGAACCTCGGCCCGGCGCAGGTCGGCCGGCCCGGCCGGCTACTGATCGCCGCCCGGCTGGGCAGCACCAGACTGTTGGACAACATCGCGATCGACGTCGAAGCCACGCCGGCACCCTTCGGGCCGGACAACCATGAATCACCTTGGAGGAACTGATGTTTCGGACGATGCTCAAATCAAAGATCCACCGCGCCACCGTCACGCAGGCTGATTTGCACTACGTCGGCTCGGTGACGATCGACGCCGATCTGATGGACGCGGCCGACCTGCTGGAGGGTGAGCAGGTGACCATCGTGGACATCGACAACGGCGCCCGCCTGGTCACCTACGCCATCACGGGCGAGCGTGGCACCGGCATCATCGGAATCAACGGTGCCGCGGCACATCTCGTGCACCCTGGCGACCTGGTGATCCTGATCGCGTACGGGACGATGGAGGACGCCGAGGCCCGTGCCTACCAGCCGCGCATCGTCTTCGTCGACGCCGACAACAAGCAGATCGACCTGGGCAACGACCCGGCATTCGTGCCCGACTTCGAAATAGTCGGAGCGGCTGAGTTGCTCAATCCCCGGATGGGTGCGCGATAGCCGTGCTGCTGGCGATTGACGTCCGCAACACGCACACCGTCGTCGGGCTGCTATCCGGCGCCAAAGATCAAGCAAAAGTGGTGCAGCAGTGGCGGATCCGCACCGAGTCCGAGGTCACCGCGGACGAGCTGGCGCTGACCATTGACGGCCTGATCGGTGACGACTCCGAGCAACTCACCGGAGCCGCGGCGCTGTCCACCGTCCCGTCGGTGCTGCACGAGGTGCGGGTCATGCTCGACCAGTACTGGCCGTCGGTACCGCACGTGCTGATCGAGCCCGGCGTGCGGACCGGAATCCCGCTGCTGGTCGACAATCCGAAGGAAGTCGGCGCCGACCGCATCGTCAACTGCCTGGCGGCTTTCAACAAATTCGGCAAGGCCTGCATCGTCGTCGACTTCGGATCGTCGATCTGCGTGGACGTGGTGTCGGCCAAGGGTGAGTTCCTCGGTGGCGCCATCGCACCCGGGGTTCAGGTCTCCTCGGATGCTGCCGCGGCCCGCTCGGCCGCGCTGCGCCGAGTCGAGCTGTCCCGGCCCCGGTCGGTGGTCGGCAAGAACACCGTCGAGTGCATGCAGGCCGGCGCGGTGTTCGGCTTCGCCGGATTGGTCGACGGCCTGGTGGGGCGCGTCCGCGAGGACGTGGACGGCTTCTCCGGCGACGACGTGGTGGTCGTCGCGACCGGCCACACCGCGCCGCTACTGCTGTCCGAGCTGCACACTGCTGCGCACTACGACCAGCACCTGACGCTGCAGGGGCTGCGGCTGGTCTTCGAGCGCAACCGTGACGCGCAGCGCGGCCGGCTTAAGACCGCGCGCTGAGCGTGGACGCCTGCGGCGGAGCCCACGCGAAGTCCTTTAAGCTGGCACGTCGTGAGTGCCCCCGATCAAGACCTTCCCGAGCAGTTCCGGATCCGCCGGGATAAGCGTGCTCGGTTGTTGGCCGAGGGGCTGGACCCCTACCCGGTGGCCATCGAACGCACCCACACGCTGGCGCAGGTCCGTGACGCCCACCCCGACCTAGCCGTCGACACCGCGACCGACGACATCGTCGGTGTGGCGGGCAGGGTCATATTCGCGCGCAATTCCGGCAAATTGTGTTTTGCGACGCTGCAAGACGGTGACGGGACCACGCTGCAGGTAATGATCAGCCTGGACAAGGTCGGCCAGCATTCGCTGGACGCGTGGAAAGCCGATGTCGACCTCGGCGACATCGTCTATGTGTATGGGAACGTGATCAGCTCACGCCGCGGCGAATTGTCCGTCCTAGCCGACTCCTGGCGCATCGCATCCAAGTCACTGCGGCCGCTGCCCGTCGCAAATAAGGACATGAGCGAAGAATCACGGGTGCGGCAGCGTTATGTCGACCTGATCGTCCGGCCCCAAGCGCGCGAGGTGGCCCGGCAGCGAATCGCCGTTGTTCGCGCCATACGCAACGCGTTGGAACGGCGTGGGTTTCTCGAAGTCGAAACGCCAATCTTGCAGACGTTGGCCGGCGGCGCGGCGGCCCGACCGTTCATCACACATTCCAATGCGCTTGACATCGATCTCTACCTGAGGATCGCACCGGAACTGTTCCTGAAGCGATGCATCGTCGGTGGATTCGACAAGGTCTTCGAGCTAAATCGAGTGTTCAGAAACGAAGGTTCTGATTCGACACATTCTCCGGAATTTTCGATGTTGGAGACCTACCAGACCTACGGAACGTATGACGATTCGGCAGTCGTCACACGAGAGCTTATTCAAGAGGTGGCCGACGAGGCGATCGGAACCAGACAACTGTCGTTGCCAGATGGCAGTGTCTACGACATAGACGGAGAATGGGCGTCTATACAAATGTATCCGTCCTTGTCCGAGGCAGTCGGTGAAGAGATCACACCGCAGACCACGGTCGATCGGCTACGCGCCATCGCCGACACCCGCGGCGTCGAGATACCCGACAACCGCGGCTATGGGCATGGCAAGCTCGTCGAGGAACTGTGGGAGCACATGGTGGGCAATTCACTGACCGCGCCCACGTTTGTCAAGGATTTCCCTGTCGAGACAACACCTTTGACTCGCCAGCATCGCAGCATCCCGGGTGTGACAGAGAAGTGGGATCTCTATGTGCGCGGAGTCGAGTTGGCCACCGGGTACTCCGAATTAAACGATCCGGTCGTCCAGCGCGAACGATTTGCCGAACAAGCGCGTGCCGCGGCGGCCGGCGACGACGACGAGGCTATGTTGCTCGACGAAGATTTTCTCGCCGCACTCGAGTATGGGATGCCGCCAACCACCGGAACGGGAATGGGTATCGACCGGTTGTTGATGACTTTGACCGGCCTGTCAATTAGAGAGACAGTTTTGTTCCCGATTGTTCGACCGCACTCCAGCTGAAAACCGAACACTCCGCGTTCCTCAGATTGAGCATGCTGCGCACATATGGCAGATTAGTGACCGGGGAGTGGGTCCAAACTGCTCAGCAACTGCTCAGGAAGAACGCGAGGGTAAGCTAATGGCGAAAAAAGTCACCGTCACCTTGGTTGATGATTTCGACGGTGCGGGCGCCGCCGACGAAACCGTCGAATTCGGGCTTGACGGGGTGACCTATGAGATTGATCTTTCAACGAAGAATGCCGCGAAACTCCGCGGTGATCTGAAGCAGTGGGTGGCGGCCGGCCGCCGTGTCGGGGGTCGTCGTCGCGGGCGTTCCGGAACGGGGCGCGGCCGAGGGGCAATCGACCGCGAGCAGAGCGCCGCGATCCGCGAATGGGCCCGCCGAAACGGTCACAATGTGTCAACGCGCGGTCGCATCCCGGCAGACGTGATCGACGCATTCCACGCAGCCACTTAACAAAGCGTTAACCGGCGCCCGGTCGCAAGGCCTGGGCGCCGGTTTGCGTTTTCGCTGGCGGCGAAACGATCATCGGCGCTCGGCGGAAACGATTTGATGGTTTATCTCGTTTCTTCAGCTATGGCTCTGTCGTCACAGGGGATTTTCCAGACGGAGCCGACCAGGCCCGAACGGCAAGGCACCGCAAGGTTAGAACCCGGAGGGGCCGACCATTACAGTGGACACCAGGTACGCAGTGTCGGCCCGTGTGCCGACAACGATGAAGTACCGATGGTGAGGGAGAGCAGGTAACCACCCATGTTCGAAAGATTTACCGACCGTGCCCGCAGGGTGGTCGTCCTGGCCCAAGAAGAGGCCCGGATGCTCAACCACAACTACATCGGCACCGAGCACATCCTGCTGGGTCTGATTCACGAAGGTGAAGGCGTCGCGGCGAAGTCGCTGGAGTCGCTCGGGATCTCGCTCGAGGGCGTCCGCAGCCAGGTCGAGGAGATCATCGGCCAGGGCCAGCAGGCTCCGTCCGGGCACATCCCGTTCACCCCGCGTGCCAAGAAGGTTCTCGAGCTGAGCCTGCGCGAGGCGCTGCAGCTCGGCCACAACTACATCGGCACCGAGCACATTCTGCTGGGTCTGATTCGTGAGGGCGAGGGCGTGGCCGCGCAGGTGCTGGTCAAGCTCGGCGCCGAGCTGACCCGTGTGCGCCAGCAGGTGATTCAGCTGCTGAGCGGCTACCAGGGCAAGGAAGCCGCGGAGGCCGGGACCGGCGGCCGCGGCGGCGAGTCCGGCAGCCCGTCGACGTCGTTGGTGCTCGACCAGTTCGGGCGCAACCTGACGGCCGCCGCGATGGAAGGCAAGCTGGACCCCGTCATCGGCCGCGAGAAGGAAATCGAGCGGGTGATGCAGGTGCTGAGCCGGCGCACCAAGAACAACCCGGTGCTGATCGGCGAGCCCGGCGTCGGCAAGACCGCCGTGGTCGAGGGCCTGGCGCAGGCGATCGTGCACGGCGAGGTGCCCGAGACGCTAAAGGACAAGCAGCTCTACACGCTCGACCTCGGATCGCTGGTCGCGGGCAGCCGCTATCGCGGTGACTTCGAAGAGCGCCTGAAGAAGGTGCTCAAGGAGATCAACACCCGCGGCGACATCATCCTGTTCATCGATGAGCTGCACACCCTGGTCGGGGCGGGTGCCGCCGAGGGCGCGATCGACGCCGCCAGCATCCTGAAGCCGAAGCTGGCCCGCGGTGAGCTGCAGACCATCGGCGCCACGACGCTCGACGAGTACCGCAAGTACATCGAGAAGGACGCCGCGCTGGAGCGCCGCTTCCAGCCGGTGCAGGTGGGAGAGCCGACGGTGGAGCACACCATCGAGATCCTCAAGGGCCTGCGCGACCGGTACGAGGCGCACCACCGGGTTTCGATCACCGATTCTGCGATGGTCGCCGCCGCTACCCTGGCCGACCGCTACATCAACGACCGGTTCCTGCCGGACAAGGCGATCGACCTGATCGACGAGGCGGGCGCCCGTATGCGCATCCGCCGGATGACCGCGCCGCCAGACCTGCGGGAGTTCGACGAGAAGATCGCCGACGCGCGCCGGGAGAAGGAATCGGCGATCGACGCGCAGGACTTCGAGAAGGCCGCAAGCCTGCGGGACCGGGAAAAGCAGCTGGTAGCCCAGCGGACCGAGCGTGAAAAGCAGTGGCGCTCAGGCGATCTCGACGTGGTCGCCGAGGTCGACGACGAGCAGATCGCCGAGGTGCTGGGTAACTGGACCGGCATCCCGGTGTTCAAGCTCACCGAAGCGGAGACCACTCGGTTGCTGCGCATGGAGGACGAGCTGCACAAGCGGATCATCGGCCAGGTGGACGCGGTCAAGGCCGTCTCCAAGGCGATCCGTCGCACCCGCGCGGGGTTGAAGGACCCCAAGCGCCCGTCCGGCTCGTTCATCTTCGCCGGCCCGTCCGGTGTCGGTAAGACCGAGCTGTCCAAGGCGCTGGCCAACTTCCTGTTCGGCGACGACGACGCGCTTATCCAGATCGACATGGGCGAGTTCCACGACCGGTTCACCGCGTCTCGGTTGTTCGGCGCCCCACCGGGATACGTGGGCTACGAAGAGGGCGGTCAGCTCACCGAGAAGGTGCGCCGCAAGCCGTTCTCCGTGGTGCTGTTCGACGAGATCGAGAAGGCACACCAGGAGATCTACAACAGCCTGTTGCAGGTTCTCGAGGATGGTCGGCTCACCGACGGGCAGGGTCGCACGGTCGACTTCAAGAACACCGTGCTGATCTTCACCTCGAACCTCGGAACGTCGGACATCAGCAAGCCGATCGGCCTGGGCTTCACCCAGGGCGGCGGTGAGAACGACTACGAGCGGATGAAGCAGAAGGTCAACGACGAGCTGAAGAAGCACTTCCGCCCGGAGTTCCTGAACCGCATCGACGACATCATCGTCTTCCACCAGCTGACTCGCGACGAGATCATCCAGATGGTCGACCTGATGATCGGCCGGGTCGCCACCCAGCTCAAGAGCAAGGACATGGCTCTGGAGCTGACCGACAAGGCCAAGTCGCTGCTCGCCAAGCGCGGCTTCGACCCGGTGCTGGGTGCTCGCCCGCTGCGGCGCACCATCCAGCGCGAGATCGAGGACCAGCTCTCGGAGAAGATCCTCTTCGACGAGGTCGGGCCTGGACAGGTTGTCACCGTCGACGTGGACAACTGGGACGGCGAAGGCACCGGCGAGGACGCGGTCTTCACGTTCACCGGAACGCGCAAGCCGCCGGCCGAGCCGGAGCTGCAGAAAGCCGGAGCGCACGCCGCACCCGACAACCAGTAGCACTACAGCAAACGGGTGGTTAGTCTCTGACCGGACTAACCACCCGTTTTGCTGTGCTGAGGGCTAAGGGGCTTGCCTGTGCTGATCGTCACCACCAATGACCTTCCGGGCTGGGAAATTCGGCGCGTCTGCGGCGAAGTGTTCGGACTGACCGTTCGATCGCGAAATGCGTTCGCCCAGATGGGCGCCGGCTTCAAGGCGATGTTCGGCGGGGAGCTGGCCGGCATGACCAAGAATCTGGCCGAGAGCCGCAACGAGGCGATGGGCCGGCTGATCTCCGAGGCGCGCAACCGCGGCGGCAACGCGATCGTCGCGATGCGATTCGACACCACCGAAATCGGCGACGTCTGGACGGAGATCTGCGCCTACGGCACGGCGGTGGAGGCGGTGCCGGTCACGGATGGGGCGAAGTACACGGCCAGCCAGCTCGGCTACGGTGGCGGCCCCGCGCAGCAGTAATTGTTTGTGCCGTCGCCGCGTCCGTTTAGACTGACGATCGTTAACAGTTTTTTCGATGGGCAATGGAATCTGGTGAAATTCCAGAACGGTCGCGCCACTGTAGAAAGTCAGACCCGGAACCCGTCACCCGAGGTGGGACGCGTCATTCCCAGAAGGAGACAAACAATGTCCAGTACCGAGACGACCGGCGCTCGCGCGATTGATTTGTCGGCCGCAAGCGCCGCGCTCTGGTTGGCAGCAACCGCTTTCCTGTCTTTGTTGGCGATCTACTTCGTCGGCATCGATCAGGGCGCCGTGTCGGTGTTCGGCACCGACACGCATGTACACGAATTCGTGCACGACGCGCGTCACCTCCTCGGCTTCCCCTGCCACTGATCCGGCGTGGAGAAGCGTCTAATCGGACGCGGGTTGCTGGCGGGCGCAATCGGCGCCGTGCTGGCATTCGTCTTCGCCCGCCTGTGTGCCGAACCCGTCATTGCCCGCGCGATCGAATTTGAGGACGGTCGAACCGACGCCGAGAATGCGCACGGTGTGCACGAGCACGGCGTTGAGCTGTTCACCCGCGGAGTGCAGGCCAACCCCGGACTGGGTTTTGGTGTGCTGATCTTCGGCCTCGCGATGGGCGCCCTGTTCGCGGTGCTGTTCTGCGTCGTGTATGCGCGCGCGGCCGGGCGTGCAGAAAACCCTGCGCCACGACAGCTTTCGCTGTTACTGGCGTCCGGAGCCTTCGTGGCAGTGTACCTGGTTCCGTTCGTGAAATACCCGCCGAACCCACCGGCCGTCGGCCAGTCCGACACGATCGGTATGCGCACCGGTTGGTATTTGGCGATGGTGCTGGCGTCGGTGGCGCTGGCGATCGCGGCGGTATGGCTGGGCCGACGGCTCACCGACCGGTTCGGCGCATGGAATTCGCGGCTGCTCGCCGCCGGGGCCTATCTGGTGGCCGTCGCGGTGGTGATGATGATGCTGCCGACGGTGGACGAGACGCCCGAACCGCTGCGCGACGCCTCGGGCGCGATCATCTATCCCGGCTTTCCCGCCGATGTCCTCTACGAATTCCGGGTGCTGTCGCTGGGCACGCAGCTGTTGCTCTGGGTGACCATCGGCCTGGTCTTCGCGACCCTGGCCGGCCGGTTGCTGGGCGAGCGCGCCGAGAGCGGACGGGTATCGAGCATCGCGGCGTGACGCAGGTCGTCCGGCTCACCCTGGTGTCGCACGCGATGACCGATGCGATGGTAGCCGTACGCTTTCCGGCCGACGAGCCGCTCAACGACGCGGGCCGTCGACAGGCTGAAGGCGCTGCGGGCCTTGATATTCGCGACGCGGGGCACCTTGTCGGACCCGAGCAGCGCGCCCGTCAAACCGCGCGGCTGCTGGGTCTGGATGCCACCACCGAGCCGCGGCTGGCCGACCTGGACTGCGGGCGTTGGCGCGGGCAGGCACTGGCGGACGTGCCCGCGGCCGAAGTCGAGGTGTGGCTGACCGATCCGGCCGCGGCGCCGCACGGCGGCGAGTCCATCCTCGACCTGGTCGAGCGGGTGTCCGCGTGGCTGGAGACATTGATCGACGGGTCGTCGCGAACCGTGGCGGTGACGAACCCGGCCGTCATCCGGGCGGCGATTCTGCTGGCCCTCGACATCCCACCGAAGTCATTCTGGCGCATCGACATTGCGCCGGTCGCCCTGACGACGCTGCACCACCGCAACGACTGCTGGACGCTGCGGCTGCCGTGACTATTGCGGCTGCCGTGACTGCTGCGGCTGCCGTGACTACTGCGGCGCGACGAGCCCAAAAGTCTTCTTGGCCACTCCCAGCATCCACCCCGTCACCTTGGGCCCGTGGTCGCGGGGCCAGTTCAGCTGAAAGCTGACCACCCATGGTTGCTGCGTCTTGTCGACGGCGTACCAGCTGAAGGTCAGATCGCCTGGCAGCCCACCGGCTTTCGCGCCGACGTACGGCCAAACGTTACGGTCCAGCTGGATGCCCGACACGGCCGACAGTATCTGCTTGACGGGTGCGGCCTCGCCGACCGCGTCGGCCTGCAGAGCCGCGTGCACCCGGCAGATGTCCTCGGCGCTGCCATACCACTCCGCCCCGAAAGCCGAGGCCGGGCTGTGGGCGCGTTGCGGATCTGGTTGGTAGGGAGCGGAATTCGCCTGCGCCAGCAGCTGGGCGCGCACCTGCGGGGTTGCGTGCTGCCACTGGCTGCGCAGGTCCGGATCACCCCAGCCGATCGAGAACAGCTCGTACATCGTGGGGAACGGAGTCATGCTGGCCGGATCGTGATGGCCGGCGGTGGCGAGTGCGGATTCGATGGCGTGCGTGCCCATTCTTTCGATCAACAGGTCGGTGGCCATGTTGTCGCTATTGGCGATCATCTTGGCGGCGGCATTCCGCACCGAAACATGGTCGCCGACAGCGAGTCCCAGGCCCGAAGACCCTACTGCCTTGCTCTTGTCGGTGACCGTCAGCTGGTCGTCCCAGGACACCGTATGGTTCTTGACCGCTCCCGCCAGGGCGTGCAACACGTACAACTTGAAAATCGATGCCAGCGGCAAGGATTCGCTGGTGTTGGTGCCCATCACCGGGTCGCAGTGGCCCTCATCGACCTTGGCGACCTGATAAGAGTACCGCGCACCGGTCTTGCTCAGCGTCGCGTCGATGTCATGCCACGAGGTGATCGTCGGCGCCATCGTGTCGAGTTCGAATCGGTCGACCCGGCCGAGGTCGTCGGTGTGTATCCGGATGTCTTGTCGCGCGCCGTAGGACGAGGTGAGGTGCAGCGTGGCGACACTGGCGCTGATGTCCACGCCGTCCAGGGTGAACGGGCGATCCCACCAGAGTTCTTCCATGGTCTTCTCGACCGAGTCCACCTCGTTCGGCGCGGCAAGCGTGGCCACTCCGATCGGGCCGATCGGCCAGTCGGAGTTGAGCATGTCCACGGTCTGCTGCGCCCGCAGCCCGGGAGGCGTACGCGTGTCGATCGCCCGCCCCGGGTTGGCCGCATTCGCCTGCGGTGCCGGCGACGACGAACAAGCCGGGGCCAGGCTCGCGACCAGTGCGGCGGCCGCGGTTACGGCCAGCACGCGCTGTCGCGTGGGGTATCGCCTATTCAGTCGGCTTGCTCCCCGCAACGTCCAGGACAACCTCGAATTCCAGCAGCGACGCGCCGGTCGCCACCGGGTTGGCTCGCTGACCGGCATGAGCTTCGACGGCGGGCCCACTTGCCCACGCCTGGAACGCTTCATCGGACTCCCAGTGTGTCACGACGAAGTAGCGGTTCTCACCCTTCACCGGGCGCAGCAGCTGAAAGCCCAGGAAGCCGGGCTGGTTGTCCACCGCATGCGCGCGGTGGGCGAACCGCTTTTCCAGCTCAGGGCCAGCGTCGGCGGGTACTTCAATTGCGTTGATCTTCACCACTGGCGGCATGTTCGCTAGGCTACTCCGCCCCCTGCCTTGTTCTGCTGCTGGGCGGGACACGCAAGATGGTGCTATGCCCACCGATCTGTTGACTTGCCAGGGCGGGCTAGGAGAGCCGTTGGTGTTGGTGCACGGCCTGATGGGCCGCGGCACCACCTGGACGCGCCAGCTGCCGTGGCTGCGGAGGTTGGGCACCGTCTACACCTACGACGCGCCGTGGCACCGGGGCCGCGACGTCGAGGACCCACACCCGATCAGCACCGAACGCTTCGTGGCCGATCTCGCCGACGCGGTAACCACATTGGGGACGCCGGCCCGGCTGGTGGGGCATTCGATGGGGGCCCTGCACTCCTGGTGTCTGGCCGCCCAGCATCCCGAACTGGTTTCGTCGCTGGTGCTCGAGGACATGGCGCCGGACTTCCGCGGCCGCACCACCGGTCCATGGGAGCCGTGGCTGCACGCGCTTCCGGTCGAATTCGACACTGCACAGCAGGTTTTCGACGAATTCGGGCCCATCGCCGGTCAGTACTTCCTGGAGGCCTTCGACCGCACCGAGACCGGTTGGCGGTTACACGGCCAGACCTCGCGATGGATCGAGATCGCCGCGCAGTGGGGCACCCGAGACTACTGGGAGCAATGGCTGGCGGTCCAGGCGCCGGCGCTGTTGCTCGAAGCCGGCAACTCCGTCACTCCGCCGGGCCAGATGCGCGACATGGCTGGAAAGTATTCGGGTGCAACATATCTGGCGGTCCCCGAAGCCGGTCACCTGATACACGACGAGGCGCCGCAGGTCTACCGTCAGGCCGTCGAGCTATTCCTCGCCGGCTAGCCCGAATAGCCCGTCCCGCGTCTGTGTTACCAGGCCGTCGGTCAGCAGCGAATACAGCGCCCGGTCCCGCTGCGCGGTATCGGTCAGCCACGCCACATCCAGCTCTGCCCGGGTGACCGGAGAATCCTTGGCGCGCAAGACATCCAATAACAGCCCCCGCACCTGGCGATCCGTCCCGGCGTACGTCTGTACGCGTCGGGCCGGTCCCTCGGCAGGCGGAAAGCCGGCCTGCCGCCACGCGCAGTGTTCGAGCGGGCACAACCCGCAGCGGGGCGTTCGTGCGATGCACACTGTGGCGCCCAGTTCCATCAGAGCCACCGAAAATTGGGGCGCCGTATCGTCTTTCGGCAGCAGCGCCGACACGTCGGCAAGGTCACGCGTCGCCGACGGTGGACCCGCGTCGGCCAGGCCGTGTACGGCGCGAGCCACCACCCGTCGCACATTGGTGTCCACCACCGGCACCCGCTTGCGGTAGGCGAAACACGCCACGGCTCGTGCGGTGTAGGTGCCGATACCCGGCAATTCCAACAGGGTTTCGACGTCATCGGGTACGACGTCGCCATGATCGCGCGCAATGACGATGGCGCACTCGTGCAATCGCTTGGCCCGTCTCGGGTAACCCAGCTTGCCCCATGCCCGCAGCACGTCGGCCGCGCTGGCCGCGGCGGTGGCCGACGGGGTGGGCCAGCGTCGCACCCATTCCGTCCAGATCGGCAGCACCCGAGCCACCGGCGTCTGCTGCAGCATGAATTCGCTGACCAGAATCTGCCACGCGTCCACACCCGGTTCCCGCCAGGGCAGGTTGCGGCGCGAGCACTCGTACCATGCCAGAAGTTCACCCGCCGGGATTTGCTCTGGACTAGTCATCGGCGCCCGCGGCACGCCAGAATGTGTGCCATGCCCAACACCAATCCGCAATCCGCATGGAAAGCACTCAAAGAGGGTAACGAGCGATTCGTCGCCGGCCAGCCTGCGCACCCGAGCCAGAGCGTCGAACACCGCGCCAGCCTGGCCGCGGGTCAAAAACCCACGGCGGTTGTGTTCGGTTGTTCCGATAGCCGGGTCGCCGCGGAACTCATCTTCGACCAGGGTTTGGGCGACATGTTCGTGGTCCGCACCGCCGGGCAGGTGATCGACTCGGCCGTGCTCGGATCCATCGAATTCGGGGTGGCGGTCCTCGACGTTCCGCTGATCGTCGTCCTAGGTCATGACAGCTGCGGGGCCGTCAAGGCCGCCATCGGCGCGGTCGACGACGGTGCGATACCGGCGGGCTTCGTGCGCGACGTGGTCGAGCGCGTCGCGCCGTCGATCCTGATCGGCCGCCGCGACGGGCTCAGCCGGGTCGACGAGTTCGAGGCGCGGCACGTAAGCGAGACGTTGGCGCAGCTCACGTCGCGTTCCGCGGCGATTGCCGAGCGGGTAGCGGCGGGGACGCTGGCACTTGCCGGGGTCACCTATCACCTCGCCGACGGGCGCGCGGCGTTGGTCGACCACATCGGCGACATCGGCGAGTAAGGCCGTTTTCCTCTCGCGCGACTAACACGTTCGAAGGCCAGCTAACATCGCGACACGCCGAGCCGGGTCGAACAAATCGGTGTGACCTGGGATTATGGTGTGACCGTGCTGGATCTGGAACCGCGTGGCCCGCTACCCACGGAGATCTATTGGCGGCGCAGGGGGCTGGCCCTGGGGATCGCGGTCGTCGTGATCGGCATCGCTGTCGCCGTTGTCATCGCCCTTACGGGCAACAGTGCGGGCGCCAAACCCGCCAGCGTCAACAAGCCCGGACCGGGCCAAAGCACGCCGGCGGCACTCCCGCCGCAAGCGCCGGCCGCACCGGGGCCGGAAGGCGTCACTCCGGTGCCGGCTCCGCAAGGTCAGAACCCTGAGGCCCCGACGCCGACCGCAGCGGTTCAGCCGCCGCCGGTGCTCAAGGAGGGCGACGACTGCCCCGATTCGACGCTGGCCGTCAAGGGGCTGACCAACGCTCCCCAGTACTTCATCGGTGACCAGCCGAAGTTCACCATGGTCGTCACCAACATCGGGCTGGTGGCCTGCAAGCGCGACGTCGGCGCCGCCGTGCTGGCCGCCTACGTCTACTCGCTGGACAACAAGCGGCTGTGGTCCAACCTCGACTGCGCGCCGTCCAACGAGACGCTGGTGAAGACCTTCACGCCCGGCGAACAGGTGACGACGGCGGTGACGTGGACCGGGATGGGTTCCTCGCCGCACTGCCCGCTGCCGCGGCCGGCCATCGGACCGGGCACCTACAACCTCGTCGTACAGCTGGGCAACCTGCGCTCGCTTGCGGTTCCGTTCATCCTGAGCCAGCCGCCGCCCCCGCCGGGTCCAGTGCCGGGTCAGCCGGCGGTACCGCAGCCGGAAGCACCGCCGGGCGCTCCCGGTCCCTCGCCCGCGGGGTAGCTCGTCGGTTAGTTGAGCGGGTCGGCGATCGTCGACTCCGCTAGTTGCGAGAGCCCTTCCCGCACATGGCGGGCCCACATCACGCCGATGCCGTCGACCGATTGCAGGTCGTTGGCGCTGGCGGCCAGGAGACCCTGCAGCGTTCCGAAGCTGCGCACCAGCAGATCCACGTGGGCGAACTGCAGCCGCGGGATATCGGCCATCGCGCGGTAGCCACGCGGGCTCAGCGCCGAATCCTGAGCCTCCGTCGTCGTCGGATACCCGAAAACCTTTGCCAGAACCGTGATTTCGAGCAGCTCAGTATCCGAAAGAGCGTCGAGCTCGTCGAGGGTCGCGGTCATCTGCACATCGGAGAGCGGCTCGGGGCTGGCGTGGTAGTCGCGCACGATCAGTTCCCGGGCGATGTCGTTGCCGCCCAGCAGCTCCTCGAGCTGTAGTCGCAGCTGACGACCGTCGGTGCCCAGCTCGACGACGTCGTAGTCGATCACCAGCCCGATTCGCCGTACCAGCTCGAGCCGCTGCACCACGGTCATCACGTCGCGCAGCGTGACGAAGTCCTCGATCTCAGCCCGGGAGAGCAGCCTGCTGACCTCGTCGAGGCGGGTCTTGTAGCGCTCCAGCGTCGCGATGGCCTGGTTCGCTCGCGACAGGATGGTCGCGGAATCGGCCAGCACGTGGCGCTCCCCGCCGACGTAGACGGTGACGATGTTCATCGAATGGCTGACCGAGATCACCGGATGGCCGGTCTGGATCGCGGCGCGTTCGGCCGAGCGGTGCCGGGTGCCCGACTCGTCGGTGGGAATCGACGGATCGGGAACCAACTGGACGTTGGCCCGCACGATGCGGCTGGCGTCGGTGGAGAGCACGACGGCGCCGTCCATCTTGGCCAGTTCGCGCAGCCGGGTCGGGGCGTACCGCACGTCGAGGGCGAAGCCGCCGTCACAGATGGCCTCGACGTTCTCGTCGTTGCCGAGCACGATCAGCGCACCGGTACGGCCGCGCAGAATGCGCTCCAGGCCGTCCCGGAGCCCGGTGCCAGGTGCCAGGCGGGCGATGGTTTCACGCAGCGTCGGACGCGTCACAGCGTGTCATTCTGCTACGCCAACGCCGTTCCGCGTAGCAATGTGCAGCCGTTCGAGGCGAACGGGCCGACCACGGCGGTGGTCGGCGATGTCGATCATGTGCTCGAGAGCCGCGCCGATGTTGGGTGCAACCAGCGCCCGCATGCCGGGTGGAACGGCCTTGCACCCGGTCGGGATCAGGGCGACGCTGAACCCCTGCCGCGCGGCTTCGGCCAGCCGCCGGTCCATGCCGCTCACTCGGCGCAGATCGCCGGCCAGACCGACCTCGCCGATCATCACCGCGGTAGTGGGCAGCGGCAGATCGGCCAGCGCCGAAGCCAGCGCGATGCCGACGGCCAGGTCCGAGGACGGATCCGTCAACCGCATGCCGCCCACGGTGGACAGGTAGATGTCGTTTGAGGCCAGCGGCAGCTTGGCGTGCTTCTCCAGCACGGCCGTGATCATCGCCGCGCGAGAGTGGTCGATCCCGCTGACGGCGCGGCGCGGTGAGCCGGCGTTCGGCGTGGCCAGCAGCGCCTGCACTTCGCCGATCAGCGGCCGTTTGCCGTCCAGTGCGACCGTGATCGCGGTGCCGGGCACCGGGGCCGGCCGCTGATCCAAGAACAGGTTGGACGGGTCGGAAACCCCTTCGATTCCGTTGTCGTGCAACATGAAGCACCCGACTTCGTCGGCCCCGCCGAAGCGGTTCTTGATGCCGCGAACCATCCGCAGCGACCCGTTGCGGTCGCCCTCGAAATGCAGCACGACGTCGACGAGGTGTTCCAGCGAGCGCGGTCCGGCAATCGCGCCGTCCTTGGTGACGTGGCCGACCAGGATCAGCGCCACGCCGTTGGCCTTGGCCGCGGCCGTCAGCGCGGCCGTCACCGCGCGTACCTGCGTCACCCCGCCGGCGACACCGTCGGACTCGGTGGTGGACATCGTTTGCACCGAGTCGACGATCACCAACGCGGGATTGACCGTCGCGATGTGTTCGAGCACGGTGTGCACGTCGGATTCGGCGGCCAGGTAGAGCTCGTCCGAGCCGCAGTCGATGCGGTCCGCGCGCAGCCGGATCTGGCCCGCGGACTCTTCGCCGGAGATGTAGAGCGCGCGCCGCCCGGACTGCGCCCACAGGTGGGCGACCTTGAGCAGCAACGTCGACTTCCCGACGCCGGGATCACCGGCCAGCAGCGTCACCGAGCCCGGCACCACGCCGCCGCCGAGTACGCGGTCGAGCTCGTCGATGCCCGTCGCCCGGTGCTGGCTGGCGTTCGGTTCGATGGAGCTGATCGGGACGGCACGAGACGCCCCGCCTACCGAACGACGGCCGCCGACCGTTCTGAGCACGGCCACCTCGTCGACGGTGCCCCAGGTGCCGCATTCTCCGCAGCGGCCCACCCATTTGGCGGTGACGTGATGGCACTCCGAGCAACGGTATTGCGAGCGCGCATTTGCCACGTCATGACGGTATCCGGCAGGGGCGACAAGCCCCCGCCATGACACGGGCGGTTAGCCCTCCGACGGAGCCATCCCGGCCGAAATCGGCACCTCCACGCTGCCCTGGCCGGCCTTCTCGAAGGTGAAGGTGAAGTTGTAGGCGAGGCCGTTGGAGATCGGCTTGGCCAGGCTGACGGTTGCCTTGGCCGCGCTGTTGGGGTTGAGTGGGCCCGGCGCCACCTTCTGGCCTTCCGGCGTACCGATGAACAGCATGCCGCTGGCGGGCAGGCGCGAGTCGCCGGTCACCGTCACGGTGCCGATGTCACTGGTGATGCCGAGCAGCCGGTCCTCGACGTCCGGGGACTGATTCACGGCCACCAGCACCAGGTCGACGTTCTTGCCCGGGTGCAGGTAGTCGCCGGTCTGCACCGCCTGGATGCGGACATCGCGCAGCGCCACGTTGTTGAACGTCACCTTGTTGCCATTGACGGCAGGCTCCTGGGTGGCCATCTGCGAGATCTGCCCGGCTCCGCAGCCGGTGAGCACGGCAGCGAGCAGGGCGGCCAGGCCGACGAGGACGATTCGGGCGCGAAGGTCGACCGCGAGGCTGGTCTTGAAGCGGTTCACTCGATGCCTCCTGGGCTCGGTCTGGCTATTCAGAGCAAGTCGCGGCACGGATGACGCGTGCAACTATGCACAGTAGTAGGAACGAGGTTTAAGTGGTAGCGCAGGTAGCAAGACCAGCACCGCAGCGACGCTGGCGGGGCACCGTCGTGGGCGCGAGCAGGCGTTGATAACGTGTTCCATTGCACGTCTTCGTCCGTCTGTCAACCCCTATTCAGCGCGCGTTGTGCCCCTGACCTGCGCTGTTGCTTCGCGTGTGTTGGGCAGCCGTGTTAGACTGAAGTAACGAAAGGGGCTCGAATCTGATGATCTTCAAGGTCGGCGACACCGTTGTTTATCCACACCACGGTGCTGCGTTAGTCGAGGCGATCGAAACCCGCACCATCAAAGGGGAGCAAAAAGAGTATCTCGTCTTGAAAGTTGCGCAGGGTGACCTGACCGTTCGAGTTCCCGCCGAGAACGCCGAGTATGTCGGCGTCCGCGACGTCGTCGGACAAGAGGGCCTTGACAAGGTTTTCCAGGTGCTGCGCGCTCCCCACACGGAAGAGCCCACCAACTGGTCGCGCCGCTACAAGGCCAACCTCGAAAAGCTTGCTTCCGGTGACGTCAACAAGGTTGCCGAAGTTGTCCGCGACCTTTGGCGTCGCGATCAGGAACGCGGCCTGTCCGCGGGCGAAAAGCGCATGCTGGCCAAGGCCCGCCAGATTCTGGTCGGTGAATTGGCGCTCGCCGAGAGCACCGACGACGCCAAAGCGGAAACCATCCTCGACGAGGTTCTGGCCGCAGCTTCCTGAAGGCCCTGAGCTCAGTGGTCGGGGGCACAGTTGTCGCAGTGGTCCCGGCCGCCGGGTTGGGGGAGCGGCTGCGTGCCGGTGTCCCCAAAGCATTTTGTGAACTCGATGGGCGCACGCTGCTGGAATGGGCCGTCGCGGGTCTGTTGAATTCGGGAGTCGTTGATCATGTCGTGGCGGCGGTACCCGCCGATCGTATCGACCAAGCCAAGCAAGTCCTAGACCACCGGGCAACCGTCGTGGCCGGGGGTGCCGGGCGCACCGAATCGGTGCGTCTGGCCTTGTACGCCCTGCCCGGAGAACCGCATTTCGTGCTGGTGCACGACGCCGCCCGCGCGTTGACGCCGCCGGAGCTGATCGTGCGGGTGGTCGGCGCGTTGCGCGACGGGCACGGCGCCGTGGTGCCCGCGTTGCCGCTGCATGACACCATCAAGGCCGTGGATGCCAACGGCGTGGTGCTGGGCACGCCGGAACGGGCCGGGTTGCGGGCGGTACAGACCCCGCAGGGGTTCGCCGCCGACCTGTTATTGCGTGCGTATCAGCGCGCGGCCGGCGCCGTTGTTACCGACGACGCCTCCCTGGTCGAGCACGTCGGCGGCCAGGTTCAGGTGGTCGACGGCGATCCATCGGCCTTCAAGATCACCACCCAGTTGGATCTGCTGCTGGCCCAGGCGATTGTGCGCCGGTGACCGAGTCGCTGCGGGTGCCAAGGGTCGGGCTGGGTACCGACGTACATCCGATCGAACCCGGGCGGCCGTGCTGGTTGCTGGGTCTGTTGTTTCCCGACGCCGACGGCTGCGCCGGCCACTCCGACGGCGACGTAGCCGCGCACGCGTTGTGTGACGCGCTGTTGTCGGCGGCCGGGCTCGGCGACATCGGCGCCGTGTTCGGCGTCGACGATCCGCGGTGGGTGGGCGTCAGTGGGGCCGACATGCTGCGCCACGTCCTGGAGTTGCTCTCGGAGCACGGCTTTCGGGTCGGAAACGCCGCCGTGCAAGTGATCGGTAACCGGCCGAAGGTCGGCCCGCGCCGCGCCGAGGCGCAGCAGGTGCTGTCGGACCTGGTCGGAGCCCCGGTATCGGTCTCGGCGACCACCACCGACGGGCTGGGCCTGACTGGGCGAGGTGAGGGTTTGGCCGCGATCGCGACAGCCCTCGTTATCGTGCACGGATAGCCCCGCGAGCTGCGGTCGGCCGATCCGAAGTAGCAGGTAAGCTGGCACGTCGTGACCGATCGCCCCCTCATGCGGCTGCATGACACCGCAGCCGGCGCTGTGCGAGATTTCGTTCCGCTACGCGAGGGGCACGTCTCCATCTACCTGTGCGGCGCCACCGTTCAGGGCCTGCCGCACATCGGGCACGTCCGCAGCGGCGTGGCTTTCGACATCCTGCGCCGCTGGCTGATGGCGCGTGGTTACGACGTCGCATTCATCCGCAACGTGACCGATATCGAGGACAAGATCCTGGCCAAGGCCGCCGCGGCCTGTCGGCCATGGTGGGAGTGGGCGGCCACCTACGAGCGCGCGTTCACCGCCGCCTACGACGCCCTGGACGTCTTGCCGCCGTCGGCGGAGCCACGCGCGACCGGGCACATCACCCAGATGGTCGAGTTAATGGACCGCCTGATCGAAAGTGGTCACGCGTATGCCGCCGGCGGGGACGTCTACTTCGACGTGCTCAGTTATCCCGAGTACGGGCAGCTGTCCGGGCACAAGATCGACGACGTCCACCAGGGCGAAGGCGCGGGGACCGGCAAGCGCGACCAGCGCGACTTCACGCTCTGGAAGGGCGAAAAGCCCGGCGAGCCTTCGTGGCCCTCGCCGTGGGGCCGCGGACGCCCGGGCTGGCACCTGGAATGCTCGGCAATGGCCCGAACCTATCTGGGTACGGAATTCGATATCCATTGCGGTGGAATGGATTTAGTGTTCCCGCATCATGAGAACGAGATCGCCCAGAGTCGTGCGGCCGGAGATCGCTTCGCCCGCTACTGGCTGCACAACGGCTGGGTGACCATGGGCGGCGAGAAGATGAGCAAGTCGCTGGGCAACGTCTTGTCGATCCCGGCGATGCTGCAGCGGGTGCGCCCGCCGGAACTGCGTTACTACCTGGGCAGCGCCCACTATCGCTCGATGCTCGAATTCTCCGGCACCGCGCTGGAAGATGCGGTGAAAGCCTATGTGGGAGTTGAGGAATTCCTGCATCGCGTGCGGGTCCGGGTCGGCGGCGTCGTCCCCGGTGAATGGACGCAGCGATTCGCCGCCGCGCTCGACGACGACCTCGCGGTCCCGATCGCGTTGTCCGAGATCCACCACGCCCGCGCCGAAGGCAACCGGGCGCTCGACGCCGGCGACCACGAAGGCGCCCTGCAGAACGCCGGCGCGATCCGCGCGATGATGGGGATCCTGGGCTGCGACCCGCTCGACGAACGCTGGGAATCGCGCGACGAGACGTCCGCGGCGCTGGCGGCCGTCGACGTGCTGGTCCAGTCCGAGCTGGAAAGTCGCAAGCGGGCCCGCGAGGAGCGCAATTGGGCTCTCGCAGACCAGATCCGGGACAGGTTGAAACAGGCCGGTATTGAGGTCACCGACACCGCCGACGGGCCGCAGTGGGAACTGCAGGGCGGTCCAGAGAAGTGACGGCCAAGTAGATGGCCGGCAACTCGCGGCGCCAGGGGGCGATACGGAAGGCCGGCAGCAAGAAAGCCCCGACGGTAGGCTCGGGTGGCCAGCGGCGACGGGGGCTGGAGGGCCGCGGCCCCACGCCGCCCGCGCACATGCGCCCCAACCATCCCGCTGCCAAGCGCGCCGTCCAGACGCAACCACGCCGGCCGGCCAAGCGCACCGACGAAACCGAAACGGTGCTCGGTCGCAATCCGGTGGTGGAATGCCTGCGCGCCGGGGTTCCCGCGACCGCGCTGTACGTCGCGCTGGGCACCGAAGCCGATGAGCGCGTGACCGAATCCGTGGCTCGGGCAGCCGATTTAGGGATCGCGATCCTCGAAGTGCCTCGGACCGACCTGGACAAGATGACCGCCAACCATCTACACCAGGGCATCGCGCTGCAGGTGCCCCCGTACAACTACGCCCACCCCGACGACCTCCTGGCCACCACATTGCACTCGCCGCCCGCGCTGCTGGTCGCGCTGGACAATATCTCCGATCCCCGCAACCTCGGTGCGATCGTTCGCTCGGTCGCGGCCTTCGGCGGTCATGGCGTCCTGATACCGCAACGCCGTTCGGCCTCGGTGACGGCGGTCGCCTGGCGCACCAGCGCGGGCGCGGCGGCCCGCATCCCCGTGGCAAGGGCGACCAATCTCACCAGGACACTGAAGAATTGGGCCGACCGCGGGGTGCGGGTGGTCGGGCTGGACGCCGATGGCGACACCGCCGTCGACGACCTGGACGGCACCGACCCCATCGTGGTCGTCGTCGGATCCGAAGGCAAGGGCCTATCGCGGTTGGTGCGGCAGAACTGTGAGCAGGTGGTGTCGATCCCGATGGCCGGTCATGCCGAATCGCTGAACGCCTCGGTGGCGGCCGGGGTGGTACTCGCTGAAATCGCGCGTCAGCGCAGGAGTTAACCGAATTGCCCGGCCGGCTCGTCCGCCTGGGCGCCGTGCTGGCCGCCGTCGCGTTGCTGATAACGCCGGTGTCCGGCGCGCAAGCACCCGGCTTCGATCTTCAGGCCCATCGCGGCGGGCGGGGTGAAACCACCGAGGAATCGCTGCGCGCCTTCGCCAAATCACTCGAACTCGGGGTCAGCACACTCGAACTCGACATCGTGATCACCAAGGACGCACAGCCGCTAGTGTGGCACGACCCTATGATCGACGCGCAGAAATGCGTCGACACCGGACCCGCGTTCGCCGGCGACCCGCAATACCCTTACGTTGGAAAGCTGGTGCACGAGCTCACCCTGGCGCAGATCCATACCCTGGATTGCGGACGCCTACTGGACGAGTTTCCCCGGGCGGAAGTGGTGCGGGGCAACAAGTTAGCGACCCTGCCGGAGGTCTTCGCGCTCGCTGACTCGCATCACGCCGCGGTGCGCTACAACATCGAAACCAAGGTGGACGCCGACCAGCCGGGCAGATCGGCCGAACCCCAGCAGTTCGTCGACGTGATCCTGGCCGCCGTCAGGTCGGCGGGCAAGGTCGCTTCCGTCGAGATTCAGAGCTTCGACTGGCGTACCCTGCCGATGGTGCACCAGGCCGAGCCGTCGATTCCGTTGGTGGCCTTGTACAACGAGGAGACCTGGGTGCCGGATTCGCCGTGGCTGGCCGGCGTCAACGCCGCGGTCGTCGGCGACGCGACGATCGGCGCGCTGATGGTGGGGGCGAACATCGTCTCCCCCCGATACCAGCTCGTCACCGGCAGGCCGTTTGTCGATCACGCACATACGTTGGGGCTCAAGGTTATTCCGTGGACCGTCGACGACACCCGGGCGATGCGCGAGCAAATCGGCTACGGCGTAGACGGTATCATCACCGACTATCCCACCGTGCTGCGTGGCGTGATGGCCGACCTCGGCATGCCGTTGCCGCCGGCCTATCACCGCGGTTAGACGGCCACGCGCCGGGCCAAGCTGACAACTTCGGCGCGATTAGAAGCCCAGCAGCCGCGCCGACCCCCACAGCGCGACGACCGCGATCGTCAGGGCCGGCGGAACGGTGCACAGCCCCAGGCGGGTGTACTCACCCACGCCCGCTTCGACGCTGTGCTGGCGAAGCACCCGCCGCCACAACAGGTTTGACAGCGAACCGACATAGGTCAGGTTGGGGCCGATGTTGACCCCGATCAGGACAGCGAGTACCGCCACCGGTCCGGCGGGGGCGACCAGCGGTAACAGCACCAGCGTCGCGGGCAGATTGTTGACGATGTTGGCCAACAGCGCGGCGACCGCGGCGACGGCAAGCAGCGCCGGCAGCCCCGACCCGTGCGGAAGCACCGCGGACATCACCCGGTCCATGCCGTTCAGCGTCACTGCTTGCACCACCACGCCCAGCGCCAGCACGAACACCAGAAACGAAACCTGGGCCGAGCGCAGGATTTCCATCACCGTCGTGTGCCGGCGGCGCAGGCTGCGCACCGCCAGCACCGAGGAGCCGGCCAGCGCCACCCATGCGGGGGCAATCCCCAACGGTTCGGAGAACGCGAACCCGGCCAGCGTCAGAGCCACGACCACCAAGACGAACACCGGGGGCCGCGGCGCCGGCCCGAGTTGTTCGGGGTTGGGGGCGGCGCGCAGATCCCGGGCGAAAAAGCCGCGGAAAACCAGGTACAGCGTGGTGACCGTCGCCAGCCACGGCAACGCCATCATCAGGGTGAACTTGGTGAACGAGACGTTCGCGACGTGAAACGCCAGCAGGTTGGTCAGGTTGGACACGGGGAGCAGCAGCGAGGCGCCGTTGGCGAGATGGGCCGTGGCATAGGCATAGGGGCGCAGGGGAGTTCGCAGCCGGCGTACGGCGGCCAGCACCACCGGCGTCAGCAACACCACGGTCGCGTCGAGGCTCAGCACGGCGGTGATGGCGGCGGCGATGACGAACACGTGGCGCAGCAGGCCGTGCGAGCCGCGTGGTGTTCGTGCGATCGCCGCGCCCGCGGCCTCGAACAGGCCCTCGTCGTCGCACAGCTTGGCCAGCACCAGCACCGCGCCCAGGAACGCGACCACCCCCGACAGCCCGGAGACCTGCTGGGCCGCCTGATGGACCGAGATCGCGCCGATCGCAACCACTATGAGCGCGGCCGGCACCGCTGCCAGCGCCTCCGGCCAGCCCCGCGGGCGCACAACGGCGAACCCCAAGACCACGGCAAGCAGCAGCAGCGAAACGGTTAGAGCCAAGACCTAGACCGCCCAAGGGTTTTCGCGCCGCCACACCGTCGGCATATGCAGCGCGACACCGTCGCGCGCGGCCAGCTCGTCCAACACCCGGATGGACACGTCCAGGTCGTCACCCGCATACGGCAAGGCCCGCAACGGCTTTGATAGCGGGCGAAAGAAGTCGTCCCAGTGGATCAGGATCACCCGGCGCGCGCCCACCGCTCGCACGGTCTCGGCCCAGTAGTCGATCAGGTAGGACCTCGGCTGCAAACCCAGCTGGCCGACCGACAGATAGACGGCATCGGCGCGGTGGGCGGCCAGCGTGCCCTTGACGAAGCCGGCGCTGCCCTGAATCAGCAGTCGCCGATCCGAGGGCAGGTGGTGGATCAGCGCCGACCACGACTCGCCGCAGCGATAGGCCGAAGCCTTTACCGGCGGCACCAGTGGTGAGTCGATCACGCCTGGGAACCGGTCGGGCGGGCAATGATGCGACTCAACAAGCGTTACATCGAAGGTGCCCAACCGAATTGGTTCGCCCGGCACCGCGACTGTCAGGCGATCTTCCGGCAGGCCGTGTCCGCGCCCGACGTTGGCTGCCGACTCGCCCCCGACCAGCTGCGCGCCGGTGCGGTGGGCGACGAGTGCGGAATCCATGACGTGGTCGATGTGGGTGTGCACCGGGATGACGGCCGCCAGCCGCGACACCTTGGCGCGGGCCAGGCAACCGTCCACGCGCACCGCCGACGGCGCCAGCTTGCCCGCCGCGACCCGCGCCAGGCCGGGTCGCGAGAAATAGCCGTCGGTCATCAGCGCCGAGGAGCCGTCGTCGATCAGCAGCGTCGCCACACCCATCCACGTCGCCGACAGGCCGTCGGCTCCGGCGGCGGGTGCGTCGAAGCGATCCGAATAGCGCGCGATGTCGGGGTGACCGAGTTTGAACCGCATCAGCAGAACGGCCTGATGTCGATCCTCGCAGCCTCGAGCTCGTCGCGAACCGCCGTCGCGATCTGCACCGCGCCGGGCGAATCGCCGTGCACGCAGACCGATTCCACACTCACCGAGATCTCGGTGCCGTCGAGCGCGGTGACCTGTCCGGACGACACCATGGCCGCCACGCGCTGCGCGATCGCGGCCGGGTCGTCCAGCACCGCGCCCGGTTCCTTACGGGAGACCAGCTGGCCGTCGGGCCGGTAGGCACGATCGGCGAACGCCTCTGCGACGGTGTGCAATCCGACGCGCACGGCCTCGTCGAAGAACGCCGAACCCGCCATGCCCAGCACCGGCAGCGTGGTGTCCACCAGATAGACCGCCGATGCGACGGCCGCGGCCTGGTCGTGATTGGTCACGATTGTGTTGTACAGCGCGCCATGGGGTTTGACGTAGGAGACCATCGAGCCGGCCGCGTGCGCGATCGCCTGCAACGCGCCGATCTGGTACACGACGTCGGCGACGAGATCCTCGGCGGCGATGTCGATGAAGCGCCGGCCGAAGCCGGCCAGGTCGCGATAGCCGACCTGAGCTCCGATGCGTACGCCACGCTCGGCAGCCAGCCGGCACACCCGCAGCAGGCCGGCGGGATCTCCCGCGTGGAAACCGCATGCGACGTTTGCGCTCGTGACGATTCCGAGCATGGCGTCGTCATTGCCCAGGCGCCAGACGCCAAAGCCCTCACCCAAGTCGGCGTTCAGGTCGATACCGGCCACCCGCCCAGCTTATTGCGGAACCTTGGCGACGATTTGGTCGAGGAGATTATTGGCCGCCGAATCGGTGTCCTTGTTGAGCAGGCAGACCCGGGCCTCGACCACGACCGAATCCTGCACGGCCATCGCGTGCGAGCAGCCCCACCGGGGGTCTTCCTCCTGGCGCATCGACAGTTCCATGCGCGAGCCGCTGACCCGCAAGTCGTGTGTGAAGAAGTAGCTGTGATTGCCGTTCGAGGAGTGAAATCCATAGCGCCGTTGGGCACATCGCTGCCAATCCTGCTGCGCACGCTGCAGCAACGCCTGGGCATCGCCTCCGGTGATGAACGACGTCACGAGTTGGGTGACGTCGGCCTGCACGGCGTTGGGGGTGCTGAACTGGTTGCCGCGGATCGCGACATACCCGCTGTTGGCGTACACCGTCACGTCTCCCACCGACCCGAGGCCCAGGCAGGTGCGATCGTCGATGATCTTCGACGAGTCCGAGGTGCTGTTGGCGGTGCCGACCAATGCCACGTTCGTCCCGCCGACCAGGGCGACGACCTGGTCCTGGCTGAGCAGCAGGCCTTCCAGGACGGTAGTCGGCATCGCGCGCGGCGCCGGGCTCGGCGACGAGCTGGCGGGGGTGCGGAGCACGGGTTCGGCGGCCAGCGCGGTCCCGTCGACCGCCCGGGTGCAGCCCGCGACGGCCACCACGCAAGCGGCGAATAAGGCCGTCGGCCGTCGAAGTCCTCGGTGCATCGGTTACTGCTTAGCCACTTTCGCGGCGAGCTGGGAGGCGATGTCGGTCGCCGGCGAACCCACCTGGCTGTAGGCGCAGGTCACGATGTCGATGACGACGTTGTTGCGTGCGGTCAGGGCTCGTTGGCAGGTCCAGCCGTCGCCGCCTTCCTGGACCTCCGACGTGCTGAGCATGCCGTTGTCCGTGGTCACGCCGGCTACGGTCCAGACGGTGTCGGGCTGGCCCGGCGTGACGTCGGAGAAGCGGCGCTTCGAGCACGCCGACCAGCTTTGCACCGAGGCATCGTAGAACGCGTCGGCGTCGCGCGCGGACGGGAATGCGACGAGGGCCTGAATCGCGTAGTGGTCTCGCTTCTTGGAGCCGTCGACGCTGTCGTCGATCCGTTGGCCGCGCATCGCGGTCCACCCCGAGCCGGCGTAGACCTTCTCCTGCGCGGGCCCGTCGATGGCCAGGCAGTTCTTGTCGTTCACGCCGGAGCTCCAGTTCCACAAGCTCTTGGCGTTCACCCACACCTTCATCGATTTCGCGCCCAGCGCACTGTTGACCTTGTCCGGGCTCAGCAGCAACCCCTCCAGCTCCGATACCGCGACGGGATTTCGGCTCGGGGCGCCAGACTTGTCCGCCCGCACCGCCTTTCCCGCGACATTGCTGGTGCAACCGACGGCGACGGTCGCCAACAAGGTCAGCACGAAGACAGCCAAACGCTGGCGCACCGTTGCCTCCCCTGCCTGCGGCCACTGCGTGCGTCAAGCTTAAGTGCTGGCCTCCCGGCGTCGTCCCAACAGCCAGCAAAATAGATAGATCAGAAACGAGATCGTTGCCACGAAGACCGACACCGGGACGCCAGGTGCTAACGACAGCACGATGCCGCCCACCGCGGCGATCTCGGCGAAGAGCACCGAGGCCACGATCGCCACCGCCGGCGAGGCGACCACCCGGGCGGCCGCGGCTGCCGGTGTGATCAGCAACGACATCACCAGCAGCGCGCCGACGATCTGCACGGCCTGCGCGGCCACCACGCCGACCAGCGCGGCGAACACGATGCCCAAGCCCCGCACCGGCACCCCGCGGGCCGCCGCGACGTCGGGATCCACGGTGGCGAACAACAGCGGCCGATAGCACGTCGCCAGCACGCCGATGACCAGCAGGCACACCAGTGCCAGCGTCGCCAGTCCGGTGTAGCCCACCCCGACGATCTGACCCGTGAGCAACGCGAAGCTCGTCGTCGTTCGTCCCGGGTAGAGGTAGATGAACAGCACCGCCAGGCCCAGCCCGAATGCCAGCACCACCCCGGTCACCGAATCGCGCTCGCGGGCCCGCGTACCCAGCACACCGAACAGGGCGGCCGCCACCGCGCTGCCGATCAGCGCGCCCAAACCCACCTGGAATCCGATCAGCAACGCGAATGCCGCTCCGGTCAAAGACAATTCGCTGGATCCGTGCACGGCGAACGACATCTGGCGCATCACGATGAATGGGCCGATCAGCCCGGCCACCAATCCCAGTAGGGCAGCCGCGAGCAGCGCCTGCTGGACGAAGTCGTGGTTCAGCAGGCGGGCGGTGATGTCGAACGAGAGTAGATGATCCAGCACGTCGGAGAGCTGGTTGTTCATAACGCGCGCCCGCTGTCCTCACCGATCGCCACGTAGCGGTCGTTGACCTTCACCACCTGAATGTCGGCCCGGTACAACGTGGACAGCGTCTCGGTGTTCATCACCTGCTCGACGGTGCCGATCCGGAATCGGCCGTCGACCAGATACAGCACCCGATCGACGTAGGGAAGGATCGTGTTGATCTCGTGGGTCACCACCATGACCGTGGTGTTGGCTTCCCGGCGACGGCGGTCGATCAGCGAGGCGACCAGCTTGGCGTTGGCGGGGTCCAGGGCCAGTAGCGGCTCGTCGCACAACAGCAGCATCGGGTCGCTGGCCAGGGCCTGGGCGATGCGCATGCGCTGCAACTCCCCGCCCGACATCAGCCCGACGCGGACGTTGGCCAGCGGTTGGCCGTTGACCTGGGCCAGCGCCTCGCGCACCGCGAGCCGGCGGCGCTCGCCGGACCGCAGCGGCATGACGCCCCACTGGTTTCCGTCGATACCCAGGCGGACCAGGTCGCGCCCGACCAGCATCACGTCGCGGTCGATCGGACGGTGTTGGGGCACATAGCCGATGGCGCCGCTGCCCGAGGTGACCTCTTTGCCGTCGACCCGGGCGGCGCCGGCGCTCAGCAGCAGCTGTCCGAGCAACACCCTGAGCAGCGAGGTCTTGCCGGTGCCGTTGGGGCCGAGCACCGCGACGAATTCACCGGGCGACACCGACAGGTCGAGGCCGTCCCACAGGACGCGATCGCCGAACGCCAGCCGGGCACCGGTCAGCGCTACGGCCGGAGGCCGCTGGTCGGCGGTCTCGACCGCTTGGTCAATTACGGGCATTGGCCCGGCTCGATCGCAACGCGGCCTGCAGTTGGTCGACGGTATTGCGCTGCCAGGTCAGGTAGTCGGCGCCGTCGGGGAGCGTCTCGGTCACCAGTGTGACGGGGACGCCGGCCCGTCGTGCCGCATCCTGCAGGCCGTTGATCGCGGGCGTGGCGGTCTGCGGATTGAGGAGCACCGCCGCGACCTGGTGACGGTTGACCAGGTCGAGGACGAACGCCATGTCGGCCGGGGAGGGGTCGGTTCCATTCTCGTTGGCGGACTTGAAACTCTCGGGAGTGCGATCGACCAGCCCCGTAGCCTTCAGCAGGTAGAAGGCGACGGGTTCGGTCGTGACGACGGAGGTGCTGGTAAACGCGCTGCCGATGGCACGTTCCGAGGCGGCGATCACGTCGGCGTCGCGGTCGAACGCGGCGGCGTTGGCCCGGTAGTCGCCTCCGTTGTCCGCGTCGATGGCCGAGAGCCGGTCGGCGATGGCGTTAGCGACGGTCTTGGCGATGTCGAGGTCGTAGAAGACGTGCTCGTTGGGCGGAGTTCCGTTGTCCGCCTTGGGCGCGAACGAGTAGGCGTCCACCGACTTGACGTTCGAGTGCCCGTTTAGTACCTGGGTGGCCCACGGATCGTAGCCGCCGCCGTTGTAGACCACCAACCCGGCGTCCAGGATGGCGGCGGCGTCTGAGGCGCTGGCCTGATAGGTGTGCGGATCGATGGTCGCGCCGGACAGGATCGATTTGACGTTGACATGCCGCCCGGCGACGGTGTGGGCGACGCTGCCCCACACATCGGTGGAGGCCACCACGCCGGCCCCCTGCTGGTGTGCGGAGCCGGCGACGCCGCAGCCCGCGATCGCCGTCGCGCCCAGGAGGCACGCGGCCACCAGGGCCGGCAGGAAGCAGGATCGCCGACGTATCTCAGTGAGGTATGCCATTCATGTCCCATCAGTGCTGCCTACGGGTCTGAAAATTCCGGTGGCTGTGCGGCCCGCAGACAGGTAATACTAATGAAAACCGTTTCCATTAGAAAGTAGCAGATCGCGGCGGCGTACGCGCAGGCGACGATGCGCGGTAGCGTCTGCGAACGTGAGTCCCACACCGCGCCGGCGTGCGACTCTGGCGTCGTTGGCGGCCGAACTCAAGGTTTCCCGGACCACCATCTCGAACGCCTTCAACCGGCCGGATCAACTCTCGCCCGACCTTCGCGAGCGCGTGCTCGCCACCGCCAAGCGGCTGGGCTACGCGGGTCCCGACCCACTGGCGCGCTCGTTGCGAACCCGCAAAGCCGGCGCGGTCGGATTGTTGATGGCCGAGCCGCTGACGTATTTCTTCAGTGACCCGGCCGCGCGCGACTTCGTGACGGGAGTGGCGCAATCCTGCGAAGAGCAGGGGCAGGGCCTGCTGCTGGTCGCCGTCGGACCCAGCCGCAGCCCTGAAGACGGCGAGGCCGCGGTGCTGTCCGCCGGGGTGGACGGGTTCGTGGTCTATTCGGTCCGCGACGACGATCCCTATCTCCAGGTGGTGCTGCAGCGACGCGTGCCGGTGGTGGTGGTCGACCAGCCCAAGGACTTGTCCGGGGTGTCGCGGGTGGGGATCGACGACCGGGCGGCGATGCGCGAAATCGCCGAATACATGCTGGGTTTGGGGCATCGCGAGATCGGGCTGCTGACGATGCGGCTGGGGCGGGACCGCCGCCAGGACCTGGCCGACGCCGAGCGGCTGCGCTCGCAGACCTTCGACGTGCAGCGCGAACGCATCGCCGGCGTGTGGGACGCCATGCGGGCGGCCGGGGTGGACCCGGACTCGCTGACCGTGGTGGAGAGCTACGAGCATCTGCCGACCTCGGGAGGTGAGGCGGCCAAGGTGGCGCTGGAGGCCAATCCGCGGATCACCGCATTGATGTGCACCGCAGACATTTTGGCGCTGTCAGCGATGGATTACCTTCGGGCACATGGCATTTACGTGCCCGGTCAGATCAGCGTCACCGGATTCGACGGTGTGCCCGAGGCGATCAGCCGCGGATTGACGACGGTGTCGCAGCCCAGCCTGCGCAAGGGCCACCGAGCCGGGGAACTGCTGCTCAACCCGCCGCGGTCCGGCCTGCCGGTGGTCGAGCTGCTGGACACCGAGCTGATCCGGGGGCGCACCTCCGGTCCGCCGGTCTAGCCAGCCGACTCCGTGTCGCCGATCAGCAACCGCACGGCCAGATCCAGCCGCTTGCTGACGTCGGTCGCCGAGGCGCGACGGGTCAGCCAGGCCAGCAGGTTGGACAGCCACACATCGGAGATCACCCGGGCGATGTGGTACTGGTCCTCGGTCGGTTCGCCGTCGCTCATCGCGCGGGCGAACATGCTGTCGATCAGCTTTTCTACCTGGTCGACCTCACTGGCCGCCGAGGCGTCGGCGAACACGTACGCGCGGGCCATCGCCTCGGTGAGTAGCGGGTTGCGCTGCATCGCCCGGTTGAGCTTGCCGACCATGAAATTCAGCCGCTGGAACGGCGTGCCACCCGCCATCGCGGAACGGTCGGTCTTCGCGTCGATGCGGCTGAACTCCCGGCCCAGGGCCGACACCAGCAGGTGCACCTTCGAGGGGAAATACCGGTACAGCGTCCCCACCGCCACGTCCGCTCGATCCGCGACCGCGCGCATCTGAACTGCCTCGTAGCCACCCTTCGACGCGATGGCCATCGTGGCGTCCAGGATGCGCTTGCGACGCTCGCGTTGTGCCTCCGAGCCCAACTCGGATTCAGCCAGTACCGCCACGTTCAAGACCTCGCGCGGCTGCGAGTCGGATACGTGGCCCGAGTTAAGGTTCGCTGACGACATCTGACGGGTTGCTCCTCTTTCGGGTGGTTCGTTCGCAAACGATAACAAAGTTCTTTGTGAATTTCCCACCTCCGTCCCGCCGGGGCAGCGAGCTGTCCTGCTGTAATGGGGTTCGACTTGACGGTCGATCGCTGGCACTATTAGAACACGTTCTAGTGGGCTATTGCGCCCCTAATGGTCACGTTGAATCAAGCACACGGAGGACCCCGGTGGTAGCGACCGTCACTGACGAACAGTTCGCGGCGCGTGAGTTGGTGCGCGACTGGGCTCGCAATACGACCTCCGGACCGGGCGGTACCACGGCGATACGGGAGGTGGAGCAGGGCAATGCCGATGCCTGGCGGCCGGTGTTCGCCCGGCTGGCCGACCTCGGCCTGTTCGGAGTCGCCGTCTCCGAGGACGCCGGTGGGGCCGGCGGCAGCATCGAAGACCTGTGCGCGATGGTCGAGGAGGCGGCCAAGGCGCTGGTGCCCGGACCGATCGCGACGACCGCGCTGGCCACCCTGGTTGTCACCGATCCCGACGTGTTGGCCGCGCTTGCCTCGGGTGAGCGCTTCGCCGGGTTGGCGCTCGAGGGCGAGGTCCAGTTCGACGGCGAGCGGGCGTCGGGCACCGTCGAATTCGTGCTGGGCGGTGCCGAAGGCGGGCTGTTGCTGCTGCCCGCCGGCCAGCAGTGGGTCCTGGTGGACACCGGCAGCGACGGCGTGCAGGTGGAGCCGTTGCCGGCCGCCGACTTTTCCCGGCCCCTGGCGCGCGTGGTGCTGACGTCGGCGCCGGCGACCCCGATCGAGACGCCGGGCCGACGCGTTGAGGAACTGGCCGCCACCGTGCTGGCCGCCGAAGCGGCCGGCATCACGCGCTGGAGCTTGGACACCGCCGTGGACTACGCGAAGGTTCGCGAGCAGTTCGGCAAGCCGATCGGGAGCTTCCAGGCGATCAAGCACCTGTGCGCCGAGATGTTGTGCCGCGCCGAGCAGGCCGAGGTGGCCGCCTCGGACGCGGCCCGGGCCGCATCGGGCTCCGACGAGCGGCAGTTCGCGATCGCGGCCGCGCTGGCCGCCGGTGTCGGCATCGCCGCGGTCAAGGCCAACGTCAAGGACTGCATTCAGGTGCTCGGCGGCATCGGCTGCACCTGGGAACACGACGCGCACCTGTACCTGCGCCGGGCCCACGCCATTGGGCGGTTCCTGGGTGGCCCCGAGCGCTGGTTGCGCCGCATCACCGAACTCACCCAGGACGGGGTGCGCCGGCAGCTCAGCATCGACCTCACGGAGGTCGAGGGTCAGCGCGCCGAGCTCGCCGCGACCATCGCCGGGATCGCCGCGCTGGCCGCCGAGAAGCGGCAGGTGGCGCTGGCCGAGGCGGGGCTGCAAGCGCCGCATTGGCCGAAGCCGTACGGGCGCGCCGCGTCACCGGCCGAGCAGCTGCTGATCGACCAGGAGCTGGCCAAGGCCGGAGTCGAGCGACCAGACCTGGTGATCGGCTGGTGGGCGGCGCCGACGATCCTCGAGCACGGGACCCAGGAGCAGATAGATGGTTTCGTGCCGGCCACCCTGCGCGGCGAATTCCTTTGGTGTCAACTGTTTTCCGAGCCGGGAGCGGGCTCGGACCTGGCGTCGCTGCGCACCAAAGCCGTGCGCGGGGACGGCGGCTGGCTGCTGACCGGGCAGAAGGTGTGGACGTCGGCGGCGCACAAGGCGCGCTGGGGCGTGTGCCTGGCGCGCACCGATCCGGACGCTCCCAAGCACAAGGGCATCACCTACTTCCTGATCGACATGAAATCGCCCGGCATCGACATCCGGCCGCTGCGTGAGATCACCGGCGATTCGCTGTTCAACGAGGTGTTCCTGGACAACGTCTTCGTGCCCGACGACATGGTCGTCGGCGCGGTGAACGACGGCTGGCGGCTGGCGCGAACGACATTGGCCAACGAGCGGGTCGCGATGGCCAACGGGACGGCGCTCGGCAACCCGATGGAAGAGCTGCTCGAGCTGCTGGCGGCGATGGACCTCGACGTCGCCGAGCAGGACCGGCTGGGACGGCTGATCATCTTGGCCCAGACCGGCGCGCTGCTGGACCAGCGCATCGCCCAACTGGCGGTGGGCGGCCACGACCCTGGTGCCCAATCCAGCGTGCGCAAGCTGATCGGTGTGCGCTACCGGCAGGCGCTGGCCGAATTCACGATGGACGTCGCCGAGGGCGGCGGGCTCGTCGACCGCCGGGCGGACAACGACCGGGCGGTGTTCGACTTCCTCAACACCCGTTGCCTGACGATCGCCGGCGGTACCGAGCAGATCCTGCTGACCGTTGCGGCCGAGCGGCTACTCGGCCTGCCCCGTTGAGCGCCCTTTTCGCCGACCCTGTAATTGTGCAGGCCCTTACTCGCACTTCCGCTGCAGATTTACAGGCTCGACGACGTGTCGGTCGCTGATGCCACGATGCGGGCATGCGGGCGGTGTTTATCGGCAGTGAAGCGATCGCAAGCGGAGATGTCACGCGGCACGAACTGCAACGTTGGTATTGGCCGATCTTCCCAGGAGTGTATTTCGCAAAGGGTCAACAACTTTCGCTGAGGCACAGGACTGAAGGCGCATGGTTGTGGTCGCGGCGCAGGGCGATCGTGGCTGGCGTTGCGGCGTCGGCATTGCATGGAGCCCGCTGGGTTGACGCCGATATCCCCATCGAGTTGGTCTGGTCGAACACGCGGCCACCTCGCGGCATAGTCGCGCGCGAGCAATTGCTGGCCGACGACGAAATAGCTCGCGTCGCGGAATTGCCCGTCACCACGCCGATGCGGACGGCATACGACTTGGGTCGAAATCTGCCACGCGCGCAGGCGGTCGCGCGCCTGGACGCCCTGATGCGGGCCAAGCCGTTTGCGACGGAGGATGTGTTGCAGCTTGCGCAGCGATATCCCGGTGCCCGCGGGATACGTCGTCTTCGATCAGTGGTGCACCTTGTCGACGGGGGCGGCTCCTCACCGAAGGAGACGTGGCTGCGGCTCCTGCTCATCGATGCGGGCCTGCCTGCCCCGACTACCCAGATACCGGTGGTGGAGGGCTACCGCCTGCTTGCGATGCTCGATATGGGCTGGCGAGAGTTCGGCGTTGCTGTCGAGTATGACGGCGATCAACACCGCGGCGATCGGCGTCAGTACGTAAAGGACCAGTGGCGCCTGCGAAAGCTGGCAGAACTGCGCTGGATCGTCATCCGCTGATCGCCGAGGATATGCCCGAGGATGTAATCGGGCGGGTCAGGCGGGCGCTGCTCGCCAGAGGTTGGCGACCGGGGCGGGCCACCATTCTTCCGTTGGCCGGGTGACTGCTCGTTTCACCGAGCCTGCAATTGCGCAGGCCCGCACTCGTACATCGTCTGCAGATCTACAGGCTCGACGAGGTTAGGAGAACGTCGTCACCGCGCAGGTGCTCGGCGAGGTGATGTTGACCCCGCTGTAGACCACCTGGATGTGGGTGCAGGTGTAGACGGTTTCGTCGGTCTTGGGCTGGCCGGTGCCCCAGTCGGTGGAGTCGATGCGCCCGGTCGTCTGGTACTTGTCCGGCGGCCCTTCGCCGAAGTAGACCGTGGTGATCTCATCGGTCCCCATGGATTTCATGACGCGTTCGTATTGCCCGTTGGCGTGCGCGTCCAGGTAAGCCATCCGGTTGTTCGACCGGATCTCGGTGGTCTGGCGCGCCCACAGGCCGGGCGGGAAACCGATCACGCCGCCGTCGGGCGCCCGGGTGTTCGCCCCGGCGACAAAGTCGCAGTGGCCGTCGGACTTGAAGCAGTTGAGGAACATGTGCGTTTCCAGCTGGTTGCCGCCGTCCAGCGGAAACAGGGTGGTGGCGGTGTTGCTCGCCGCTCCGGCCATGGGCGCGGGCAGGAGCGTCAGCATCGACCCGACGACTGCCAATCCCGTTACCAGCCGCTTCATCGTGCGCCCCTTCCCCGGTTCGGTGACCACAGCAGAACTTAACTCCGCGACTATTCGTCGTAGGTGACTTCCACCGAATCAGATTCCGGGTGAGATTGACAGGCCAGAATTAGCCCCTCGTCGAGATCCTGCTGCTCGAGCACGTCGTTGATCTCCATGCTGACTTTGCCGCCCTTCAGCGTGCAGGCACACGCCCCGCAGTGGCCTTCCCGGCAGGAGAACGGCGCATCGAGGCCCTTGGCGAGCAGGACGTCGAGCAGTTTGGCGCTGCGCGGCCACGACACAGTGTGGGTTTCGCCGTCCAGCTCCACGACCGCGGTGGCCGGCGGCTGGTCGCCCTCGTCGGTGTCCTCGATCGTCACCGCGGCGAACGGGTCGGACTCCAGTGACTTGAACACCTCGATATGCACCTGTGGCGCAGGCACTTTCAGCGATTCCAGTGCCTGGCGTGCGGCGTCCATGAACGGGCCGGGCCCGCAGATGAAGGCGTGCCGGTCGGTGAACGGCGTGGCCAGCCTTGCCAGTGCGGCCGCGCTCGGCAGCCCCTGCAGCGATTCCAGCCAGTGCAGCACCGTGAGCCGGTCGGGATACTTGGCCGCCAGGTCGCGCAGCGCATCGGCGAAGATCACCGAGCTTTCGTCGCGGTTGGCGTAGACCAGCGTCACCTGCCCGCCGCCCTCGGAGAGCGCCGACTTGCAGATCGACATGATCGGGGTGATCCCGCTGCCCGCGGCCAGCAGCAGGAAGTCCTGGTCGAGCGTCTTCGGGACGAAGTTGCCCGACGGGGCCAGCACGTGGATGCGCATGCCTGCCTTGGCGTTGTCGCACAGCCAGTTGGACGCGTACCCGTTCGCGGTGCGCTTCACCGTGACCGTGAGCGCATCACCCGTAAACGGCGAGCTGCACAGCGAGTAGCAGCGCGCCACCGAACCGGTACGGTCGCTAGGCACCCGCAGGGTCAGGAACTGGCCCGGCGCGTAGCGCAGCCGCTCCGGCGGGATCTCGGGATCGCCCGACGCGTCGGGCACCGCGAACACCAGCGAGCGCGCGTCGTCGGTCTCCGCGACGACCTCGGCGATCTGCAGCTCGAGGACGTGGTCGCCGAGCGGCTCGTCCAGATCTGCTTCCGTCAAGACCCGCCCTACCTTTCTGACAACTAGAACATGTTACAGAAAACCCGATTTATATCGCTACCAGGCGCAGGAATACCGTGCTCGACACAAATCAGAACATGTTCTAGTCTGCTGTGTAAGTCCACTGAGTAGTCCAGCCCAGGAGGCAAACCTAAGTGACGTCCATTCAACAGCGTGATGCGCAGTCGGTTTTAGCGGGGATCGACGATCTGCTTCCGAAGATCAGGGAGCGCGCTCAGGCGACAGAGGACCTGCGCCGGCTGCCCGATGAGACCGTTGCCGAACTCGACGAGGTCGGCTTCTTCACGCTGCTGCAGCCCGAGCAGTGGGGTGGTCTGCAATGCGATCCCGCACTGTTCTACGAAGCGGTGCGGCGGATCGCCAGCGCATGTGGTTCCACCGGCTGGGTGAGCTCGATCATCGGCGTGCACAACTGGCACCTGGCCCTGTTCGACCAGGAGGCCCAGGAGGAGGTCTGGGGCGAAGACCCCAAGACCCGGGTCTCGTCCTCGTATGCCCCGATGGGTGCCGGCGTGGTGGTCGACGGCGGCTATCTGGTCAGTGGGTCCTGGAACTGGTCGTCGGGCTGCGATCACGCCACTTGGGCGTTCCTCGGCGGACCGGTGATCAAGGATGGCCGGCCCGTCGACTTCGGCAGCTTCCTGATCCCGCGCACCGAATACCGCATCGACGACGTCTGGCATGTCGTCGGCCTGCGTGGCACCGGCAGCAACACCGTCGTCGTCAAGGACGTCTTCGTGCCGCGGCACCGCTTCCTGTCCTACAAGGCGATGAACGACGGCACCGCGGGCGGGTATGAGACCAACACCGCAGCCGTTTACAAGATGCCTTGGGGCACAATGCATCCCACCACTATCTCGGCTCCGATCGTCGGGATGGCCTATGGCGCGTACGATGCACACGTCGAGCACCAGGGCAAGCGGGTGCGAGCCGCATTCGCCGGTGAGAAGGCCAAGGACGACCCGTTTGCCAAGGTCCGCATCGCCGAGGCGGCCAGCGACATCGACGCCGCCTGGCGGCAGCTGAGCGGCAACGTCGCCGACGAGTTCGCGCTGTTGTCGGCCGGCAAGGAGATCCCGCTCGACCTGCGCACCCGCGCCCGGCGCGACCAGGTGCGTGCCACCGGGCGTGCGATCGCTTCGATCGACCGGCTGTTCGAGGCGTCCGGTGCCACGGCTCTTGGCAATGACCAACCGGTGCAACGGTTCTGGCGCGACGCGCACGCCGGCCGGGCACACGCGGCCAACGATCCCGAGCGGGCCTACCAGATCTTCGGGAACAACGAGTTCGGGTTGCCGCCCGGCGACACCATGGTCTAGCCGTGACGGCTATCGAGGAACTGACATTCGAGTCCACCTCGCGCTTCGCCGAGGTGGACGTGGATGGGCCGCTGAAGCTGCACTACCACGAGGCGGGCTCGTCCTTTAAAGGCAACGGCCAGACGATCGTGCTGCTGCACGGCGGCGGGCCTGGAGCGGCGAGTTGGACGAACTTCTCGCGCAACATCCCGGTGCTGGCCGAGCAATTTCATGTGCTGGCTGTCGATCAGCCCGGCTACGGGCTTTCCGACAAGCGCGCCGAGCACGGGCAGTTCAACCACTACGCGGCGCGGGCGCTCAAGGGTCTCTTCGACCAGCTGGGCCTGGGACGTGTTCCGCTGATTGGCAATTCGCTGGGCGGTGGCACCGCGGTTCGGTTCGCGCTCGACTATCCGGACCGGGCCGGGCGCCTGGTGCTGATGGGCCCCGGCGGAGTGAGCGTCAACCTGTTCGCGCCTGACCCGACCGAGGGCGTCAAGCGGCTCGGGAAGTTCTCCGCCGAGCCCACCCGCGAGAACCTCGAGGCGTTTCTGCGGGTGATGGTCTACGACCAGAAACTGATCACCCCCGAACTGGTCGAGCAGCGCTTCGCGTTGGCCAGCACGCCAGAATCGCTGACGGCGACGCGTGCGATGGGAATATCCTTCGCCGGCGCGGATTTCGAGCTCGGCATGATGTGGCGCGAGGTGCACCGGCTGCGCCAGCCGGTGCTGCTGATCTGGGGCCGCGAGGACCGGGTCAACCCGCTCGACGGCGCACTGGTCGCGCTGAAGACCATTCCCCGGGCACAGCTACACGTTTTCGGGCAGTGTGGGCACTGGGCACAGGTGGAGAAGTTCGACGAGTTCAACAGGCTCACCATCGATTTCCTGGGAGGCGCGCGATGAGGATTCGCTCTCTGGGCTATCTGCGTATCGAGGCCACCGACATGGCGGCCTGGCGCGAGTACGGGCTGAAAGTCCTCGGCATGGTCGAGGGCAAGGGCGCCACCGAGGGTGCGCTGTATCTGCGGATGGACGATTTCCCGGCCCGGCTGGTGATCGTCCCCGGCGAACAGGACCGGCTCATCGAATCCGGTTGGGAATGCGCGAATGCCGCGGGCCTGCAAGAGATCCGGAACCGGCTCGACGTCGAGGGCACGCCGTACAAGGAGGCCACCGCCGCCGAACTCGCGGATCGTCGGGTGGACGAGATGATCCGGTTCGCCGACCCGTCGGGCAACTGCCTGGAGGTCTTCCACGGCGCCGCCCTCGAGCACCGCCGCGTGGTCAGCCCGTACGGGCACAAGTTCGTCACCGAGGAACAGGGCCTCGGACACGTGGTGCTGACCACCCGCGACGACGAGGAGACGCTGCACTTCTACCGCGACGTGCTGGACTTCAAGCTGCGCGACTCGATGCGGCTGCCACCGCAGGTGGTCGGCCGTCCCGCGGACGGCCCGCCGGCCTGGCTCCGATTCCTGGGCTGCAACCCGCGTCATCACAGTCTGGCCTTCATGCCCGGACAGACCCCTAGCGGCATCGTGCACCTGATGGTCGAGGTCGGCGAGGCCGACGACGTCGGACTCTGCCTGGACCGTGCGCTGCGCAAGAAGGTGCCGATGTCGGCGACGCTGGGCCGCCACGTCAACGACCTGATGCTGTCCTTCTACATGAAGACGCCGAGCGGATTCGACATCGAATTCGGTTGTGAGGGAAGGCAAGTCCAAGACGACGATTGGATCGCCCGGGAGAGCACCGCGATCAGCCTGTGGGGCCACGACTTCAGCGTCGGCTTCAAGGGTTAGTTTTCGAAGCCATGGGGGCCCCGCCGATCGACCCGCGCACGTTCCGCCATGTGCTGGGCCAGTTCTGCACCGGCATCACGATCATCACCACCGTGCACGACGACGTTCCGATCGGCTTCGCCTGCCAGTCCTTCGCGGCGCTGTCGCTGGACCCGCCGCTGGTCCTGTTCTGCCCCACCAAGGTGTCGCGATCGTGGCAGGCCATCGAGGCCAGCGGCCGGTTCTGCGTCAACATGCTGACCGAGAGCCAAAAACACGTCTCGGCCCGCTTCGGGTCCAAGGAACCCGACAAGTTTGCCGGGATCGACTGGCATGCCTCGGAACTCGGCTCGCCGATCATCGACGGCTCGCTTGCCCACATCGACTGCACGGTGGCATCCGTGCACGACGGCGGCGATCACTTCGTGGTCTTCGGTGCGGTGCAATCGCTTTCGGAGGCGCCCAAGATCAAGCCGCGTCCGCTGCTGTTCTACCGCGGCGAATACACCGGGATCGAACCGGACAAGACCACGCCGGCGCAGTGGCGCGACGATCTGGAAGCGTTCCTGACTACCACGACGCAGGACACTTGGCTGTAACTGTTTCAGCCGCGCGTCCCGCGATACGTCTCCTGCCGGACAGCTTCGACGTCCGTCGCCGCATCTAACGACTCCGCCGACCGCGCCTTGTCGCTGTCCTCCGCGGGTGCCTCGTCGTCGCGGCCCTTCTTACCGGTCCTCGGGTCGATGCGATCGGCGTGATCCCATCGCTCTCGAAGTTGCTCGCGCGATGCCGCGGCCTCGCTTTGATGCTCGGCCGCATGCTCGGCCAGCCTGGCGGCTTCGGCCGCCTTGACCTCGGCCTCGGCTTGTGCGGCACGGGCCTTGGCGGCTGTTTCCTGGGCGAGCGCTTCGCGGCGTTCGACCTTGGCCGACTCCAGCCTGGCGTGCTCCCGAATCTGTTCGGCCTGCCGATGCCGGCGCCTCCGGGTCGCGCTGACGGCCACGATCACCGCGGCGATCAACACAAGTGTTGCTACTAGCGCGATCACAATCCATAGGGTGTTGTGCGTCATCAGGGGCTCCGTATCTGTGTGGTGGCTTTGGCTGCAGCCCGTCCCCTCTCGGTTCCCCATATTTGACACATATAAAACAACGGAGGCGTTGCCCCGAAATCGAGTGCTGATGTTGTTCGGCGGCGGGACAAATGTTTGGGAGCGCGGAATTTTGGCAATGTATTTCGCCATGCCCGCACCGGCTGCCCGGGTACTGGTGGATTTCTCGAGGCCCGCAGATCGGTGATGGGTTCCCGGTGGCCCGTTGAGGGGGCGGGCCACCGGGCCGATCCGTTTTTACGGATCCCCATATTCGACATATATCAAACAAGGCGCGGACGTGCCAGGGCAGCACGGAATTTCCCGCAGCCGCGCCAACGTCTAGCGTGCTCGCTGGGCGGTTCTGCAGTTCGGGGTTAGTGCCAATTAGTGGTTTCGGTGTTGGCGTCCGCACGCTTGACGGTCCCGAATGCGTTGACCCAGTCGGCGTCGTCTGAGTACACGTCGAGCAGGGGCTCGGCGTCGCGCTCGTCGAACGCCTTCAGCAACGTGAGCGGCGTCTTGCCGATCGCTTCATGTTCCGCGGACGGTCAACTCGGAGAAATCGGTCGCTACATGAAGTCCAGCGCCTCGACGGTCGCGATCGGGCCTTCATGCGTCGGCCGATTCGCGCCACCGATGACGTAGACGGTGTTGCCCACCGTGGCCACCACCTCGGCGTGGCGCGGCGTCGGCATCGGCGGCAACGTACTCCACTTCGCTTCGGAGATGTCATACATCTCAACAACATTGAGCACCCGGGTCGGTTCCTCGCCGCCGACCGCCAGAATCCGGCCGTCGATGTAGGTCGCGCCGTAGCTTCCCCGCGGCGTCGGCATACCCACCAACTTGGTCCATTGACCGGACTGTGGGTCGAACCGCTCCAGCGCCGCGGAGTTCTTGTCCGAGGACAGGAACCGTCCGCCAATCGTGTACACGTAAGTGCCATCGGAGACGGCAGCGAGGTGCTCCCGGGGAGTGGGCATGTCGGCGGCTTCCTTCCACGAGCTGCCGTCGAACACCTCGGTTTGCGGAACGAGCTGCTTGGCGTTCTGACCGCCGACCGCGACGAGTTTGTCGCCCACCACCGCGGCGGCCGGCGCCGCACGCGCATGCGTCAGCGACGGTAGCTCGACCCAGTTGCCGCCGCGCAGGGCGAAGACCTTGTTGGACCCGTCGGCGATGTTGTCGCTCGCGCCGCCGAGGATGACCACCTCACCGCGGTAGGTTGCGGCCGCGGCATGGTGCAGCGGGACGGGCAGCGGCGGTCCGGCTTCCCAGGCACCGGTCTTCGGGTTGAAGCTCTCGACCGTCTGCAGCGCGACCCCGTTCTGCAGACCGCCCATGATCCAGATTTTGCCGTTGAGCACCGCCCACGCCATCATCAGCCGGGCGGTCGGCGCGTCCGGCAGCGAACGCCATTGTGCGGCCGGCTGGATCTTGCGGGCCGGCAGTTTCAGCACTTCCGCCGTCGACGTGGGATCTTTATCGCCGACGGTGCTCGACCCGCCGATCGCGTAGACGGATTTCTCGACCGCCGCGACCGCCATGCCGTGCCTTGGAGTCGACATGTCGGGCAGCCCGGACCATGTCTTGCTCATCAGATCGAACACCGAAACGCTCTTGAGGACCTGACCCCCGGAAATCCCTCCGACGGCGACCAGCCGGCCATCGGTGATGGCGACGCCAAGATCGCAGCGCGCCTGGGGAAGTGGGGGCAACGTCGTCCAGGCTTTGGCGATCGGGTCATACGCCTCGACGTTCACCTGGTCGGAGTCCCCGGTGGTACCGCCCACGATGTAGACGAGCTTTCCGTCCGACGCCGCCGCCAGCTGTTGGCGCGGAGTCGGTATCGGAGCGCCGAGGCTCCAGGAAGTGCCGTCGAAGACTTCGGTCGTGCTCAGCAGCGCGCCGTTGGCGTCGACGCCGCCCGTGACGACCAGGCGGTCACCCGCCACCGCGGCGGCCGCTCCCGCGCGGGGCTGCAGCAGCCGAGGCATCTCCACCCAGTGACTATTGATGACCCGCCAAACCTGATCGGTGGCAACGCTTTTGCCGCCGACGGTCTTGAAGCCGCCGAGCACCACCGGGTTGCCCTGCCAGGCGACCGCCACCCTTCCAGCTGTCGATGACGGGGTCGTAGCCTTCTTGCAGTGCCGTAACGGCCCCGTCGCTGCGAACCCCGCCGAAGACCCAGATGGTTCCGTCGACCTGCGTCGTCGCCGCCTCAACGCGCGACACCCGATCGTTGGTGATCGGCTTCCACACCACGGGTGCCTGCGTGGTCGGTTGGCCCGCGACGGGCTGAGATTTTTGCTTGTCGGGCCCCGTCGCGAAGTAGAGGCCGCCGGCGACCAACAGCACGACGACAACGGCGACGCCGGCAGTCAGCGCGACACGATTGCGCTTCTTGCCGGGCTCGGCGAACCACTCCCGCACCTTGACCAGAAACGGCTTGCGCCACGACGGCGGCACCGAACCGGACGACGCCGGCTGCCCGGGACCGCGCGGTGGGCTGATTCCGGAGCCGCCGCTCGCCGCCGCGGCGCCCGGCTGCACCTGGGTTTCCGCACTGTAAGCACCCCGCAAGATGCTTGCCGCTTCGGCGAACTCCGTTGGATCGGGAGCTCCTGGCTGCAGCTTGGGCGAGGCGCCGCCGATGACATCGCTAATCGGCCGGGTGGGGCCGGGGTCGGCGGCCGGGCGAACGGAGCCGGGGACAGTCGACGTCGTGCCGTCCGGTGCCGACGCGACTGCGCCGGAAGCGATCGATGTTTCCCCGCCGACGCCCGCCTGGGTGTTCAGCGTGCGTCCCGATTCGGGTGCGGCGGTGATCGCCATCGAATCGGGCCGCAATCCACAGAGCTTCTGTGCGGACTGCAGTTCGCGGCCGAACTCCGCGGCGGACGCGGGCCGTTCCGCCGGATCGATTGCCATCGCATGCTCGATCGCCGCGCAGACCGCTTCCGGGATTCCTTCCGGACGCATATCGGGAATCCGTGTGGTGCTGATGCGCAGGTACTGCGGACGAGATCCTCGTCGTTCTTGCGTTCATGTGCGGCCCCGCCCGCGATCAGCGCATAGATCGTCGCCCCCAGCGAGTAGAGGTCGGACGCGACCGTCGCCGGCTTACCGGTCATGACCTCGGGCGCGGTGTAATCGATTGTGCCGGAGAAGAACCCGGTCGCGGTTTCATAACCGCCTTCGATGTGAGCGATGCCGAAGTCACTCAGCAGCGGCTCGCCGTAATCGCTGACCAACACGTTGGCGGGCTTGATGTCGCGGTGCAAGGTGCCGCTGCGGTGCGCGGTTTCCAGTGCTCCGCAAAGCTTTACGGCGATACGCAAGGCCTCGGGCCAGGCGGTCGGTCCTTCGCGACGCAACCGGACTGCCAGGGAATCCGAGGACATGTAGGGCATCACGATGTATGGCCTGCCGCTGTCGGTCACGCCGACGCGGAGAATGTTGACGATGTTCGGATGCCCCGAAAGCCCGCCCATCGCATAGCCTTCACGCAGAAAGCGCTCCCGGCTCTCGTCGTCTATGTGCGACGGCAGCACCTTGATCGCGACATTGCGCCCCAGCGCCGTCTCGTAGGCGCAGTAGATCACTCCGGCGCCGCCCCGGGCGACTTGGCGTGCGTCCTCGAATCCAGCGTCGGACAATTCCGCGATGATGCCGCTTGGTGGCGACGCGTCTGTGGGGGACCCCTCACCCATATTCTTGGCGCTCAACTTCCCCGCGATTGTCGAATTCGCGAGCTCAAGAGTATCGCTAAGTACCTGCTCGGGGACATGATTCGGGCATGATCAATCGGCGCGAATCCGCCCGGGGCCGCTCGGTGCCGGAGCCGAAGCCGCGAAACGCTCAGCAAAGGCGTCCTGAACAGCCGGAGCTAGGTGAAATCCAGCGCCTCGACCGTCGCGACGGGACCCTCGTGCGTGGGGCGATTGGCGCCGCGCTTGCCGACCCGCGCGAGCGTTGTCGGATCCGGCCTCGGCCAATTCCTCCGGGTGACCCCGCGCCACTGACGCCGGGCTTGGGATCTGGGTGTATCTGCCACGGCGGCCAACCTCCTGCGTGAGCGCGACTCGCGGGCCCAAGCGCAACTAAGCCCCGACCCTTCGAGCGCGTCAGCGGAACGGTCTGGGCGAGGCACAAACTTAATCCAAACACCTTCTGTCGCCTTGGGTTTCCTGTCGGTTAACCCTCAGACAGAATGGGAGCCATGACACTGGATCTGGCTGCGTACTTCGACCGCATCAACTATGGCGGTGCCGTCGAACCGACCCTCGAAGTACTGCAGGGTCTGATGACTGCTCACACCCGGACCATCCCGTTCGAGAACCTGGATCCGGTGATGGGCGTACCGGTCGGCGACCTGGGGCCAGCCGCCCTGACCGACAAGCTGGTGCACCGGCGCCGGGGTGGCTATTGCTACGAGCACAGCGGGTTGCTCGGCTACGCGCTGGCCGAAGTCGGCTATCGGGTGCGCCGATTGACCGGGCGGGTGATCTGGATGCTGCCGCCCGACGCGCCGGTGCCGGCGCAGACCCACACGGTGCTGGCGGTGACGTTCCCCGGTTCGCAGGGGTCCTATCTCGTCGACGTCGGCTTCGGCGGCCAGACCCTCACGTCGCCCATCCGCTTCGAGATCGGCAACGTCCAGGAGACCATGCACGAGCCATACCGGCTTCAGGACCGCGGTGACGGCCTGGTGCTGCAGGCTCAGGTCCGCGACGAGTGGCAATCGCTGTACGAATTCACTACCCAGACCCGGCCGCAGATCGACCTGACGATGGGTAGCTGGTACGTCTCGACAAACCCCGCCTCGCACTTCGTGACCGATCTGATGGTCGCCTTGGTTAGCGACGACGCGCGGATCAATCTATCCGGCCGCAACCTGGCCATCCACCGTGCGAGCGGGACCGAAAAGATCGTTCTCGACGATGCGGGGGCGGTCGTCGACGTGCTCGGCGAGCGGTTCGGCATCGATATCGACGACGTCGGCGGGCGCGGTCGGCTCGAAGCCCGCATCGCCACCATTTTCGCCAATGAGCGGTGAATCGCCGACGTGCGCCGGTTTGCAAGGAAACGTTTCGTCCACGGTCCCGTTGACCGAAAAACAACTGTTCAAAATGGTCGTTTGGCAAATGCGGCCGTGTCGTCCCGATGTTTCGACCAGCGCACGAGCAGTGATTAATGCGCCGAAAGTGCCCCGATCGTGATCTCCGCCATAGCGAACCGGTGCGGCGAATAGCACATGCGCCTATTAATCTGTTCTACCGTGAGTCGGGATCTTTGTTTGGATGACGTTGTGCCTAGCAAGGGGGATGTGGACGCTTTCGTGTCTCACGAGCGGGCAATCGTCGTACCCGATGGTCTGACGTTGACGTCGTATTTCGACAAGAACCGTGCCGAGCACGGGGACAGTCCGGCGTACCGCTTCCTTGACTACTCGCACGAGCCGGATGGGCGTCCGGTGGTGCTCAGTTGGAACGAGCTGTGGGCCCGGGTGTGCTCCATCGGCGCCCGCCTGCAGCAGGTCACCCAGCCGGGGGATCGAGTGGCGATCCTGGCGCCTCAGGGCCTTGACTATGTAGCTGCCTTCTTCGGCAGCGTGTACGCGGGCAATATCGCGGTGCCGCTGTTCGCGCCGACCATGTCCGGGCATGCCGAGCGGTTGGCCGCGGTGCTGGAAGATGCGCAGCCGGCCGCGATATTGACCACGACCGCCGTCGCCGAGTCTGTTCGCACCTTCATCCGGACGCTGGCGCCCGCCGAACGCCCGCGAATGATTGCGGTGGACGCGCTGCCGCAGACTCTCGGTTCGATGTTCACCGGCCCGAAACTGCGCACCGACGACATCGCCTACCTGCAATACACCTCGGGCTCGACCCGATCGCCGGCCGGCGTGGAGATCACCCACCGGTCCGTTTACACCAACGCGATGCAGATGGTCATGAGTGGTGGGCTGGACGTGGACGTCCGGACGGTGAGCTGGCTCCCCTTGTTCCACGACATGGGGCTGATGATGATCATGTTCACGGCGTTCTTCGGCGCGCACGTCACGATCATGGATCCGATGGCGTTTCTCCGGCGGCCCTACCGCTGGATCAAGCAACTGGGCATCGAGTCCACCTACGGCCGCACCTTCGCGGCGGCGCCGAACTTCGCCTTCGAGCTGACGTCCGAGCGAGGCCTGCCCCCGGCGGGCGAGACTCTCGACCTCAGCAACGTCGTCTGCATCCTCAACGGGTCCGAGCCCGTCACCATGTCGGCCATCGAAAAGTTCACCAACGCGTTTGCTCCGTACGGTCTGCCCGCGAACGCGGTCAAGCCGTCCTACGGAATGGCCGAGGCGACGCTTTCGGTGGCCAGCATCTCCCAGGAGGCCGCAGCCAGCGTAGTCTACCTCGACCGTGAGCAGCTCGGCGCCGGCCACGCGGTGATCGTGTCGCCCGAGGACCCCAACGCGGTCGCACAGGTTTCGTGTGGGCAGCCGATCCCCGATCAGTGGGCGGTGATCGCCAACCCCGACGGCGCCGAGGTACCCGACGGCACCGTGGGCGAGATCTGGCTACAAGGCGTCAACGTCGGCCGCGGCTATTTCGGCCGCAAGGAAGAAACACGACGCGTCTTCGGCAACAAGTTGCAGTCCCGGCTCGCCCGCGGCAGCCACGCGGAGGGCGCCGCGGACAACGGCTGCTGGCTAGCGACCGGTGATCTCGGCGTCTACCTCGACGGCGAGTTGTACCTGACCGGCCGGATCAAAGACCTGATCATCATCGACGCCAAGAACCATTACCCGTTCGACATCGAGACCACGGTCAGCGACTGTTCGCCCGCCATCCGCACCGGCTATGTCGCCGCCTTCTCCGTCCCCGCCGACGTCCTCGGGTCTCCCGATGGCGGCTCCGGGGAGCAGCTGGTGATCTTGGCCGAGCGGGCGGCGGGCGCGGGCCGTACCGATCTCGGATCGATCGCCGACATTGTGCGGGCAGCCATTTCGCGCAACCATCAGGTCCGCGTTGCCGATGTGCGGCTGGTGGCTGCCGGCACCATCCCCCGCACCACCAGCGGCAAGCTCGCCCGCAATGCTGCCCGGGCCGAGTTCATCGCGGGCAAGTTCAACCGCTGACCGACAGCCACGGCCCCATACGGCGCAAGGCTTCTTCGATGTCGCTCGTCGGTCCGGCGAACGACAGCCGGACGAATCGGTTGCCCCGCCTGGTATCGAAGTCGATGCCAGGAGCGATCGCAACACCGGTGTCGGCTAGTAACTTTGAGCAGAACGCCAACGAGTCGTCGGTGAAATCCGAGACGTCGGCGTAGACGTAGAACGCGCCGTCCGTCGGTGCCAGCCGGTCGACCCCGATACGGGGCAGCCCGTCCAGCAGCAGCGAGCGGTTGACCGAGTAGTGGTTCAGGTTGCCTTCGGCTTCGGCGGTCGCCTCCGGAGTGAACGCGGCCACCGCGGCGATCTGTGGCAACACCGGCGGGCAGATGGTGAAGTTACCGGTCAGGCAGTCCACCGCGCGGCGCAGCTCGGGCGGCACCAGCAACCAGCCCAGCCGCCAGCCGGTCATCGCGTAATACTTGGAAAAGCTGTTGACCACCACAGCATTTCGCGAAGTATGCCAGGCGCTGCTGGTTTGCGGAGCTCCCTCGTAGACCAGCCCGTGGTAGACCTCGTCGCTGATCAGCTGGACCCCGGACGCATCACACCACGACGCGATCGCCGCCAGCTCTTCGGGCGGTATGACCGTGCCGGTGGGATTGGCCGGGCTGGCGACGATGACGCCGCGCACCGGCGGGTCGAGTTCGGCGAGCATCTGTGCGGTGGGCTGGAATCGGGTTTCCGGACCACACTCGATCTCCACCACCTCACATCCCAACGCCGACAGGATGTTTCGATAGCACGGATAGCTTGGGCTGGCCAGCGCCACCCGATCCCCGACGTCGAAGCACGCCAGAAAAGCCAGCAGGAATCCGCCCGAGGAACCCGTGGTAACGACCACCGCGTCGGATTCGACGGAGATACCGTGCAGTCGTTGGTAATTCGCCGCGATAGCGGCGCGCAGCTCGGGAATGCCCAGGGCCACGGTGTAGCCCAGCTGGTTGGCTTGCACGGCTGCCGCAGCAGCCGCCCGGATCGGCTCTGGAGCACCCACGCTGGGCTGCCCCGCCGAGAGGTTGACCAGATCGCCGTGGCTGCGCTGGCGCTCCGCGGCCGCCAGCCAGACATCCATCACGTGAAATGGCGGGATGGCGGCGCGCATCGCGACGGAGGCGTTCACGACGTTTCGAGCACCTCGGATTCGAGTTGGCGCAGCAGCTCTCGCGGGGAGTCGAGCAGCTGGGCGCTGCCGTGCGCACGCTTGAAATACAGGTGCATGTCGTGTTCCCAGGTGATCGCGATACCCCCGTGCAGCTGGATGGCTTCGCCCGTCACAGTACACAGCGCGTCGGTCGCGGCCAGCCGAGCCGTTGCCGCGTTGGTCGGCGTGGGGTCGTTGCAGGCGTCGGTCACCACGGCTTTGGCCGCGGCGACCGCGACATACAGATCGGCCATCCGATGCTTGAGCGCCTGGAAGCTGCCGATCGGCCGGCCGAATTGCACACGGCTCTTGGTGTATTCGACCGTCAGTTCCAGACAACGTTCGGCGGCCCCGATCTGCTCGGCCGCCAACAGGATGGCCGCCGTGTGGGCAAGGCCGGGGTCGGGCCCCAACGCGACCGTGTCCTCGGGTTGGACTCGGGCCAGCCGCCGGGTGGGGTCCATCGGGGTCATCGGCTGCGCGCTGAACCGGGTCCATCTGCTCAGCTCGCCGTCGGCCGCGGCGACGACGACGTCGGCGATGTCGCCGTTGACGACGTAGTCCGCGTCGAGCACCAGTGCCCCCATCGAGCTGCCCGCGGCCAGCGCTTCCAGCGTTTCGTCGTCCGGCTGGGGGGCGGCCAGGAGCGCGAGCTCCGCCAGTGTGGTGCCCAACAGCGGGGAGGGCACCAACGCGCGGCCAAGCTCCTGCAGAACCGTTGCGGCGTCAGCTAATTCACCGCCAGCCCCGCCCAGCTCCTCGGGTATCACCAGTGCGGCGGCGCCGACTTGTTCGCACAGTAGTTGCCACAGCGACTCGTCGTAGCCGCGCTCGGATTCGATCGCGGTACGGACGGCCGCGGGTTTGGCGTGCTTGGTGACCAGCGCCGCGACGGTATCGCGCAGCAGCTCCCGTTCTTCAGTCATGGCGCCGCTCCTCTCCATTACTGCGTGCTGCATCGTCGCCGGCGCAAGTCACAGTGCCTCCAACACGCGGCGCCGGTGTGCCTCCGGCGTGCCCCAGGCCGCCCGCAGCGCCTGCACCCGCAGCAGCCATAGTGACAGGTCGTGTTCCTGGGTGAAGCCGATTGCGCCGTGCGTCTGCAACGCCGAGCGGGCGGCCAGCAGGCCGGCGTCGGACGCCGCGGCTTTGGCCGCGCTCACGTCGCGCGCAGCATTTGCATCGTCGGCCAGCGAAAGCGCGGCGCCGTACACCAGCGGGCGAGCCAGCTCGATCGCGATGTGCACATCGGCCAGCTTGTGCTTGATCGCCTGATAGGAGCCGATCACCCGGCCGAACTGGGAGCGCTGTTTGGCGTATTCCACGGTGTCGTGCAGCAGTGCCTCGGCGGCACCGACCAGCTGCGCCGCGGTGGCCAGTGCGCCGAACTCGTAGGCGCGCTTCACATCTGCCTGCCAGGTCGCGCCGCCTGCCGTGACGTCGTACAGGCGCCGGCTGGGGTCGACGGACCGGTGGCACTCGCCCGCGGCGGCCTCGCTGACGCTCCCGTCGCTTGCCAGCAGCACCAGTCCGGCGGCTTCGGCGTCCACTGCGCGCGGGGTGTGCGGCGACAGCGCGACCGTGGCGATCAGTTCACCGGAGGACAACCCGGCGCTGCGTTCGTCGTCGCCGAGCAATATCGGTGCCACGGCAATGGATTCGGCGACCGGGCCCGGCACGCACCAACGCCCCAGGCGTTCGAGCGCTACCACCAGGTCTACCGGGTGGGCGTCGAGGCCGTCGTATTTCTCCGGCACCGCCAGCGCGGTGACGCCCAGGTTGGCGAGCTGCTCCCACACCTTCCGGCCGGGCGCGACGTCGCCGTCGGACCACGCACGCAGCGCGCCGGGCAGATCCGCCGCGCCCAGGGCCGCGTCGATGCTGGCCGCGAAGTCGCGCTGCTGCTCGTCGAGCGCAAATTTCACTTCTTGCCTCCGGACTTTTCGCGCGGCAGGCCCAGCAGCCGCTCGGAGATGATATTGCGCTGAATTTCGTTGGTACCGGCATAGATTGGGCCGCCCAGCGCAAACAGCAAGCCATCGGTCCACGGCCCGGCAAGTTCCCCGTCGGCGCCGCGCATGTCCAGTGCGGTCTGATGGATCGCCACGTCCAGGTCGGACCAGAACACCTTGGTCACCGACGATTCGGCACCCAGCTCGCCGCCGGCTGCCAGTCGGGTCACCGTGCCGAAGGTCTGCAGCCGGTAGGCCTGCGCGTTGATCCAGGCGTCGGCGACACGGTCCGCAAAGGCATCGGGCGAGCCGTTGTCCTTCCACAGCTGCACCAGGCGTTCGGCGGTCGCGAGGAAGCGGGCCGGGCTGCGCAGGGACATCCCGCGCTCGTTGCTCGACGTACTCATGGCCGCCCGCCAGCCGTCGTTGGGCTTGCCGATGACGTCCTCGTCAGGCACGAAGACGTCGTCGAGGAAGATCTCGCCGAAGCCGGTGTCCCCGCCCAACTGGACGATCGGCCGCACCGTGACGCCCTTGGCCTTCAGGTCGAACATGAAGTACGTCAGCCCGTTGTGCCGCTCCGCCGAGGGGTCGGAGCGGAACAGCCCAAAGCCCATCTCGGCGAACGGCGCCCGCGAGCTCCAGATCTTCTGACCGTTCAGCAGCCAGCCACCGTCGGTCTTGGTCGCGGTGGACCGCAACGAGGCTAGGTCGCTGCCGGACTCGGGCTCCGACCAGGCCTGCGCCCAGATCTGTTCACCACTGGCCATTTTCGGCAGGATCCGGTCCAGCTGCTCGTCGGTGCCGTGCGCGAACAGCGTCGGCGCCAGCATCGAGATGCCGTTGGCGCTGGCCCGGCCCGGGGCTCCGGCGCGGAAGTACTCCTCCTCGTAGACTACCCAGTGCAGTAGCGACGCGTCGCGGCCGCCGTACTTCTTTGGCCAGTTGATCACCGACAGGCCGGCGTCGAATAGCACTCTGTCCCAATGGCGGTGCTGGGCAAAGCCTTCCGCGTTGTCATACGACTCCGTCGGGATCGACTCGGCGTTGGCCGAGAGGAAGTCCCGCACTTCGGCCTGAAAGGCCAGGGTTTCGTCGTCTAGTGCTAAGTCCATTTCGAGTCCAATTTCAGGTCCATTCTCGCAGTTGTGGTTTGACCACCTTGCCGCCGGCATTGCGCGGCAACGCGTCGACGAACCGCACCGAACGCGGTGCCTTGAAGTTCGCCAAATGTTCTCGGGTATAAGCGATTACCGATTCTTCGTCGAGGTTCGCACCGGGCCGGATCACCAGAAACGCGCGGCCGACCTCGCCGAGGCGCTCGTCGGGAACCCCGATCACCGCGGCGTCGACCACCCCATCCATGCGGGCCAGCACCTGCTCGATCTCGGCGGGGTAGACGTTGAAGCCGCCGCAGATGTACATGTCCTTGAGCCGATCGGTGATGCGCAGGTTGCCGTTCTGGTCGAGGACGCCGATGTCGCCGGTGTGCAGCCAGCCGTCGGCGTCGATGGCCGCGGCGGTGGCCTCCGGGTCGTCGAGGTAGCCCAGCATCACGTTCGGCCCGCGAAGGAGCACCTCGCCGGATTCGCCGGGCGCGTCCGCGCCGTCAATGCGCAATTCGAAATCCGCGAACGGGCGCCCGCAGGTGGTCGCGACGGTTACCGCGTCGTCGTCGGCGCGGCAACTGGTGCCCATGCCGTTGGCCTCGGTCAGGCCGTAAGCGGTCAGCACGATGTCGATGTCGAGCTCGGATTGCATGCGCTCCACCAACACGACCGGGACCGTGGCGGCGCCGGTGACCGCGAACCGCAGCGAGCTCAGGTCGTAGTCGCCGCGCGCCGGATGATCCAGCAGGGTCTGGTAAATCGTTGGCGGCCCGGGCAATACGGTGATGCGATGCTGCTCGATCGCCTGCAGGGCGCGCAGCGGATCGAACGTCAGGTGGGGGATCAGCGTCGCGCCGGTTTGCAGGCAGGCCAGGATGCCGGCCTTGTAGCCGAAGTTGTGGAACATCGGGTTGATGCACAGGTAGCGGTCGTCGCTGCTCATTTTGCCGTTGGCGGCCCACGACGCTGAGGCCGACAGCGATTGCCGATGCGCGCACAGCACGCCCTTGCTGCGGCCGGTCGTGCCGGACGTGAACAGGATGTCGCTGACGTCGTCGGGGACGACGGCCGACGCACGTTCGGCCACCGCGTCGGTGTCCTTGCCGCGCGCGATGAACTCGTCCCAGGTGCCATCTGCCGTATCGATGGGGATCCGCACGACGTGGCGCAACGCGGGCAATGCGGCGCGGTCCAGATCGGCAAGGCGATCGTTGCCGAGGAATCGGCCCATTGCGAACAGCACCGGCGCCTCGGTGCGCGCCAGGATGTCGCCGGCCTCCGATGCGGTGTAGCGGGTGTTCAGCGGCACCATCGCGGCGCCGGCGTGGTGGATCGCCAGGCAGGCGATCACCCAATGCCAGGAGTTCGGCGACCAGACGGCCACCCGATCCCCGGCCTTGACATCCAGGGCGATCAGGGCGGCCGCCGCGCGATGTACCTCGTCACGCAGCTGGGTCGCAGTGAACGACCGATCGTCGGTGATCAGGGCGTCGTGATCGGGGAACTGCTCCACGAAACGATCCAGCGCCGCGGGAATGGTGCGGGCATCGCCGGTCATCGAGACTGCTCCTAACAAAGCAAGTGCTTGGTAGGTTAGCCTACAGGGCATGCAGGACGTCGAGGAGTTCCGGGCGGAGGTCCGCCAGTGGCTCGCCGACAATCTGGTCGGCGAATTCGCAGCGCTCAAGGGTCTTGGCGGTCCCGGACGCGAACATGAGGCATTCGAAGAACGCCGGGCATGGAATCAGCATCTCGCCGCCGCGGGTCTGACCTGTCTGGGGTGGCCGGCCGAGCACGGCGGGCGGGGGCTTTCGACCGCGCACCGGGTGGCGTTCTACGAGGAGTACGCCAAGGCCGATGCTCCGGACAAGGTCAACCACTTCGGCGAGGAGCTGCTCGGCCCGACGCTGATCGCGTTCGGCACACCCGAGCAACAGCAGCGATTCCTGCCCCGCATCCTCGACGTCACCGAGCTGTGGAGCCAGGGCTATTCGGAGCCCGGCGCCGGCAGCGACCTGGCTAATGTCGCGACGACCGCCGAACTCGACGGCGACGAGTGGGTGATCAACGGCCAGAAGGTGTGGACGTCGCTGGCGCACTGGGCGCAGTGGTGCTTTGTGGTGGCCCGCACCGAGAAGGGATCCAAGCGGCACGCCGGGTTGTCGTACCTGCTGGTGCCGCTGGACCAGCCGGGTGTCCAAGTGCGACCGATCGTCCAGCTAACCGGCGACTCGGAATTCAACGAGGTGTTCTTCGACGACGCCCGGACCGAGGCTCACCTGGTGGTAGGCGAGCCGGGCGACGGCTGGCGGGTCGCGATGGGCACGCTGACCTTCGAGCGCGGCGTCTCGACGCTGGGGCAGCAAATTCGTTACGCCCGTGAGCTTTCCAATCTCGCCGGGGTAGCCCAGCGCAACGGCGCCGCCGAGGACCCGTTCATCAGGGAACGGCTGACGCGGGCCTGGACCGGCCTGCGGGCAATGCGTTCGTACGCCTTGGCCACGATGGACGTCGAGCAGCCCGGCCAGGACAATGTGTCGAAGTTGTTGTGGGCCAACTGGCACCGCGATCTGGGTGAGCTGGCGATGGACATCGTCGGCAAGCCCGGCCTGACCCTGACCGACGGCGAATTCGACGAGTGGCAGCGGCTGTTCTTGTTCACCCGCGCCGACACCATCTACGGCGGATCCAACGAGATCCAGCGCAACATCATCGCCGAGCGGGTGCTCGGCCTACCTCGGGAAGTTCGTGGATGAGCGCTTGCGCGAAGACACAGGAGGAAGCATGAGTTTGGCCGAAGCGCCGAAAGAGATTGCCGGACATGGACTTTTGACCGGAAAGGTCGTCGTCGTGACCGCGGCCGCGGGTACCGGCATCGGCTCGGCGACCGCGCGCCGAGCCTTGGCCGAGGGTGCCGACGTGGTGATCTCCGATCACCACGAGCGACGACTAGGGGAGACCGCCGAGGAGCTGTCGGCGCTGGGTCAGGGGCGCGTCGAGCACGTGGTGTGCGACGTGACGTCGACGGCTCAGGTCGACGCGCTGATCGCCTCGACCACCGCGCGGCTGGGCCGCCTCGACGTGCTGGTCAACAACGCCGGGCTGGGCGGGCAGACGCCGGTGGTCGACATGACCGACGACGAGTGGGACCGCGTCCTGAATGTGACGCTGACGTCGGTGCTGCGCGCCACCCGTGCGGCACTGCGGTATTTCCGCGAGGCGCAGCACGGCGGGATCATCGTCAACAACGCCAGCGTGCTGGGCTGGCGGGCTCAACATTCGCAGTCTCACTACGCGGCCGCCAAGGCCGGGGTGATGGCCCTGACCCGTTGCAGCGCAATCGAAGCCGCCGAATACGGGGTGCGGATCAACGCGGTGTCGCCGAGTATCGCGCGGCATAAGTTTCTGGAGAAGACGTCGTCGTCCGAACTGCTGGATCGGCTGTCGGAGGGCGAGGCGTTCGGCCGGGCCGCCGAACCGTGGGAAGTGGCGGCCACCATCGCGTTCCTGGCCAGCGATTACTCGAGCTACCTGACTGGTGAAGTCATCTCGGTGTCTAGTCAGCACCCGTGATAGGCCGACTGGCCAAGCAAGCGCTTGGTTGATATCCTGGGCGGGTGGACCGAGTGACCGGTCAGGCGAACAGCCGGCGAGACGAGCTCTTGGAGCTTGCCGCGACCATGTTCGCCGAACGGGGTCTGCGGGCCACCACCGTGCGCGATATCGCCGACGGCGCCGGCATTCTGTCCGGCAGCCTGTATCACCATTTCTCCTCGAAAGAGGAGATGGTCGACGAATTGTTGCGCGACTTCCTGGACTGGTTGTTCACCCGCTACCGCGAAATCGTGGACAGTGAAGCCAATCCGTTGGAGCGGCTCAAGGGCCTGTTCATGGCTTCGTTCGAGGCGATCGAGCACCGGCACGCCCAGGTGGTGATCTATCAGGACGAGGCCCAACGGCTGTTGTCGCAGCCCCGGTTCGCCTACATCGAGGACATGAACCGGCAACAGCGCAAGATGTGGGTCGAGCTGCTGCATCAGGGCGTCGAGGAGGGCTGCTTCCGGCCAGATCTGGACGTGGACCTGATCTACCGATTTATTCGTGACACCACCTGGGTGTCGGTCCGCTGGTATCAGCCCGGCGGACCGCTCACCGCAGAGCAGGTGGGTCAACAATATCTCGCCATCGTGCTTGGCGGGGTCACCAAAGAAGGAGTCTGAACATGGCTGAGGCGTACGTGATTGACGCTATACGTACCGCGGTCGGCAAGCGCAACGGCGCCCTGGCCGGGATCCATCCCGTCGACCTGGGGGCCCACGCGTGGCGCGGGCTGCTTGACCGGGTCGACGTCGACCCCGCCGCCGTCGACGATGTGATCGCCGGCTGCGTCGATGCCATCGGCGGCCAGGCGGGCAACATCGCGCGGCTCTCGTGGTTGGCCGCCGGCTACCCCGAAGAGGTGCCCGGTGTCACGGTGGACCGGCAGTGTGGGTCCAGCCAGCAGGCGGTTTCTTTTGGCGCGCAGGCGATCATGGCGGGGACGGCGGATCTGATCGTGGCCGGCGGCATGCAGAACATGAGCTGGATCCCGATCTCGTCGGCGATGACGGTCGGCGAGCAGTTCGGCTTCACCTCGCCGACCAACGAGTCCAAGCAGTGGCTGCACCGCTACGGCGATCAGGAGATCTCACAGTTCCGCGGATCGGAGCTGATCGCGGAGAAGTGGAACATCTCGCGTGAAGAGATGGAGCAGTACTCGCTGACCAGCCACGAGCGCGCGTTCGCGGCGATTCGTAGCGGCCACTTCGACAACGAAATCCTCACCGTGGAAACAGAATCCGGGCCCTTCCGGGTCGACGAGGGTCCGCGCGAGTCGTCGCTGGAGAAGTTGGCCGGCCTGAAGACTCTGGTCGACGGCGGCCGGCTGACGGCGGCGATGGCCAGCCAGATCTCCGATGGCGCGAGTGCGGTGTTGCTCGCTTCCGAGCAGGCGGTCAAGGAGCACAAGCTGACCCCCCGCGCCCGCATCCATCACATCAGCGCGCGCGCGGCCGACCCGGTGTTCATGCTCACTGGCCCGATTCCGGCCACCCGCTACGCGCTGGAAAAGACCGGGCTTTCGATCGGCGACATCGACACCGTCGAGATCAACGAGGCCTTCGTGCCGGTGGTGATGGCGTGGCTCAAAGAGGTCGAGGCGGACCCGGAGAAGGTCAACCCCAACGGCGGCGCGATCGCGCTGGGGCACCCACTGGGCGCCACGGGCGCAAAGCTGTTCACCACGATGCTCAACGAGCTCGAACGCATCGGCGGCCGCTACGGCCTGCAGACGATGTGCGAGGGCGGTGGCACCGCCAACGTCACGATCATCGAGCGGCTGTAACCCGTTGAGCCGCAGTGTGACACTCACCAGTCCGTTGGGCGTTGCACTGCGGCGTTGAGTGAGCGCTTACGGCGGGCTTTTCGCCGATTTCCAGCCCTGGCGCAACACTCGGCGCAGCGGCAGTTAGCCCTCGATGAAGCTCGACGCCGCTTGTAGGTGCTCGACGGCCTCACGCACGATTGATTCGATCAGCTCGGCGCACGACGGCAGGTCCTCGAGAATACCGGCGACTTGTCCGGACGCCAGCACCCCGGCCTCGGTGTTGCCCTCAACGAGCCCGGCTTTCAACAACATTGGCGTATTGGCCGCCATCACGACCTGCGCCAGGGTCATTTCCTTGCCGTGGCGCATCGCCAGGCCGTCCTGAATCATCGACTTCCACGTCATCCCGGACATGTGCTTGAATTTCGCGGCATTGCGAACCGCTGCAGTCAAACCCCTTATTGGCGTGCCGTTTTCCAGCTTTTCAACCAACCCGGTACGCAGCACCCGGTGTGGCATGCCGTCGACGCGCTTGGTGACCACCGTGCCGTCCAGCGCCGACTCTAGATAGCGGCGCTTGACCGTGTCGGGCACCGTGGAATCCGAGGTGAGCAGAAATCTGGTGCCCATCGCGACACCGGCCGCGCCGTAGGATAGGGCCGCGGCCAGACCGCGGCCGTCGAAGAAGCCGCCCGCCGCGATGACGGGGATGCCGGTGCCCTTGACGGCGTCCAGCACCGACGGCAACAGCAGCGTGGTGGCGACGGGTCCGGTGTGGCCACCGCCCTCGCCGCCCTGCACGATCATTGCGTCGGCACCCCAGCTCGCCACCTTGTGCGCGTGCTTGGCCGCGCCGATCGACGGGATCACCACCGCCCCAGCATCTTTCAGCCGTACGATCAACTCCTGCTTGGGAGCCAGTGCGAACGACGCGACCTTGACGCCCTCGCGGATCATCAGCTCGACCCGGTCGCCGGCGTCGGCGGCGTCCGCGCGCATGTTCACGCCGAACGGCTTGTCCGTGGCGGCCTTGACCTTCTTGATGGCGGTGTCGAGCTCGTCCAGCGTCATCGTGGCCGACGCCAGGATGCCGAGCCCGCCGGCATTGGCGGTGGCCGCTACCAGGCGGGCTCCGGCCACCCAGCCCATCCCGGTTTGCACCACCGGGTGCTCGACACCGACCAGCTCGGTCAGCGGCGTGCGCAGCTTCATAGCCACCGCCGACGGTGCAGTGGGGGCACCCCCAGCCGTGCAGCGGCGAGGGGGACGAAGCGATGAGGAGGAGGCGGAACAATCATGAACGTATCTCTCGGTCGCGCAACGCTTTCGGGTCGATCTTTTCGCGAATCAGGCTCAGCTCGGCATCGGTAGGCAGCCGGGTCTCGTCGGCTCCATCGAGTCCGTGGATCTCGAACGACGTGTTCTCCCGCACCTCGTCGGCCGAAACTCCGGGATGCAGCGACACCGCCCGCATGGTGCGGTCCGGCCCGCCGAAGTCGAACACGCCGAGGTTCGACACCATCCGATAGGTATTGGCGAAACGGAATGCCGGATTGTCGGCATCCACGTTGTCCCAGCCGATTCCGCAGACGATGTCGACCTTCTCGCAGAACACGCGCTTGGAGTGGTTGCCGACCCAGTAGCTGGTCGCGTGGTTGATCGCGTTGCCGGGCGCGCCGCGGACGCCGAACATCTGCCGCTTGGGCTGCTGCAAGGGGCCGAACGCCGAGATGTTCTGATTGCCAAAGCGGTCAACCTGATTGGCGCCCATCACCACGTGGCGGCGGCCCCAGGCCAGTGTCTCGAAGACGCGGCCGAACGGCATCCACCCCTCGACGGCGCCCGAGGCGCCCAGTGCCGGTGTATCGGCGAGCAGCTGTGCTTCGCCGTCGGTCAGCAGAATGTCGGGGGAGAACGTCAGGCGGGCCAGCCGCGCGCCGACCGAGGCCATGTTCGTCATCGGGCTGACCATGATCTCGCCGGCTTCCCTGAACAGTTCGGCACAGGCGATCGCGCACACTTCGGCTCGGGTGCTCACTTGGCTGCCTCCTCTGCGAAAGCGCGCACGGCGGATTGATATTCGTCCTCGCCGCCGGATAGGTAGGTGGCCACGAACTGTTGCCAACCCTCGTCGGTCGAGGCGGCCTCGGCGTAGTGCCGCTGGAATTTCTCATCGCGACCGTAATCCGGTGCGGCGGTGGTGAAGTGAGCGCCGTTCGGTGCTTCGACGACGCCGTCGACCATCATCCGGTTGACCAGCAGCGCCTGCGGCGGCACCGCCTTGATCAGCTCTTGGGTGGACACCACCCGTTCCACCGAAAGGTAGCGCTTCTCGGCGGCCATCAAGAACAGGTCGTCGAAGTAGGGGTCGATTCCGGTGTAGGCCGCATTGCCTTGGCTGTCACCGAGATTGAGGTGCGCGAACGCGGCGTCCAGGCGCAGCGCCGGCATCGCGATCAGCGTCTCGTGCCCGCCGCCGGGCGCCGGATACGGGCTGGTCACCGTCTTCAGCTCGCCCTCCCAGAAGTCCAGCACCGAGCTCCCCAGCCCGGCGCGAATCGGCAGGAACGGCAACCGTTGTGCCGCCGCCTGTAGGCCGCAGCGCAGCATGCCCTCATCCATCTCGCGGGCCTCGATCGCCCCTGCGCTGCGGGCTTTGGCGAACCACGGGTCGTAGAAGGGCGGCGAGTCCAGCGAGACGAACCCGTAGTACACCCGCTTGACCTTGCCCGCCGAACACAGCAGCCCAAGGTCGGGTCCGCCGTAGGTGACCACGGTCAGGTCCTTGACATCGGTGCGCAGCATGGCGCGCACGAACGCCATCGGCTTGCGCCGCGATCCCCAACCGCCGATGCCGATGGTCATGCCGCTGCGCAGCCCGGCAACGGCCTCGTCGAGCGTGGTTCTCTTGTCGCTCAAGACTTCTCACCCTTCGTCGTACCGGCGAACGCGTCGCGGTGCTCGTCGGACACCCCGGCGAGGTTGAGCTCGAACGTAAAGCCTTGCTCCATGCGGTAACTCGAGTTGACTCGCTGAACGTCGATCAAGTTCAGCGCTTCCTTGGCCGCGCGGATCACGCGGGTGTCCTTGGCGGCGATGTCGCGGGCGACCCGCAGGGCGGCCTCGTCGAGTTCGTCGCGGGGGACCACCTCGTGCACCGAACCGAAGTGGTGCAGGGTGGCGGCGTCCACGGTGGCCGCGGTGAAGAACAGCCGCCGCATCATGTGCTGGGGGACCAGCCGGGACAGGTGTGTGGCCGCGCCCAGCGCGCCGCGTTCCACTTCCGGCAGCCCGAAAGTGGCGTCGTCGGAGGCCACGATCGCGTCGGCGTTGCCGACCAGGCCGATGCCGCCGCCGACGCAGAAACCGTTCACCGCGGCGATCACCGGCACGGCGCATTCATAGACCGCCCGAAACGCGTGGTAGCAGCCGCGGTTGGCGTCGATCAGCGCGGTGAAGCCCTCGGTGCGCTGCATCTCCTTGATGTCGACACCGGCGTTGAAGCCGCGGCCCTCGGCGCGCAGGATCACGGCGTGGGTCTCGGGGTTCGCGCCGGCGGCCGTGATCGCGTCGCCGAGTTCGAACCAGCCCTTCGAAGGGATGGCGTTGACGGGCGGGTAGTCGACGGTGACGGCGACTATGCCCGGTTCTGTGCTGGTGGATGTAATGGTCAATTGGCACTTCCTAGTGAAATTGAGGCCGACTACCTAAGCAAGCACTTGCTTGGTACACTAGCACAGTGACTCGCGCCGAAGCAGGCCCCCTTTCTGCAGGAGCCATCAATTTGGGATTGGCCGGGCGGGTGGTTCTGGTGACGGGTGGCGTCCGCGGAGTGGGCGCCGGAATCAGTGCGGTCTTCGCCGAGCAGGGCGCGACGGTGATCACCTGCGCACGCCGTGCGGTCGAGGGCCTGCCGTACGAGTTTCATCCGTGCGACATCCGCGACGAGGAAGCGGTCCAGGCATTGATCGACACGATCGTCGAGCGCCATGGTCGGCTCGACGTCGTCGTCAACAATGCGGGTGGATCGCCCTACGTGTTGACCGCGGAGTCCAGCCCCAAGTTCAACCGCAAGATCATCGAGCTCAATCTCATTGGTGCGCTGCTGGTTTCGCAGTTTGCCAACGAGAAGATGCAGCCTCAGGTGGGCGGCGGGTCGATCGTCAACATCTGCAGCCTCAGCGGTAGGCGCCCGTCGCCGGGCACCGGTGCTTACGGGGCGGCCAAGGCCGGCTTGGAAAGCCTGACCCAGACCGTGGCGGTGGAGTGGGGCCCCAAGGTCCGGGTGAACGCCCTCGTGGTCGGCATGGTCGAAACCGAGCAGGCCGACCTGTTCTATGGCGACGCGGACTCGATCGCCGCGATCTCCAAGAACGTGCCCCTGGGCCGGCTGGCCAAGCCCGAGGATGTCGGTTGGGCCGCAGCATTTTTGGCGTCCGATGCGGCGTCCTACATCAGCGGTGCCTCCTTAGAGGTGCACGGCGGCGGCGAGCCGCCGCATTATCTGTCCACCACGACCGCCAGCGCGGTCAAGTAGAGGAGACAAAAACTATGGGCGTGGTCGACGGCCGTGTCGTCATCGTCACCGGAGCAGGCGGCGGGATCGGCCGCGCGCATGCGCTGGCCTTCGCGGCCGAAGGCGCGCGCGTGGTCGTCAACGACATCGGTGTGGGTCTCGATGGTTCTCCGGCGGGCGGCGGCAGCGCCGCGCAGGGCGTGGTCGACGAAATCACCGCTGCCGGCGGGGAAGCCGTCGCCAATGGATCCAATGTCGCCGACTGGGACCAAGCCGCCGCGCTGATCCAGACCGCGGTCGACACGTTCGGTGGGCTGGACGTGCTGGTGAACAACGCCGGCATCGTGCGCGATCGAATGATCGCGAACACCAGCGAAGAGGAGTTCGACGCCGTCACCGCCGTGCACCTCAAGGGCCACTTCGCCACGATTCGGCACGCGGGGTCGTACTGGCGCGGGTTGTCCAAAGAGGGCAAAACCGTTGACGCGCGGATCATTAACACCAGTTCGGGCGCGGGACTGCAGGGCAGCGTCGGGCAGGGCAACTACAGCGCCGCCAAGGCGGGAATCGCGGGCCTGACGCTGGTCGCCGCGGCCGAGATGGGCCGCTACGGTGTCACGGTCAACGCGATCGCACCCTCGGCCCGAACCCGGATGACCGAGACCGTCTTCGCCGAGATGATGTCCACCCAGGACCAGGCGTTCGATGCGATGGCGCCGGAAAACGTTCCACCGCTGGTGGTGTGGCTGGGCAGCGCCGAGTCGCGCGACGTCACCGGGAAGGTCTTCGAGGTCGAGGGCGGCAAGATCCGCATCGCCGAGGGCTGGGCGCACGGCCCGCAGATCGACAAGGGTGGCCGATGGGACCCCGCCGAGCTAGGGCCCGTGGTCTCCGACCTGCTGGCCAAGTCGCGGCCGCCCGTGCCGGTCTACGGGGCCTAGCTCACGCCGGGTCGCAGATGACGACCGGGATCACCCGGTCGGTCCAGGACTGGTAGTCGTCGAAGTTCGGATACATCGACACCAGCTTGGGCCAGTACTCCGCCTTCTCCTCGGGCGTGGCGTCGCGGGCACGTAACTGCAGCACCTCGTCCTTGATCTGCACCGACACTTGAGGATTGGCCTTGAGGTTGAGGTACCACAGCGGGTGCTTGTCACGGCCGCCCTGGGAGGCGACCAGAACGACACGGTTGCCGTCGCGTAGGTAGAGCAGCGGGCTCACCCGCGGCTCGCCGGTCTTGCGGCCGGTCGTGGTCAGCAGGGCGACCGGAGCCTTCTGGAAGACGCCGCCGAGCCTTCCCTTGCTGCGCTTGTAGATCCAGGTGTTGCCTTTCGACATCCACTTGATGAAGAAGCCGACCACTGGCGAATTGAGAGATTTGGGTTTTTCCATTGGCCCCGGACCCTAGCGCTGAATGAATGGATGGAAGCGGACTTTGATGTGATGGATTTCGGCTGCCCCGGTTGGACTTTCGGCGGGGATCACAAATGTCTCGTCGACCCGTGCGGCCACGCGCCGGCCACCGAACGCCGCCTTGGTCAGCACGTTGTATTCGGCTCGCACCTCGTCGCCGGTGATGGAAAAGGCCGGCGGTGTCGTCTCGGCGAGCAGCCGGTACTGGGGTCCACGATTGAGGCTGCGCCGCAGGTGGTTTCCGGAGAAGCCGTTCTTGAAGCCCTGCTCGATGCGGGTGCACCCGGGCGCGAACGGAACCGCATCGCCGACATGGCTGACGAGCGCGTCAATGTACGCCTGCGCCGCGGCGATGCGGTTCTCCTCAGAGACGATCAATGCGTTAGATGCGCTCGATGATGGTGCCGGTGGACAGCGCGCCGCCGGCGCACATCGTGATCAGCGCGGTGGTCTGATCGGTGCGTTCCAGCTCGTGCAAGGCGGTGGTGATCAACCGGCTGCCGGTGCTGCCCACGGGGTGGCCGAGTGCGATCGCGCCGCCGCTGACGTTCACCTTGTCCATGTCGGGGTTGTGCACGCGCGCCCAGGACAACACGACGGACGCGAAGGCCTCGTTGATCTCGGTGATGTCGATGTCGCCCATCTTCATCCCGGCCTTCTCCAGCACCTTGGCGGTCGACTGCACGGGCCCGTCGAGGTGGTAGTACGGCTCGGCTCCGACCAACGCCTGACTGATGATGCGGGCCCGCGGCTTCAGGCCCAGAGCCTTGGCCTTGTCCTCGTCCATCCACAACACCGCGGCCGCGCCGTCGGAGATCTGCGACGACGTGCCCGCCGTGTGGATCCCGCCCTCGATCACGGGCTTCAGGGAGGCCAGACCCTCCAGCGTGGTCTCGCGCAGGCCCTGATCCTTGGTCACGACGTGACGGTCGCTGGTCGGCTGCTTGTTCTCGTCGAGCACGGGCGCCTCGATGCCGCTGATCTCGCGGTCGAACCGGCCCTCGGCCCACGCCTGCTGCGCCTTGCGCTGCGAGTCGAAGCCGAGCTGGTCGATGTCTTCGCGGGTGATGCCGCGACGTTTTGCGATGCGCTCAGCGGCGGTGAACTGATCCGGCAAATCGATGTCCCACGACGCCGGCCGCAGGATCCCGCGATCGGGGCCGGCGTTGGCGCCCAGCCCGACGCGGCTCATCGCCTCGATGCCGCACGCGATGCCAATGTCGATGGCACCCGCCGCGATCAGGCCCGCGACCAGACCGTTGGCCTGCTGCCCGCTGCCGCACTGGCAGTCGATGGTCGCGGCACCGACGTGCTCGGGCAGGCCGGCGACGAGCCAACTGACGCGAGTGATGTTGTTGGACTGCTCGCCGAACTGCGTGACGCAGCCGCCGATGATCTGCTCGACGTCGCCGGCGTCGATACCGGCCTTCTCCACAAGAGCCTTCTGCGTGGCCCCCAGTAACTCGGTGGCGTGCAGACCGGACAGCCACCCGTTCCGCTTACCGATAGGGCTACGTGTGGCTTCAACGATGACAGGGTTACCCATTCCGTCAGGCTAGAACACGTTTCATTACTCTGACAAGCGAGGATGACGACCTGCCTTTTATCTGCGCAGGAGCCGTGTTTTACTGACACTAGAACACGTTGCAATTAGTGTTGTAAAAGGAGCGCACTCTACATGGCACCCCCCAACATTCCTTCCGACTTCGACTTCCTTGACCCCGACGTCAACCTCGCCGGGCTGCCCGTCGAGGAGCTCGCCGCGCTACGTAAAGCGGAGCCGATCCACTGGGTCGACATCCCGGGCGGTTCGGGCGGCTTCGAGGACAACGGCTACTGGATCGTCACCAAGCACGCCGACGTCAAGGAGGTGTCGCGACGCAGCGACGTCTTCTCGAGCTGGCAAAACGGTGCCATCCCGACCTGGCCGCCGGAGATGAAGCGTGAGCAGGTCGAGCTGCAGCGCAGCGTCATGCTCAACATGGACGCGCCGCACCACACCCGGCTGCGCAAGATCATCTCCCGCGGATTCACGCCACGGGCAATCGGTCGCTTGCAAGCTGAACTGGCCCAGCGGGCCGAGAACATCGCCAAGACCGCGGCGAGTGAGGGTAGCGGCGATTTCGTCGAACAGGTCTCGTGCGAGCTGCCGCTGCAAGCCATCGCGGGACTGCTCGGTGTTCCCCAGGAAGACCGCGACAAGCTCTTCCGCTGGTCCAACGAGATGACCGGCGGCACCGACCCCGAGTACGCCACCGTCGACCCCGCGCAATCGTCGATGGAACTGATCATGTACGCGATGGCGATGGCGGCCGAGCGCAACGAGAATCCCACCGACGACATCGTCACCACGCTGATCCAGGCCGACATCGACGGCGAGAAGCTCTCCGACGACGAGTTCGGGTTCTTCGTGGTGATGCTCGCGGTGGCGGGCAACGAGACCACCCGTAACTCGATCACCCACGGCATGATCGCGTTCGCGAACAACCCCGATCAGTGGGAGCTGTTCAAAAAGGAGCGCCCGGCCACCGCGGCCGACGAGATCATCCGGTGGGCGACCCCGGTCTCGGCGTTCCAGCGCACCGCCAACGAGGACATCGAGTTGGGTGGCGTGCTGATCAAGGCGGGGCAGCGGGTGGTGATGTCGTACCGATCGGCGAACTTCGACGAAGAGGTCTTCGAGGACCCGCACCGCTTCAACATCCTGCGCGACCCCAACCCGCACGTCGGATTCGGCGGCACCGGTGCTCACTACTGCATCGGCGCGAACCTCGCCCGCATGACGATTAATCTGATCTTCAACGCGGTTGCCGATCAGATGCCGGATATCAAGTCGATCGGCGAGCCCGAGCGGCTACGGTCGGGATGGCTCAACGGCATCAAACACTGGCAGGTCGACTACACCGGAAAGAGCGCGGTTACGTCCTGATGGATTTCGATCTCACTGCAACGCAGCAGGCTGTCGCCGATGTGGCAACGTCGGTACTCGAAAAGGATTTGGGCTGGGATGCTTTGGTCGGCGGAGGTGTGACGGCGCTTCCGGTGCCCGAACGTCTCGGTGGCGACGGCGTGGGACTGCCCGAGGTCGCCACGGTCTTGACCGAAGCGGGGCGCCACGGCGCGATCACGCCGGCACTGGCCACGCTGGGCTTCGGCGTAGTGCCGCTGGTAGATCTGGCGTCCGAGGAACAGCAGGACCGGTTCCTAGCGGCTGTCGCCAAGGGTGGCGTGCTGACCGCGGCGCTCAACGAGCCCGGTTCGGCGCTGCCCGACCGGCCCACCACCACCTTCGCCGACGGTCGGCTGTCGGGCACCAAAGTCGGTGTCGCGTATGCAGAACAAGCGGATTGGATGATCGTGACGGCCGACAACTCGGTCGTCGTGGTGTCGCCGAAGGCCGAAGGTGTCGAGCTGGTTCGGACCCCGACGTCGAACGGCTCCGACGAGTACACGGTGAGGTTCGCCGCGGTCGCGGTTCCCGACACCGACGTGCTGGCCGGCGCCACCGCCCGCCGCGTCAACGAGTTGGCGCTGGCGGCGATCGGCGCCTTCACCGACGGGCTGGTGGCCGGGGCGCTGCGGCTGACCGCGGATTACGTGGCCGGACGCAAGCAGTTCGGCAAGCCGCTGTCGACCTTCCAAACGGTCGCCGCGCAGCTGGCCGAGGTCTACATCGCTTCGCGCACCATCGATTTGGCGGCGAAGTCGGTGGTGTGGCGCCTGTCCGAAGGCCGGGACGCCGACGAAGATCTCGACGTGCTCGGGTACTGGATCACGTCGCAGGCCCCGCCGGTGATGCAGATCTGCCATCACCTGCACGGCGGGATGGGCATGGACATCACCTACCCCATGCACCGGTACTACTCGACGATCAAAGACCTGGCCCGCCTGCTGGGCGGGTCGTCTCATCGACTCGACCTGGTGGGAGCGCAATGTTCATAGACCTGACTCCCGAGCAGCGTGCGCTGCAAGCGGAGCTCCGCGAATACTTCTCGAATCTGATCTCGCCCGACGAGGCGAAGGCGATGGAGTCCGACCGCCACAACGAGGCCTATCGCGCGGTGATCAAGCGCATGGGGCAGGACGGCAAGCTCGGCGTGGGCTGGCCAAAAGAGTTCGGCGGCTTGGGTTTCGGCCCGATCGAGCAGTCGATCTTCGTCAACGAGGCGCACCGCGCCGACGTGCCGCTGCCGGCGGTGACGCTGCAGACGGTCGGTCCCGCGTTGCAGCAGTTCGGCAGCGAGGAGCAGAAGAAGAAGTTCCTGCCCGCCATTCTGGCCGGCGAGGTGCACTTCGCGATCGGCTACACCGAGCCGGAGGCCGGCACCGACCTGGCCTCGCTGCGTACCACCGCCATACGCCAGGGTGATGAATACATCGTCAACGGCCAGAAGATCTTCACCACCGGCGCGCACGACGCCGACTACATCTGGCTGGCCTGTCGCACCGACCCGGAAGCCGTTAAGCACAAGGGTATTTCGATCCTGATCGTCGACACCAAGGATCCCGGCTACTCCTGGACGCCGATCATTCTGTCCGACGGGGCCCACCACACGAACGCCACGTACTACAACGACGTGCGGGTGCCCGCCGACATGCTGGTCGGCGAGGAGAACGGCGGATGGCGGCTGATCACCACCCAGCTCAACAATGAGCGCGTGATGCTCGGCCCGGCGGGTCGTACCGCCGGCATCTACGACCGGTTGCACGCGTGGGCGTCCAAACCCGGTGGCGACGGCGTCACGCCAATCGATCACTCCGACGTCAAGCGGGCGCTCGGTGAGATCTACTCGATGTGGCGGATCAACGAGCTGCTCAACTGGCAGGTGGCCGCGGCCGGCGAGGACATCAACGTGGCCGATGCGGCGTCGACGAAAGTCTTCGGCACCGAGAAGATTCAGTACATCGGCCGTCTCGCCGAAGAGATCGTCGGCAAATACGGCAACCCGGCCGAGTCGGACACCGCGGAGCTGCTCGAGTGGCTCGACTCGCAGACCAAGCGCAATCTGGTGATTACCTTCGGTGGAGGCGTGAACGAAGTGATGCGCGAAATGATCGCGGCATCCGGCCTCAAAGTGCCGAGGGTGCCTCGATGACCGATATCAAGGAAGCGGTTGCGGAGATCACCGCCACCGTCGTCGCCAAGCCGCGCGACGCTCGGGATCCGGTGAATCAGCCGACGATCAAGAACTGGGTCGAGGCGCTCGGCGACGCGAACCCGATCTATGTCGACGAGGCTGCCGCCAAGGCTGCCGGGCATCCCGGAATCGTCGCGCCGCCGGCCATGATTCAGGTGTGGACGATGTTCGGCCTGGGCGGTGAACGTCCCACCGACGACCCGATGGGTCCGATCATGCAGCTGTTCGACGACGCCGGCTACATCGGCGTGGTCGCGACCAACTGCGAGCAGACTTATCACCGGTATCTGCGGCCCGGCGAGCAGGTCACCATTCATTCGGAGATGCGCGACGTGGTCGGTCCCAAGCAGACCGGGCTCGGCGAGGGTTGGTTCATCAACCAGCACATCACCTGGCGGGTGGGCGACGAGAACGTCGCCGAGATGGCTTGGCGCATTTTGAAGTTCAAGCCGCGCGAGGCCGGTTCGGCGTCGTCCGTGCCGGAGGACCTGGACGCCGACGCCATGATGCGTCCGGCGATGTCGCGTGACACCGCCTTCTTCTGGGAGGGCGTCAAAGCTCACGAGTTGCGTGTTCAGCGTCTCGCGGACGGCAGCCTGCAGCACCCGCCGGTTCCGGCGGTGTGGCAGGACAAGGCCGAGCCCATCGACTATGTGGTGGCCAGCGGTCGTGGCACGGTGTACAGCTACGTCGTGCACCACGCGCCGAAGGTGCCGGGCCGCACGCTGCCTTTCGTGATCGCGCTGGTCGAACTGGAAGAGGGCGTCCGCATGCTGGGCGAGCTGCGCGACGTCGACCATGCCGCGATCAAAATCGGAATGCCCGTTCGCGCAACCTATATCGACTTCCCGGCTGGCGACTCCGGCCCGGAGTGGACCCTTTACGCCTGGGAGCCCGACGCATGAGCGCACCTGTTGTTGAAGTGGGTACCGTGCTGCCTGAGCTGAAGCTGGAGGGTTCACCGACCTTCATCATCTCAACAGCCCTGGCCACCAGGGACTTTCAGGACGTGCACCACGACCGGGACCTGGCGCAAGCCAAGGGGTCCAAGGACATCTTCGTCAACATCCTCACCGACACCGGGCTGGTGCAGCGCTACGTCACCGACTGGGCTGGTCCGACGGCGCTGATCAAATCGATCGGGCTGCGGCTCGGAGTGCCGTGGTATGCCTACGACACCGTCACCTTCTCGGGTGAGGTGACCGCCATCGACGATGGCCTGATCACGTTGAAGGTGTTCGGTCGCAACAGCCTTGGCGATCACGTCATCGCGAACGTGACGCTGACGATCGGGGGTTCCTGATGTTGTCGGGTAAGGCAGCGATCGTCGGCATCGGCGCCACCGACTTCTCCAAGGACTCCGGGCGTAGCGAGCTGCGCTTGGCGGCCGAGGCGGTTCTCGATGCGTTGGACGACGCGGGACTTTCGCCGTCGGATGTCGACGGGCTGACCACTTTCACGATGGACACGAACAAAGAGATCGCCGTCGCGCGGGCGGCCGGCATCGGCGAGCTGACGTTCTTCTCGCAGACCCACTATGGCGGTGGTGCCGCGTGCGGGACGGTTCAGCATGCCGCGATGGCCGTCGCGACGGGTGTGGCCGATGTCGTGGTGGCGTATCGGGCGTTCAACGAGCGGTCCGGTATGCGGTTCGGTCAGGTGCAGACGCGGCTGGTGGGAGATGTTGGCGTACAAGCTGATTCGACGGCAGCCGACAATTCCTTCTCGTATCCGCACGGGCTGTCGACGCCGGCGGCGCAGGTCGCGATGATCGCTCAGCGCTACATGCACTGGTCCGGTGCGACCAGCCGGGACTTCGGCGCCATCTCGGTGGCCGATCGCAAACACGCCGCCAAGAACCCGAAGGCTTACTTCTACGAGAAGCCGATCACCATTGAAGACCACCAGAATTCGCGGTGGATCGCCGAGCCGCTGCGGCTGCTGGACTGCTGTCAGGAGACCGACGGGGCCGTCGCGATCGTGGTGACGTCGGCGGAGCGTGCGAAGGATCTCAAGCATCGGCCGGCGGTCATCGAGGCGGCTTCGCAAGGCTCCAGCCCCGATCAGTACACGATGGTCAGCTACTACCGCCCCGAACTGGGCCTGCCCGAGATGGGTGTGGTGGGTCGGCAGCTGTGGTCCCAGTCGGGGCTGTCGCCGGCCGACATTCAGACGGCGGTGCTCTACGACCACTTCACGCCGTTCACGCTGATTCAGTTGGAGGAGTTGGGTTTCTGCGGTCGCGGCGAGGCCAAGGACTTCATCGCCGACGGTGCGGTCGAGGTGGGCGGGCGACTACCCATCAACACCCACGGCGGCCAACTCGGCGAGGCCTACATCCACGGCATGAACGGTATTGCGGAGGGTGTGCGGCAACTGCGAGGCACCTCGGTGAACCCAGTGCCCGACGTCGAGCACGTACTCGTCACCGCCGGAACAGGTGTGCCCACCTCCGGATTGATTCTCGGCTAGGCGTCGGGCCTCTCGGCCGAACGTGCGGCCAGCCGCGCGTTCGCTGCCGAGCGCGAAGCTGGCCGCGCGTTCGTCGAGTGAAGTGACGTCGACGGTAGGGCATGCGACGCTGCGGCGATGGGCGAACCATTCATCGGAACTGAGGCAATCGCCCTCGGTACGGTGACCAAGAGTCAGTTGAATAGACGCTATAGGCGGCTATTCAGAAACGTGTATGTCGATCCTGACACTGAAGTCACGGCCGCGCTGACGGCGAAGGCCGGGTGGCTGTGGAGCGGACGGCGAGGAGTGGTGGCCGGGTTTTCGGCGGCTGCGCTGCACGGCAGCAAATGGGTGGATGACCGAAAAGTGGCGGAATTGATTCACATCCATCGCCACCGCGTGCCGGGAATCCAGACTCACGGAGACCTCATCGAGGCGGACGAAGTCGAGGTGATTGGCGGCGTCGCGGTGACATCGCTCGCAAGGACAGCCCTCGACCTGGGGTGTTGGTACCCGACCACGACTGCTGTGGCGGGTATCGACGCGCTCGCGAGAGCAGCTGAGGTCAAGGCTGCCGATGTTGAATTGCTCACCAAGAGGTACCCGGGACGCCGCGGCATCGCCCAGGCACGGGAGGCGGCGGGCCTATTCGACGCGGGCGCACAGTCGCCGAAAGAGTCATGGCTTCGCATTGTCTTGATCCGGGCAGGCTTGCCGCGGCCCCAGACGCAGATTCCTGTCGTCGACGAATTTGGCAGTGCGATCGCGCATCTAGACATGGGCTGGGAGGACATCAAAGTCGCGGTCGAATACGACGGCGAACAGCATCGGAATGATCGCTGGCAGTACAAGCGTGATATCCGGCGGTTGGAAGCGATCGAGGGCTTAGGCTGGATCGTGGTCCGCGTGGTGGTGGGCGATCGTCCGCCTGACATCATTCGCCGCGTCCGGGCAGCCCGCGCACGTCGAACGTGAAGCTGGCCGCACGTTCGAGCGCCAGAGTGCGGCTGGCCGCGCGCTCGGCTTGAGGAAGCGCCAAACGCTAGGCCGGGACCAACTCGACGCCGGACAGCACCACCGCGTTGTCGCGCGAGGGCGCAACGACAGCGGCCACGAAGCGGCCGTCTTCCTTCCACACGTTGACCCGCAGTGTCTCGCCGGGGAACGCCACACCCGAAAAGCGCGCCCCATAGGCGGCCACCGCACCGGCATCCCCGTCCAGCAGCGCGTCGGTGATCGCCTTGCAGGTCATGCCGTAGGTGCACAGGCCGTGCAGAATCGGCTGGGAAAATCCTGCGGCAGCAGCGAATTCGGGGTCGGAGTGCAGCGGGTTGCGATCACCGCACAGCCGGTACAGCAGCGCCTGCTGCGGCAACAAGGGCATATCGACCTCGAGGTCCGGGGCCCCATCGGGCGCCCCATCCGACGACGAAGGCCCGCGCTCGCCACCGAATCCGCCCTCACCGCGCGCGAAGATCGACCGTCGCTGCGTCCACAGCACGGTGCCGTCGGGAGCCGACGCCGTCGTCTCGCTCCAGATCACCGCTGCCTTGCCTTTGTCCCAGATATCGGTGAACCGGGTGACGGCCGTGGCGGAACCGGACGGCGGTAGCGGCCCGGGCACCTCGATCCGCTCGCTGGCGTGCAGCACCTTGCCCAGCTCGATGTCGATGCCGGGGAATTGCACCGTCGGCGGCTTGGTCATGTGGAACGACGCCGCGACGTTGCCGAACGTCGGCAGCACCTGCGGGGTGTCGTCGATCAGGTAGCGCAACTCGCGCGGGTCCATCGGGTCGGCACCGGCACCCAGGCCAAGGTGGTAAAGCTGGATATCGCTACTGCTCCAAGAGAATTCGAGGGGCTCTAGCTCGGCGGCCAGCGCGACGTCTACATCGATCGGCATATCAGTTCTCTCCTGCGATGTGCAGCGCGGCAAGGTACCCGAAGGTCATCGCCGGCCCGATGGTGCCGCCCGGACCCGGGTAGGTGTGCCCCATCACCGGTGCACTGACGTTGCCCGCGGCGTACAGGCCGTCGATGATGCTGCCGTCGTCGCGCAGCGCGCGGGCGTGGACGTCGGTGCGGATGCCGCCCTTCGTCCCCAGGTCGCCGGGCACCATCTTGGCGGCGTAATACGGTGCGTGGGTGAGCTCCCCGAGGTTCGGATTGGGCTTGTTGGTGGGGTCGCCGTAGTACCTGTCGTACGCGCTCTCGCCGCGGCGGAAGTCCTCATCGACGCCGGTGCGGGCGAAGCCGTTGAATCGCGCCACGGTAGCCGAGAACTCGGCGACAGGTAAACCGGCCTGCGCGGCCAGCTCTTCGAGCGTGTCGGCCTTGATGATGACGCCGGATTCCATCCACTTGGTCGGAATACGTTGTCCCGGTTGTAGTCCCGCGAAGATATAGCGGTCGCGGTACTGTTGGTCGAATACCAACCAGGCCGGAATGTTCTCGCCCGGGCCGGGCCCCTGACCGAATTCTCCGCCGTACATGTGATGACAGGCCTCGACGTAGGGCATCGACTCGTTCATGAACCGTTTGCCGGACATGTTGACGATGATCGACCCCGGCGAGTTGCGCTCCGACAGCGCAAACCACGGCGCGCCGACTAGCGGAACCGTCGGACCCCACCAGGCGTCCTCCATGATATCCAGTGCGGCGCCGACCTTTTCGCCGGCAATGATGCCGTCACCGGTGTTGGCTTTGGCGCCAACCGTCCATTCGGTGGTGATCGGCGCGCGCTGGTACTTCACCCGCATCTGCTCGTTGTGCTCGAAGCCGCCGCTGGCCAGGATCACTCCGCGCCGGGCCCGGATCAGCTGCGGTTCAACCGATTCGGACTCGCCGGCGGAGCGGACGTAAACGCCCCGAACGACGCCGTCCTCGACGTACAGATCGGTCAAAGCGGTGTTCAGCTGCACCGGAACGCCGGCGCGCTGCAGCCCGATTCGCAACGGCGCAATCAACGCGCGCCCCATGCCGACCAGGTTTTTGCCGGTGCTCTTCGCCCACATCGTGCGCGCGCCGACCTTCAAGCTGCGCAGCACTCCCCGCGGGTGCCGCTTGAGCATGTTCAGACGCACGTAGTCCTGCTGCATCACAACCACATTGAGCGGTACCTTGCCGTAGGCCGGTTCCAGCCCGCCCTCATCGGGCCCCAGCTTGCGCGCATCGAACGGCTTGGGTTCGATCGAGCGCCCCTCCGCGCGGCCGCCGGGCGCCTCGGGGTAGTAGTCGGAGTATTTCGGCACCCAGCACATCTTCAATGGCGTGTTCTTCAGCACGAACGACAGCATCTCGGGACCGCGCTGCAGGTAGGTGTCGATGCGCTCCGGCTCGACCCCGCTGACCGACCGGTCGCCGACGATTCCGTGCAGGTATGTGCGGGCAGCCTCGGGGGTGTCACGCACGCCGTCGCGCTTGAGGACCTCGTTGTTCGGGATCCAGACGCCGCCCCCCGAGCGTGCGGTGGAGCCGCCGAAATGTGGGGCCTTTTCGATGACTAGTGTCGAAAGGCCTCGGTGCGCGGCGGCGAGGGCAGCCACCATGCCGGCTCCGCCGCTGCCGACCACGACGACGTCGTACTCCTGCGCTGTCATGTAGAACACGTTATAGAATTGGCCGGGCTGGCCGCTACCGGCCCGGTCAAACGAACGAGGGGACTTCGGTAAATGCTCAGTGTTGCGATCCGCGACGAGCTGGCTGCCGACCTGGCGCAAGCCGAGCGCAGCCGTGAGCCGATCGCTCCGCTCACGTCCGCCCACCCCGACATCGACGTCGTCGACGCATACGAAATCCAGCTGATCAACATACGGCAACGGGTCGCCGAGGGGGCCCGAGTGCTGGGCCACAAAGTCGGCCTGTCCAGCAAGGCGATGCAGCAGATGATGGGCGTCGACGAGCCGGACTATGGCCACCTGCTCGACGAGATGCAGGTCTTCGAGGACACCCCGGTCAAGGCGGGCAACTACCTGTACCCGCGGGTCGAGGTCGAGGTCGGTTTCATCCTGGCCGACGACCTGCCGGGTGCGGGCTGCACCGAGGACGACGTGCTGGCGGCCACCGAGGCGCTGGTCCCGTCGATTGAGTTGATCGACACCCGGATCACCGACTGGAAGATCGCGTTGTGCGACACCATCGCCGACAATGCCTCGTCGGCCGGTTTCGTCCTCGGCAAGGCCCGGGCAAAACCGGCCGACATCGACGTCAAGACGATCGACGCGGTGCTGACTCGCAACGGCGAGGTGATCGCCGAGGGTCGCAGCGACGCCGTGCTGGGCAACCCGGTGACCGCGGTGGCTTGGCTGGCCCGCAAGGTCGAGAGCTTCGGGGTCAGGCTGCGCAAGGGCGACGTGGTGCTGCCCGGATCGTGCACGAAGGCGATCGACGTGCGTCCCGGTGACGACTTCGTCGCGGAGTTCGCGGGGCTGGGCTCAGTCCATTTGTCGTTTGAATAGGCTCGGATTAGATCAGTTGATTTAACGCTTCGAAAAAGGAGCATCATGCCGTCGAAGGCAAGCGTGGCCATTGTCGGGTCGGGAAATATCAGCACCGACCTGCTGTACAAGTTGCTGCGATCCGATTGGTTGGAACCGCGCTGGATGGTGGGCATCGACCCGGAAAGCGAAGGCCTGGCGCGGGCCCGCAAGCTGGGCTTGGAGACCACCCACGAGGGCGTGGACTGGCTGCTGGCCCAGTCCGAGAAGCCCGACCTGGTGTTCGAGGCCACCAGCGCGTACGTGCACCGGGATGCGGCGCCGAAATACGAAGCTGCCGGTATCCGGGCCATCGACCTGACGCCGGCCGCGGTGGGCCCGGCCGTCATCCCGCCGGCGAACCTGCGCCAACACCTCGACGCCCCGAACGTCAACATGATCACCTGCGGGGGACAGGCGACGATCCCGATCGTCTACGCGGTCAGTCGCGTCGTCGAGGTGCCCTACGCCGAGATCGTCGCCTCGGTGTCGTCGGTCTCGGCGGGGCCGGGCACCCGCGCCAATATCGACGAGTTCACCAAGACCACCAGCAAGGGCGTCGAGACCATCGGCGGTGCCCAGCGCGGCAAGGCGATCATCATCCTGAACCCGGCCGACCCGCCGATGATCATGCGCGACACCATCTTCTGTGCCATCCCTGACGACGCCGACCACGACGCGATCACCCAGTCCATCCGCGATGTGGTGGCCGAAGTGCAGACCTACGTCCCCGGTTACCGGCTACTCAACGACCCGCAGTTCGACGAACCGTCGGTTGTCAACGGCGGCAACCATGTGGTGACGACGTTCGTCGAGGTCGAGGGCGCCGGCGATTACCTGCCGCCGTATGCGGGAAACCTCGACATCATGACGGCCGCGGCTACCAAGGTCGGCGAAGAGATCGCCAAGGAGACCCTCGCGGTCACAGGAGCGCAATCATGACCACCGACATCTTCTTCAACCCGGTGTGGGACGTCCGCATGACGGATACGTCGCTGCGCGACGGCTCCCACCACAAGCGCCATCAGTTCACCAAGGAAGAGGTCCAAGCGATCGTGGCGGCCCTCGACGCGGCCGGGGTGCCGGTGATCGAGGTGACCCACGGCGACGGACTGGGCGGCTCGTCGTTCAACTACGGCTTCTCCAAGACCCCCGAGCAGGAGCTGATCAAACTCGCCGCCCAGACGGCCAAGGAAGCCAAGATCGCGTTCTTGATGCTGCCGGGCGTGGGAACCAAAGAGGACATCAAAGAGGCCCAGGACAATGGCGGGTCGATCTGCCGGATCGCCACGCATTGCACCGAGGCCGACGTCTCGATCCAGCACTTCGGCCTGGCCCGCGAGCTGGGCCTGGAGACCGTCGGATTCCTGATGATGGCGCACACCATTTCGCCGGAGAAGCTGGCCGCCCAGGCCCGCATCATGGCTGATGCCGGCTGCCAGTGTGTCTACGTCGTCGACTCCGCCGGAGCCCTGGTGCTCGACGGTGTCGCCGATCGGGTGTCGGCCCTGGTCGCCGAACTCGGCGACGATGCCCAGGTCGGTTTCCACGGGCACGAGAACCTCGGGCTCGGCGTGGCCAACTCGGTCGAGGCCGTGCGCGCGGGTGCCAAGCAGATCGACGGCAGCGTGCGCCGGTTCGGAGCCGGTGCGGGCAACGCGCCGGTCGAGGCCCTGATCGGCGTGTTCGACAAGATCGGCGTCAAGACGGGCATCGACTTCTTCGACATCGCCGACGCCGCCGAGGACGTGGTGCGCCCGGCCATGCCGACCGAATGCCTGCTGGACCGCAACGCGCTGATCATGGGCTACTCCGGGGTCTACTCGAGCTTCCTCAAGCACGCCGTCCGTCAGGGTGAGCGGTACGGCGTCCCGGCCCACGAACTGTTGCACCGGGCGGGCCAGCGCAAGCTGATCGGCGGTCAGGAAGACCAGCTGATCGACATCGCGCTGGAGATCAAACGCGAGCGCGACACCGGCGCCGCGGTAACGCGCTGACCCCGCCGGTGTAACGCACCGGCTTCGCTTTGCTGGGACACAGCCCGCGCATAGCTGACGTCGGTAATCTGGCCCGCATGAGCACATCCAACACACGCGGCCCGCGTCGCCGTGGACTGTACGGCCTGCTCGCCGGGGGGCTACTTACCGCAACCGCCGCGACAGTGATCGCACTGCCGGTGGCGAACGCGGATCCGTGTAACCAGACCGTCGGTGATTCCATCAACGCGTATCTGATTCGGCATCCCGACGTGAAGCAGACGCTGTCCGCCAAGTCTGCGGCGGAGGGCGGCAGCCCGAACGTGATGGACTATCTGAATCGGCATCCGGATGTCCGCCAGCACCTGATCGACCTCTCGCAGCAGTGCACCTCGTAGCGATCGGGCGGGCTAGTCTTTCAAGTCGGTAAACGCCCTCGACGACGCGCGGGAATGTTCGCCATAGACGAAAAAGTAGAACACGTTCTAGCGTCTAGGCGTGCTCACTAATCCCCTCGCTGCCGCGATCGCCGAGGCCGAGCAGCTGGTGGCTGCCGCGCCGTTTATCGAGACCGAAGCCGACCTGCTCGAAGGACTGCAATATCTGGCCGACGGGATCTCGGCCTGTATCCACATGGCCGTCGACTACGACCGTGACCATCCGTTCCTGCAGTCGGGCACCGGGCCATTCGCCAAGATGGGCCTGGACAACCCCGACACACTGTATTTCGGCACGCGGGTGCACGCCAACCACGATTACCTGGTGACCGGCGTGCGGGGTACCACCACCGACCTGAGCTTCCAGCTGCTGGGCGGCGAGTACACCGACGACAACGTGCCGGCCAGTCAGGTGGCCTTCGACGACCGCGAACTCGACATCGCGCCGGACGGCACCTTCGAGTGGCGGGTGCGCCCGACGAGCAATGGCCAGCTGGTGATGCGCGAGGTGTATGGCGACTGGTCAGCCCAACGCGGGACGCTGGCGATCGCCCGGCTGGACACTGCCGGCACCGCGCCGCCGCCGTTGACGCGTGAGCTCATCGAAAGGCGCTACGCCACAGCCGGAAGGCAGCTGGTGCAGCGGATCAAGACCTGGCTGCAGTTCCCGCAGTGGTTCTACGACAACCTTCCGGTCAACACACTGACCGCGCCGCGCCTGACGCCCGGCGGCCTGGCTACCCAGTACTCGTCGGTCGGGCACTGGGATCTGCGGCCAGATCAGGCGCTGATCATTACCATCCCGGTCAGCGACGCGCCTTACCTTGGCTTCCAGCTAGGCAGCCTGTGGTACATCTCACTCGACTACATCAACCACCAGACCTCACTGAATAACACTCAGGCGCAGGCGGATCCGGACGGGATGGTCCGCATCGTCGTCTCTGATGGCAATCCGGGTGTCACCAACTGGGTCGAGACCCTCGATCACCGACGCGGATATCTGCAATTCCGCTGGCAGCGGGTGTCTCGCGAGCTGACCGAGGCCGACGGGCCCACCGTCGAACTGGTCGACCTCGACGCGGTAGCGAGCAAGTTGCCGTACTTCGAGCAGAACAAAATTTCCGAGGACGATTGGCGCGCTCGAATTGCGCTGCGCCAAAAACAAATTCAGGCAAGGATGCTGGGATGACGAAGTTGCTCGATGGCAAGGTAGTGGTGATCAGTGGGGTTGGCCCGGGCCTGGGCACCACGCTGGCGCACCGATGCACGCGGGAGGGTGCCGATCTGGTGCTGGCGGCCCGCACTCCGGAGCGTCTGGACGACGTCGCCAAGCAGATCGCCGACATCGGCGGCCGCGCGACGACGGTGCGCACCGACATCACGGAGGACGACCAGGTGAGCAACCTGGTCGATGCCACGCTGGAGGCCTACGGCAAGGTCGACGTGCTGATCAACAACGCATTCCGGGTGCCATCACTGAAACCGTTCTCGGGCACCGGCTTTCAGCACATCCGCGACGCCATTGAGCTCAGCGCGCTAGGTGCGCTGCGCCTGATCCAGGGCTTCACCCCGGCCCTGGCCGAGGCAAAGGGCTCGATCGTCAACGTCAACTCGATGGTGCTTCGGCACTCGCAGGCGAAGTACGGCGCTTACAAGATGGCCAAGTCCGCGCTGCTGGCGATGTCGCATTCGCTGGCCACCGAACTGGGTGAGCAAGGGATCCGCGTCAATTCCGTTGCACCCGGCTATATCTGGGGTGAGACACTGCAGGGCTACTTCAACCACCAGGCTGGCAAGTACGGCACCACGGCTGACCAGATCTATGCGGCCACAGCGGCCAACTCCGACCTGAAGCGGCTGCCCACCGAAGACGGGGTGGCCTCGGCGATCTTGTTCATGGCCAGCGACCTGTCCAGCGGCATCACCGGACAGACGCTGGACGTCAACTGCGGGGAGTACCACACCTAATGCCGCTATCGACGATGCAGAGCGACGCGATGAGGAGGGGATGGCGTAATGGCGGGTGACCGCACAGATGTCGGTACCGTCGACGAGCTGAAAGCATCGGCCACCAAGCTGATCGGCCTCGACGACTTCGGCGCCGACGACGATAACTACGCCGAGGCACTCGAGGTGCTGCTGGACTCCTTCCGGCGCGACGCGAACCTCACCGTGTTCGGTAGCAAGATGAATCGGTTCTTCCTGCGCGGCGCGCTGGTGGCTCGGTTGTTCTCCGAGTCCATGTGGAAGCAGTACCCCCAGCATGTCGACGTGGAGATCAACCGGCCGATCTTTGTGACCGGCCTGGTGCGTACCGGCAGCACGGCGCTGCACCGGCTCCTGGGCGCCGACCCCGCACACCAGGGCCTGCACCTGTGGCTAGCCGAGTTTCCGCAGCCCCGTCCGCCGCGCGATACCTGGGACTCCAATCCGCTGTACCGCCAGCTCGACGAGCAATTCACCAAGGCGCACAAGGAGAATCCGGACTACACCGGCCTGCATTTCATGGCCGCCTACGAGCTGGAGGAGTGCTGGCAGCTGCTGCGGCAATCGGTTCACTCAGTGTCTTACGAGACCCTGGCGCACCTGCCCACTTACTCGCAGTGGCTGTCGCGTCAGGACTGGGGCCCGTCGTATCGCCGGCACCGCAAGAACCTTCAGTTGATCGGCCTCAACGACACTGACAAACGTTGGGTGCTGAAGAATCCCAGTCATCTCTTCGCGTTGGACGCACTGATGGAGACCTATCCCGATGCGCTGGTGATCCAGACCCACCGACCGGTCGAGACGATCATGGCGTCGATGTGCTCGCTGGCGCAGCACACCGCGCAGGGATGGTCTGACACCTACGTCGGAGCGCAGATCGGCGCCGATTCCATGGAGACCTGGTCGCGCGGGCTGGAGCTCTTCAACACCGCACGCGCCAAGTACGACCCCGCCCAGTTCTGCGACGTCGACTACCAGGATCTGATCGCCGACCCGCTCGGCACCGTTGCCAACGTGTGCAGCCACTTCGGCCTAACGCTGACCGACGACGCGCGAAAAGCCATGGAGGACAGCCACGCCGAGAGCCAGACCGGCGCTCGGGCTCCGAAGCACAAGTACTCGCTGGCCGATTACGGGCTCACCGCCGAAGAGCTCAAGGAGCGATTCGCCGGGCTGTAAGCCTCAGTCCTCGTCGGGACGCTCCAGATAGCCCTCGGCGACTGCATGCTCGATGCTGTCGGACAGCCGCGGGCAGGACCTGGTTCGTGCGGTGTCGCCACCGGATTCACGCACCTCGGTGAAGTGGGCACACCGCTGCGACGCCTCGGTATTCCATTGCACCGCAGTATGTCCCGGGCCCAGCCTTCGCACGGTCACCGTGACATGACAGAAGCGGCAATCGACCGGCCGCAGACCCGACGTCAGGTAGCGCTCACGGTCGGCCAGGCTGGCCTCGCGCACCGCCGCCGCGCGCGCCGGGTCGTTCGCGAAGTCCCTTGATTTCGACCAGGACCCAGACCCCCCGTTGTGGGCCGGCTTGTCGTCGTGGTCGTGGCCGTCGCCATGCAGCAACAGCATCGATCGGGCGAGCCGATCGACGTCGGGAACCGCCGGCTGATCGTCAGACATTTCAGTGTTGTTCGGCTGGAACTTCTTCGGCCGCAGCAGTTTCGGCATCCTGTGCCTTCAGGTTCTCTTCGACCTCGACGTTCCAGTGTTCGATGGCGCGGCTGGTGTCCACCTCGATCTCGAAGCGCTCCACCATTTCCGGCTCGACGTCGGCGGCATCGACGTAGAACTGCTGATACCAGCGACGCAGCTGGTACACCGCACCGTCTTCCTCGACCAGCAGCGGGTTGTCGATCCTGGTCTTGTGCTTCCAGATCTCGACATCCTGCAGGAAGCCCTTGCTGACCCCCTCGGTGAAGACGCGGGACAGCTTCTCGGTCATCTTTTCGTCCATGCCCTTGGGCTTTTCGACTATGACACCCCACTGCAGGACGAACGAGTTCTGGGTCACCGGGTAGTGGCAGTTGATCAGAATCGACTCGGCTTTGAAGCCGCCGTAGCTGTTGTGCAGCCAGTTGATCATGAACGACGGTCCGAAGTAGGACGCCTCGGAGTCCAGGTGCGCCTCGCCGTAGGAGGTGCCCAGGTCGCTGACGTCCGGTCGGCCCACATTGTGCAGGTACTGCGACGCGACGTGACCCTCGAAGACGTTCTTGAAGTACGTCGGCAGCCCGAAGTGGATGTAGAAGAAGTGCGCCATATCGGTGACGTTGTCGATGATGTCGCGGCAGTTGGATCCCTCGATCAGGATACTGTTCCACCGCCACTCGGTCCACTCGTCGCTGTGGGACTCCGGGATGTCCGGAATGCGCACCGCCGGATCGGGCGGGTTGTTTTCGTGGTCGTGCCAGACGAAAAGCAGACCGCCCCGGACGTCGGTCGTCCATGACCGGGTGCGCGCCGTCTTGGGAGTGCGCTTGGCGTACGGCACCAGCTTGCACCGGCCATCGCCGCCCCAGCGCCAGTCGTGGAACGGGCAGGCAACCTCGTCGCCCTTGATGGTGCCCTCGGACAGGTCATAGCCCATGTGGCGGCAGTAACCGTCGAGCACCTTGATGTCGCCCTGCGAGTCGGCGAAGACCACCAGCTTGGTGCCGAACGCCTGGATCGAGTGCGGCTTACCGTCCTGGAAGTCCTTCGCGACGCCCAGGCAGTGCCATCCACGGGCGTATCTGGTCGGCAACGCGCCGGGATCGATTTCCCGGATGCCGACCGCGTTGGTGTCGGTACTCACCTGTCACCTCCAAATTGCGGGCCTCTAACTAGAACACGTTACAGTTTTCTGATGCGGACGCGCAACGACAGCGGATCTAGCTGCGTTGTCCCTGGGGGTGCTACCCGCTTGGGGTATATCTAGACGATGCCACTGTTTGCTTTCGAGGGCCGCGCGCCACGCATCGATCCGACAGCTTTCGTGGCGCCGACGGCGACCCTCATCGGCGACGTCACGGTCGAAGCCGGGGCGTCGGTTTGGTTCAACGCCGTGCTGCGAGGCGACTACGGGCCGATCGTCGTGCGGGAAGGCGCGAATGTGCAGGACGGGTCGGTGCTACACGCGCCGCCGGGCATCCCCGTCGACATCGGACCGGGTGCGACGGTGGCCCACATGTGCGTCATTCACGGCGTTCACGTCGGGTCCGAGGCGTTGATCGCCAACCACGCCACCGTTCTCGACGGCGCGGTGATCGGCGCGCGCAGCCTGGTCGCTGCCCATTCGCTGGTGACGGCCGGCACGCAGATCCCGGCCGGGGTGCTCGTGGTCGGATCCCCGGCACAGATCAAGGGCCCGATCGCCGGGACCGGCGCGGAGATGTGGATCAACCTGAATCCGCAGGCCTACCGCGACCTGGCGCAGCGGCACCTTGCCGGGCTGGAGCAGATCTGACCGTTCGGGTCAATGCGTGAGTACGGTCGGCTGGTATCCCGCCGCCAACTTCAGTACCCGGTTGTGGAAATCGACCACATACACGTCGTCCTGAGGTCCCACCGCTATCCCATAGGGCGCGAAGAGATCGCCGAAAGGCAACAGGGACACCGTGTTTGAGCCCACTGTCAGACGTAGCACCCGATTGTTGTTCAAGTCGGTGACGTAGACGCTGTTGCTGCGATCGACGGCCACACTGTTCGGAAAGTTCAGGCCGGTGAACGGGAGGATCTCCGGGTTGGTCGTGCCCGCGGGCAGCTTCTGCACCCGATTGTTGCCGGCGTCGGCGACGTACACGCCGTCGGTGCTGTCGACCGCCAGATCGTAGGGCTGGTTGAGATCGGTGAACGGAACCACGACCTGAACGGCTGTGCCGACCGGAAGTTCGAGCACCTGGTTGTTCTTGAAGTCGGCAACGTAGACATCGCCGACGCTGTCCGCCGTCACGCCATGGGGCTCGGTCAGACCGGCGAACGGTAGCTCAATCTGCGTCTTGGCGCCGGCAGGCAGTTCCAGCACCCGCTTGTTCTTCTGGTCGACGACATACAGGTTGCCCTTGGTGTCCGCGGCCAGGCCGGCCGGGCGGTTCAGACCGGTGAACGGCAACTCGATAGGGGTAGTGGAGCCGGCCTGCAGTTCCAGCACGCGATTGCCTCCGGAGTCGGCGACGTAGACGTTGCCGGCGCGGTCCACCTCCACGCCTTCGGGATCCGCGAGGGTGAACGGCAGCACGACCGGGCCGGGAGCCGACGGTGCCGAACTCGACGCTGTGCTCTGCGTGGACCCCGGGATGCCGGACGACGTGCGCCCGAATGCGAAATACCCGACCAGGCCGAGGGCCACGATGACCACGACGGCTGCGGCGCCGGCGATCGTCAAGGTGGGGCGGGACCGTGACGCCTTCGGCGGCTTGGCCTTTGCCGGCGTTTCGAATTCCCAATCGTCGTCCATGGGCCGCCTCTCTCAACCACGACGGTGATCGCGACACCCGGACACTACCGCGCGAGACCTAATTCCCAAGGGCTATCGGCTGGTATCCCGCAGCCAGTTTGAGCACCCGGTTATGGAAGTCGATGACGTACACGTCACCTCGACCACTCACCGCCAGCTCGAAGGGGGCGACCAGATTGGTGAACGGCAGGCTTGACACGGCATTCGAGCCGGCCGCGAGCTTGAGCACCCGATTGTTGTTCAGGTCGGTCACGTACACGTTCTTGCTCTGATCGACGGCCACGCTGTTCGGAAAGTTCAAGCCGGTAAACGGCAGTGCGACGGGGGTGGTCGCCCCGGCATCCATTTTCACCACGCGGTTGTTGCCGGCGTCTGCCACGTAGACCGTGTCGGCGTCGTCCACCGCAAGGTCGTAGGGCTGCTTGAGATCGCCAAATGGCAACTCGGACTGGGTATTCGAGCCGGGGGCAGTTCCACCACCCGGTTGGCGTTGAGGTCGGCGACGAAGACAGTCCCGCGGCTATCCACCGCGATCCCATGCGGATCGTCGAGTCCGGCGATCGGCAGCTCGATCTGGGTGGTGGAGCCGGCCGGCAGTTTCAGGACCCGCCTGTTGGCTTGGTCGACCACATACACGGCGTTGTTGCCGTCCACCGCGAGACCGCCCGGCTCGTTAAGCCCGGTGAAGGGCACCACAATCGGATGGTCCGAGCCGGACGTGAGCTCGAACACCTGGTTGGTAGCCGAGTCGGAGACGTACACATTGCCGGCAGGGTCGACCTCCAGGCCGTCGGCGTCGGTGAGCTGAAACGGCAGTACGAGCGGAGCGGCACGACTCGGCGACGGAGCCGGCTTGGAGGCGGCATGGTCGGCGGTCGTTCGACCGAATACCAGGTAGACGCCGGCAGAGACGACCGCGACGACGATGAAGATGACCGCGGCCATGATCTTGAGAGACGCCCCGCGCCGTGGTGGTGTGGCCTTGGCGGGCGCTTCGACTTCCCAATCGTCATCCACGGGTCGACTCCCTCAACCCCCCCGGGTCATCGCGACACCAGGACACTACCGCGCGGCGTTGCCCGCGCACAGCAATTTTCGGGTGAATTCCGTAAATCGGCTTTGCCGACGACCTAGATCTTGCGGGTATTGGCCGCCGCGCGGTCCATCTCCCAATACGCGCGCAGGGCAACTAGTTTGCCCTCGTCGTTGGCCTTGTAGGTGAACACGCCTTCGGCCGTTGTCTGGTAGTCGCCGGTGGTGATCAGGATATGGCCGACGTTCGCTTCCTCGTTGCCGCACTGGTAGGTGTCGCGGAAGAAGAACTCGATCTTGGTGGTGGGGGAGATGGCCTTGTCCCAGAACGCCGAGATCGCATCGCGGCCGCGGTGTCCCTTGCCTTCGGGGTCGAAGGCCGACGGACCGATGGGATCCTCGACGACGGCGTCGTCGGTGAACACCGCAAGCCAGGCATCTTTGTCCCTGGCCCCGACCGCCTCACGCGAGCGCCGGCCGGCCTCGTGGGCCGGATGTTCGGTCACGCGCTTACTTTTTCGGGTTTGTCGGCCCCGACCACCCACATCGAGTAGTACTGCGAACCGCCACCGTAGGCGTGCCCCAGCGCCTTTCGTGCACAGGGTACCTGGTGATCGCCGCCCTTGCCCATTACCTGGATCGCCGCTTCGGCGAAGCGAATCAGGCCGGAGGCGCCGATCGGGTTCGACGAGAGAACCCCGCCGGAGGGATTGACCGGCAGCTTACCGCCTATTGCGGTCTCGCCGGATTCGGTGAGCTTCCAGCCCTCGCCCTCGGGCGCAAAGCCTAGGCTTTCCAACCACATTGGCTCGAACCACGAGAAGGGCACGTATATCTCGGCGGCGTCGATCTCGTCGATCGGGCTCTTGATGCCGGCGGCATCCCAGAGCGCCTTGGCCGCGTCGCGGCTGGCCTGCGGGCTGACCTGGTCGCGGCCCGAGAACTGCAGCGGCTCGGTGCGCAGCGCGGTGGCATGGATCCACGCTACCGGTTGTCCTTGCGCCAGGCGGGCTTCGGCGATCTCCTCGTCGCCGATAACGACGGCGGCGGCGCCGTCGGAGGACGGGCAGGTCTCGTCGTAGCGGATCGGGTCCCACAGCATCGGGGACTCCATCACCTTCTCGACGGTGATATCGGGTTGGTGCAGGTGCGCCAGCGGGTTGCGGGCTCCGTTGAGCCGGTCCTTGACCGCCACGATGGCGCCGATGTTCAACGGCGCGCCCGAGCGGCGGATGTAGGAGCGCACATGCGGGGCGAAGTAGCCGCCCGCGCCGGCGCCGACTGGCTTGATGAAGGGGATGGGAATCGACAACGCCCACATGGCATTTGATTCCGATTGCTTCTCCCACGCCATCGCCAGCACCCGCCGGTACTTCCCGGACTGGACCAGGCTGGCGGCCACCACCGCGGTGGACCCACCGACCGAGCCCGCCGTGTGTACCCGGATCAGCGGCTTGCCGGTGGCGCCCACGGCGTCGGCCATGAACAGTTCCGGCATCATGACGCCCTCGAAGAAGTCCGGCGCCTTGCCGACCACGACCGCGTCGATGTCGTCGAAGGTGGAGCCGGAGTCTTCCAGCGCGCGGTCGATCGCCTCGCGCACCAAGCCGTTCATCGAGACGTCTTTGCGCTTGGCTACATACTTGGTCTGCCCGGTACCCAGTACCGCGGCGAGGTGCGCTCCTCCACCGGCCATCAGTTCTTTCCTTCCATGACCGCGACCAGGTTCTGCTGCAACGCGGGTCCGCTGGTGGCGTGCGCTAGCACTCGATTCGCAGAACCGTCCCAAATGTGTTGTGCGGCAAATCCGATGCGCTCGAGACCGGCGACGAACATGGGGTTGGCTGACAATGCTCCGCCGGACGGATTGACTTTCGTCTTGCCCGGGATCCGGATGGCGTCCATCAGGATCAGGTGCTGGTGGGTGAAGGGGGCATGGATCTCGGCGACATCCAGGTTGGCGGTGGTGCCGCCGGTGGCCGCCTTGGTGGCTGCCCGCGTCGACGGGGAGTCGGTGAGGTCACGTGCACCGAGCACCGGGGTTTCGATGCGATGCTCGATTCCGGTTATCCAGGCCGGGTTTTCGCGCAGCTCGCGGGCACGATCGTCGGCAGCGAGCACGATTGCGGCCGCGCCGTCGGTGATCGGTGCGATGTCGTGCCGCCGCAGCGGGTCGGCGAAGAAAGGCCGGTCCAGCAGGCCTTCGACGTTGACCGCCGATTCGACCTTGTCGACGCGTCGGGCGTTGGTGAACGAATCGAATGCAACGCGGGCCATTTGGATTTCGGTCCACTTACCGTTGTCGAGTCCCAGACGGGCCTGCAGTCCGGCCATCGACACCGAGTCCGGCCACAGCGGCGCGACGGTGTAGGGGTCGGTCTGCCGAGACAGGATCTGGCGCAGGATGCCGGCCGACGACTTGCCGAATCCGTACACCAGCGCGGTGTCCACCTCGCCGGTCAAGATCTTGATGTAGGCCTCGTAGAGAGCCCAGGCCGCATCCATCTCGACGTGCGACTCGTTGATCGGCGGAACGGCGCCGATCGAGTCGATCGCAGAGATAAACGAAAAGGCCCTTCCAGCAAGGTAATCGGACGATCCCGAGCACCAGAAGCCGATATCGGTGCGGGCGATGCCCAGCTCCTCGTAGAGCTGGGCGAAGCACGGAATCAACATCTCGACGCCGTTGGTGGTGCCGTCGGTGCGGCGGACATGCGGGGGGTGGGCAAAGCCGACGACCGCAACATTGCGTTCGCTCATGTGCAGGTGGGCCCTTTACAGGTGGTGCTTGTAGGTGTCGTACTCGGCGTCGGGTTCACCGGTGGGCCGGAAGTACTCGATGTTGTCGATGCCAAAACCCCACTCCTCGCGAGGTTTCCACACCGCTTCCACGCGCATGCCCATCCGGACCTCGTGTGCGTCGATGTCGGCGACCAGATGTAGGAACGGGATATCGGCACCGTCCAGCAGCACATAGGCGGCCACGTAAGGAGGCTTGATGCGCTGACCCTGGAACGGGATGTTGATGATCGCGAATGTGGTGACGGTGCCCTTGTCCGGCAGCTCGACGAACTCGGTGGTGGGCTGGCCGGTGGCCGGATCGGCGCCGTGCGGCGGGAAGTATACCTTGCCGTGTTCGCCTGTCTTGGCCCCCAGCAGTTTGCCTTCGGCGATCGCCCGCAGGTAGGCGCTTTCCTCGTGCGAGGCGGTGTGCTGAATGGTCAGCGAGATCGGCGTGATGATCATCGTGACCGGGTCCTGGTCACTGGCGACCGGCTCGACCGGCTCTTCCTCCTCACCAAGCTTGAAGTACGCGATGTCGGTGATGGCGCCCACCGTTTCGTCGGCCCAGTGCACATGCACCCGTGCGCCGGTCTTGATCTTGTCGGGTTCGCCGGCATCGACCGCATGTATCAACGGAGTGTCCGCGCCGTCGAGCTTGATCAGGGCCCAGGCGAACGGACGGTCCAGCGGCTGGCCCTCAAGGGGGTCGGGCTGCCAGGCCCAGGACATCACGGTGCCGACGGGCGAGACCGGTACCATCTTGCCCAGCGGTTCGTAGGTGACCGGGTCATATTCCGCCGGTGGCACATGCACCCGGCCATCCGATCCGCGCACCCCGAGGACACGGTGCTCACGCAGTGCGGTGAAGAACTTGCTGAGCGTGGTCCCGACTGAACGGGTGTAGTCGAAGGACAGAGTTAACGGCGCTGAGAGGGGCGGCTCGGAATGATCGTTCGTGGTCGGGCCGCTCGAAGTGGCTGTCACGCCTTCGAGTAGAACAGGTTCTAAGAACCGATTCAATATCGGGTCCGTTCTGGCCGGGAAAGGCGGAGAAATGAAGCTGGGTTTGCAGCTGGGATATTGGGGCGCTCAGCCGCCGGAGAACCACGGCGAACTCGTCGCCGAGGCCGAGGCCGCCGGATTCGATGCCGTGTTCACCGCCGAGGCGTGGGGGTCGGATGCCTACACACCGCTGGCCTGGTGGGGTTCGTCGACGCGGCGGGTGCGGCTGGGCACGTCGGTTGTTCAGCTCTCGGCGCGGACCCCGACCGCGTGCGCGATGGCCGCGCTCACTCTCGACCACCTCAGCGGTGGGCGGCACATTCTCGGGCTGGGGGTGTCCGGACCGCAGGTCGTGGAGGGCTGGTACGGCCAGTCATTCCCGAAGCCGTTGGCGCGCACCCGCGAGTACATCGACATCATCCGGCAGGTGTGGGCCCGCGAGGCGCCTGTGACCAGCGACGGCCCGCATTACCCGCTGCCTTTGAAGGAGGGGCCCGGGCGACCGGCAACCGGCCTGGGTAAGCCGCTAAAGCCGATCACCCACCCGCTGCGCAGCGACATCCCGATCATGCTCGGCGCCGAGGGGCCGAAGAACGTCGCGCTGGCCGCCGAGATCTGCGACGGCTGGCTGCCGATCTTCTACACACCGCGGATGGCCGACACCTATAACGAGTGGCTGGACGAGGGCTTCTCGCGGCCGGGCGCCCGCCGCAGCCGCGAGGACTTCGAGATCTGCGCGACGGCCAACATCGTGATCACCGAGGACCGCAGCGCCGCATTCGCGGCCATGAAGCCCTACATCGCGCTCTACATGGGCGGCATGGGCGCCGAGGACACCAACTTCCACGCCGACGTCTATCGCCGGATGGGTTACGCAGAAGTGGTCGACGAGGTCACCAAGCTGTTCCGCAGCAACCAGAAGGACAAGGCCGCCGAAATCATCCCCGACGAGGTGATCGACGACGCCGCGATCGTCGGGGACGTCGACTACGTGCGTAAGCAAATCGCGGCCTGGGAGGCCGCGGGCGTCACGATGATGGTCGTCTCCGGCCGCTCTCCCGAGCAGGTCCGGGACCTCGTCGCGCTGATCTAGGCCCAGGCTTGCCCCGTCAGTAGAACGGGTTCTAGATTGACCGGATGACTGTGACGCAGCACACCATCGCGGCCACCGTTCTCACCATGCCGGTGAGGATCCGCCAGGCAAATCAGCACATGGCGATGTTCTCGGTGGACGCCGACGCCGCCCAGCACCTGATCGACTACAGCGGTCTGCAAGTCTGCCGTTACCTGCCAGGCCGAGCGATCGCGGTCCTGATGCTGATGCACTACATCGACGGAGACCTGGGGCAGTACTACGAATTCGGCACCAGCATCATGGTCAACCCGCCCGGTTCGACCGCGAGTGGCCCGCGCGCTCTGGGGTCCGCCGGCGCCTTTATCCACCACCTGCCCGTCGACCAGCCGTTCACCCTCGAGGCCGGGACGAAGATCTGGGGCTACCCGAAAGTCATGGCGGACTTTACGATTCGTGAGGGCCGTCAATTTGGATCCGACTGTGTGATCGACGGGCAACTGGTGATCGGCATGGACTTCCGTCCGGGCCTGCCGATTCGGCTGACCCCGCGCCATCAGGCGCAGCGCAGCTACTCCCACCGCGACGGCATCACCCGCGAGACCGCGTTCGAGCACACCCTCGACGGTGTGCGGACGCGGCTCGGCGGTGTGAGCGTCCGGCTGGGTGATCACCCCTACGCGAAAGAGCTTGCGTCGCTGGGGCTTCCCAAGCGCGCGATGTTGTCCAGCTCTGCTGACCAGGTTCAAATGACATTCGGTGACGCCCAGGAGATCTCATGACCCTTCCCGATTTGGAGACTAAGCCCGACGTCGACTTGACCGACGGCGCTTTCTACGCCGGTGACTCCCGGTCCATCTACAAGTGGATGCGTGAGCACGAGCCGGTCTTCCGGGACCGCAACGGGCTGGCCGCTGCCTCGACGTATCAGTCCGTCATCGAGGCCGAGCGCAACCCCGAGCTGTTCTCGAATGCCGGCGGCATCCGCCCCGACCAGCCGGGCGTCGAGATGATGATCGAGATGGACGATCCGCAACATCTGTTGCGCCGCAAGCTCGTCAACTACGGCTTCACCCGCAAGCGGGTTAAGAACCTGGAGGTCTCGATCACCTCGCTTTGCGACACGCTGATCGACGCCGTGTGCGAACGCGGCGAGTGCGATTTCGTCTGGGACCTCGCCGCGCCGCTGCCGATGGCGGTCATCGGCGACATGCTCGGTGTGCGTCCCGAGGAACGCGCGATGTTCCTCAAGTGGTCCGACGATTTGGTCAGTTCCCTGAGCAGCACCGCGGCCGAGGCCGATGTCCAGGTCACGATGGAGGCCTTCGCCACCTACAGCCAATACATGATGGGCATGATCGAGGCCCGCAAGAAGGAAGCGACCGACGACCTGGTCAGCGTCCTGGTGCACGCGGAGGTCGAAGGGGCGAAGCTGGAGGACCATCAGATCGTCACCGAGGTGCTGCTGTTGCTGATCGGCGGCGACGAGACCACCCGGCACACGCTGTCCGGCGGAACACGGCAGCTGCTGCTGCACCCGGATCAGCACCAGCGTCTGGTGGGAGATTTGAGATTGCTGCCCAACGCAATTGAAGAGATGCTGCGCTGGACCGCGCCGGTAAAGAACATGGCCCGCACGATCACCACCGACACCGAGTTCCACGGGACCCAGCTGCACGAGGGCGAGAAGATGATCCTGCTGTTCGAGTCGGCGAACTTCGACGAGAAGGTCTTCGAGGAGCCGGAGAGTTTCAATATCGAGCGCTACCCGAACAACCACCTCGCATTCGGCTTCGGCACGCACTTCTGTCTCGGCAACCAGCTCGCCCGGCTCGAGCTGTCGATCATGCAGTCGCGCCTGCTGCAGCGCCTGCCGGACCTACGACTGGCCTCCCCAGACGCCCAGCTGCCGTTGCGCCCGGCGAACTTCGTGTCCGGCCTGGAGAAGATGCCGGTCGCGTTCACCCCCAGCGCGCCGCTTTCATAGCCCGTCAGCGCCGAGCGTGAAACTGTTGCGAAAAAAACGACGGTGGATTCAAGGTTTGGTTGCAACAGTTGTGTCTGTCGGGGTGGACAGTAGCTTGTTGAGGCGGTTGGTGGGGTTGTCCCAGTTGAAGCGTTTTCGGGGTCGTCCGTTGAGTTCGTCGGCGACGTAGGCGAGGTGTTCGGCGTCGTGCACCGAAAGGTCGGTGCCCTTTGGAAAGTATTGCCGTAGTAGGCCGTTGGTGTTCTCATTGCTACCGCGCTGCCAGGGTGAGTGGGGATCGCAGAAGTAAACCTCGATGCCGGTGTCGATGCTGATGCGGGCGTGGTGGGCCATTTCGTGGCGTTGGTCCCAGGTCACGGTGCGGCGCAAGGTGGCGGGCAGGTCTTTGACCGCGGCGATCATGGCCTCGGCGACGGCCTCGGCGCTACGGGTATGGGGTAGGTGCAGCAGTCGGACATATCCGGTGGAACGTTCAACCAGCGTGCCGATTTGAGAGGCCTGGTCCTTGCCGATGATCAGGTCTCCTTCCCAATGGCCTGGCACGGCGCGGTCGTTAGCTTCGGCGGGCCGCTCACTGATGTTGACCATGCCTTGGATACGGCCGCGGCCGTCACCGGCGCAGGCCCGTCGGCGCGGTTTACGCAACGCGCGCCCGGTGCGCAGGCATGTCCTCAGTTCCCGGCGCAGTTCTCCGCGCCCTTGCACGTAAAGCGCCTGGTAGATGGTTTCGTGGGACACCTGCATCTCCGGGCGGTCAGGATAGGTCGCGGTCAATACCCCGGCGATCTGTTCGGGGCTGTACTTGTTGACCAACAACGCTTGCACCTCGGCCCGCAATTGCTCACAGCGGCCCAACTTGCCGGTCTTGGGTCGACGCGCCCGTTGCTCGCTGCGCCGCTGAGCGATGCGCGCCGAGTAGCCCGACTTCGCGTCCCAACCGGCCCGGCGGGCCTGAACCGATACCGGGCGCGATAACGGCCCACATGCCCTCGCATGACACCGTTGTGGGCAATCTCGCGCATGATCGTCGACGGCGCCCGGCCCAACCGGCGCGCCATCGAACGGATCGACTCACCGTGCGCGGTGCCGATCATGATCTGTTCACGCTCATCCGCCGACAGCCGCGGCCGTCGCTGTCCTTGAGGCTTTGACCATCGTGGATTCACACCACCAAACCTGCGAAACCACTTGCTACCGCACGTCGCCGACACGCCGACCGCCACCCCGGCATCCTCCGAGGACCATCCCGCAGCGATCAAATCCCAATACCGCCGCTGCACCACCAACAACTGAGGCTGACCCGTCATCAACACCCCTAACTACGAAGTGTTGCAACCACCCCTTGAACTCAAGGACAAAAATTCCGCAGCAGTTTCACGTTCGGCGATTCCATGCCGCAGCCAGCCGCGCCAGGATGCCGCCTCGCGTGTGTTCGCCCATGACGCGGATGGTGATCCAGCCCATGGCATCTAGCGCTTCATAGCGCTCGATATCCCTGCGCAGTTGCCGACGATCGGTGCGATGATGCTCGCCTTCATACTCGAGCGCGATCTTGATGTCTTCCCAACCCATGTCGACAACCGCGACCAGTTCGCTGTACTGCCCGTAGACCGGAATCTGCGTCTGTGGCCGAGGGTATCCTGCCTCGATGGCCAGCAGCCGCAGCCATGTCTCGCGCGGTGACTGCGCACCGGCATCGACAAGGTCCAGCGCGCGCCTGGCCCGCCTGATGTTCCGGTGGCCCTTATAGCGTTCGGCGATGAGTTCTGCATCGGCGACCTTCAACCGGGTTGCCCGAGCCAGGGCGTCGAGAGCAGCGACGGCGCTCCCGACGGGATTGCGGCAGGCAAGGTCGAACGCCGTCCGCGCCTGGGTCGTCACTGGCATTCCCCGCACCGTCGTGATTTCGTCGTCCTCGATGCGATCGGCCCAGGTGCGGACATGTGTTGGCGCGTGGCGATTCTGGTAGATGAGTTCGGCGGGTGCCTGTCCATCGACCCATTCGGCGCCGTGCAGCGCCGCGGCCGACCGGCCGGCGATAACCCCGCGGCGCCGTGACCACAACCACGCCGCCTCGGCGCGCACCACGGCGGTGATCTCGGTATCGCCGGCAACGTAGACGTCACGGTGGATCGCCACAAACCTGCCGGTTCGCAAGGCATACAGCGTCACACGGCCGGACGTGACGGCCTCGCTACCAAGAAATGGGTTTCCCATTCCGCGGAGTATGCCGACGGGCACCGACGGGCCGTCCAGTGTGAAGCCATTGCGAAAATCCGACCGGAAGTTCGCGACAGCTTCACGCTCGACGAAGCGAGCGAACGAAAGGTGCTACTTGTTCTGGAAGTTGGGCTTGCGCTTTTCGGCGAATGCCCGCGGGCCTTCCTTGGCGTCGTCGGACAGGAACACCTTGATCCCGATCTGGGTGTCGATCTTGAACGCGTCGTTCTCGTGCATGCCCTCGGTCTCGCGGATCGCGCGCAGAATCGCCTGCACGGCCAGCGGGCCGTTGTTCTCGATCAGCTCGGCGATCTCGAGCGCCTTGGTCAACGCCTGGCCGTCCGGCACCAGGTGCCCGATTAGACCGATCTCCTTGGCCTCGGCCGCGGTGATGTGCCGGCCGGTCAGCAGCAGGTCACAGGCCACGGTGTAAGGGATCTGGCGCACCAGCCGCACCGCCGAGCCGCCCATCGGGTACAGGCTCCACTTGGCCTCGGAGATGCCGAACTTGGCGCTCTCACCGGCGATGCGAATATCGGTGCCCTGCAGGATCTCGGTGCCGCCGGCGATCGCCGGGCCCTCGACGGCCGCGATCAGCGGTTTGGTCAGCCGCCGGCCCTTGAGCAGAGCGTCGATGCGTGACGGGTCGTAGCTGCCGTCTTTGAACGATTCGCCCGGCGGCTTCTTGGTTGCTGCCTTGAGGTCCATGCCCGCGCAGAAGTAGCCACCGGCGCCCGTCAGGATGCAGCATCGGATGTCGTCATCGTTGTCGACGCGGTCCCAGGCCTGCACCATGATTTCCATCATTTCGGTGCTCAGGGCGTTGCGGGCGTGCGGGCGGTTCAGGGTGACGATCAGCGTGTGACCGCGCTGTTCAACCAGCGCGTCGGGTCCTGTTGGTTCGTTTGCTGGCGCTTGCCCATTATCAGGGGCCACGGCTACCGCCTTTCCCTCCACATCGAGTACGAACTTGTCAAGAAATGTAACACGTTCTAATTTGGTGGCCGTGGCCCTGAATATTGCCGATCTTGCCGAGCACGCCATCGACGCCGTGCCTGACCGTGTTGCCCTCATCTGCGGCGATCAACAGCTGACCTACGCCGAGCTGGAGGAGAAGGCCAACCGCCTCGCGCACTACCTGATCGAACAGGGTGTGAAGAAGGACGACAAGGTCGGCCTTTACTGCCGCAACCGCATCGAGATCGTCATCGCGATGCTCGGCATCATCAAGGCCGGCGCCATCCTGGTGAACGTCAACTACCGCTACGTCGAGGGCGAGCTTCGCTACCTGTTCGACAACTCCGACATGGTCGCGCTGGTCCATGAGCGTCAGTACTCCGACCGCGTTGCCAACGTGCTGCCGGAAACCCCGAACGTCAAGACGATCCTGGTCGTCGAGGACGGCAGCGACAACGACTTCGGCCGTTACGGCGGCGTCGAGTTCTACGCCGCGATCGCGAACAGCTCGCCTGAGCGTGACTTCGGCGAACGCAGCGCCGACGACATCTACCTGCTGTACACCGGCGGCACCACCGGATTCCCGAAGGGCGTGATGTGGCGCCACGAGGACATCTACCGCGTGCTGTTCGGTGGAACCGACTTCGCCACAGGCGAATTCATCGAAGATGAGTACGACCTGGCCAAGGCCGCCGCGGCCAATCCGCCGATGGTCCGCCACCCGATTCCGCCGATGATCCACGGCGCCACCCAGTCGGCGACCTGGATGTCGATCTTCTCGGGTCAAACCACCGTTCTCGCACCGGAATTCAACGCCGACGAAGTTTGGCGCACGATTCACGATCACAAGGTGAACCTGCTGTTCTTCACCGGCGACGCGATGGCGCGTCCGCTGCTCGACGCGCTGCTGGCCCATCAGGACAAAGGCAACGAATACGACCTGTCGTCGCTGTTCCTGCTCGCCTCTACCGCGGCGCTGTTCTCGCCGAGCATCAAGGAGAAGTTCCTCGAGTTGCTGCCCAACCGGGTGATCACCGATTCGATCGGCTCGTCGGAGACCGGCTTCGGCGGCACCAGCGTCGTCGCCAAGGACGCCCCGCACAGCGGGGGACCCCGGGTGACGATCGACCACCGCACCGTGGTTCTCGACGAGGACGGCAACGAGGTCAAGCCGGGTTCCGGTGTCCGCGGGTTCATCGCCAAGAAGGGCAACATTCCGGTCGGCTACTACAAGGACGAGAAGAAGACTGCCGAGACGTTCAAGACGATCAACGGTGTCCGCTACGCCATCCCCGGCGACTATGCCACGGTCGAGGAGGACGGCACCGTCACGATGCTGGGCCGCGGCTCGGTGTCGATCAACAGCGGCGGCGAGAAGATCTACCCCGAGGAGGTCGAGGCCGCGCTCAAAGGCCACCCCGACGTCTTCGACGCCCTGGTAGTCGGCGTACCCGATCCCCGCTACGGGCAGCATGTGGCCGCCGTTGTGCAGGCCCGGCCCGGGGCGCGGCCCGCACTGTCGGAGCTGGACAGCTTCGTGCGCTCCGAGATCGCGGGATACAAAGTGCCGCGCAGTCTTTGGCTCGTCGACGAGGTGAAGCGCTCACCTGCCGGCAAGCCGGACTACCGCTGGGCCAAGGAGCAGACCGAGGCGCGGCCCGCCGACGATGTGCACGCCGCGCACGCGACCGCTTGATCTACTTCGTCAAACAGCACGCGGGCGCTCCCACCGGCTACTTCGCCTGGGAAGCCGCCGGGCTGCGCTGGCTTTCGGCGGTCGACGGCGGTGTGCCCTGTGCGCCGATCGTCGCGGTTGACGCGACGAGCCTGACCCTGCGGCGACTCGAATCCGTGCGCCCCGACGCGGAGGCGGCGCGAATCTTCGGCAGCCGGCTGGCCGTCACGCACGACGCGGGTGCTCCGGCGTTCGGCGCGGGCCCCGACGGTTGGGATGGGCCGGGCTTCTTCGGCCCGTTGTCGCAGCCATTGCCGATGTCACTGCGGAGCCACCGGCGCTGGGGCGACTTCTACGCCCAAGAGCGGTTGGCTCCGACGCTCGAGCTCGCGGCGCCCGAGCTCGACGCGTCGGCCCGCGCCGCGATCGACGCCGTGATCGCGCGTTGCCGTGCCGGCGATTTCGACGACGACGACCGGCCGGCCCGGCTGCACGGCGATTTGTGGTCCGGCAACGTGATGTGGACAGCCGGCGGTGTGGTGCTGATCGACCCGGCCGCGTACGCCGGGCATCGCGAGACCGACCTGGCGATGCTCGCGCTGTTCGGCTGCCCGCATTACGACGCCGTCATCGCGGGCTACCAGCAGGTGCGACCGCTGCACCCCGGCTGGCGCGACCGCGCGGGGCTTCACCAGCTCTTCGCACTGCTGGCGCATGTGGTGCTGTTCGGAGGCGGGTATGCGCAGCGCACCCACGCTTGTGCCCGCGCCGCGCTGGCCGTCTGACGCCCGCGGCTACTGTGGAATGGCGATGACGATCGATGTCTGGATGCAGCACCCGACTGCGCGGTTTCTGCGCAGCGATTTCCTGGCGTCCCTGCGGCGTTGGACCGACGGGTCCATACCGGATGCCGACATCCCGATCGAAGTCACGGTCGCAGCGATGGATGCGGCCGACGTCGACTTCGGGCTGCTCAGCGCCTGGTACGGCCCTCATGGCCAGGACCTGGTCTCCAACGACGAGGTCGCCGAGTGGATTCGGTTGCATCCGAACCGGTTTGCGGGTCTGGCGACCGTCGATCTCGACCGGCCGATGGACGCGGTCCGCGAGCTACGGCGCCGGGTCGCCGAAGGATTCGTCGGCCTGCGGTTGGTGCCCTGGTTGTGGAACGCGCCGCCTACCGATCGGCGTTACTACCCCCTATTCGCCGAGTGTGTCGAGGCCGCCGTTCCCTTCTGCACCCAGGTCGGCCACACCGGCCCGCTGCGGCCCTCGGAGACGGGGCGCCCGATTCCCTACGTCGACCAGGTGGCACTGGACTTCCCCGAGCTGGTGATCGTGTGCGGACATGTCGGCTATCCCTGGACCGAGGAAATGGTGGCCGTCGCTCGCAAACACGAGAACGTCTACATCGATACGTCGGCGTACACGATCCGGCGGTTACCCGACGAACTCATTCGATTCATGAAAACCGGTACCGGACAACGCAAAGTCCTGTTCGGCACCAACTACCCTATGATCACTCACGCGCATGCTTTGGCCGGGCTCGACGAACTCGGGCTCGACGACGAGGCTCGCCACGACTTTCTCCACGGCAATGCCGAACGCGTATTCAGACTGGAGGCAAACAGATGAACGGTGCGCAGGCTCTGATCAACACCCTGGTCGACGCCGGTGTCGACGTGTGCTTCGCGAACCCCGGCACGTCGGAGATGCACTTCGTGGCAGCGTTGGACACCGCTCCCCAGATGCGCGGTGTGCTAGCCCTTTTCGAGGGTGTCGCGACGGGCGCGGCCGACGGATATGCCCGCATCGCCGATCGGCCGGCGGCGGTGCTGTTGCATCTGGGCCCCGGATTGGGCAACGGCCTGGCCAACCTGCACAACGCACGGCGGGCGCATGTGCCGATGGTGGTCGTCGTCGGAGACCACGCCACGTATCACAAAAAGTACGATGCCCCACTGGAATCCGACATCGACGCGCTCGCGGGCACCGTCTCGGGCTGGGTGCGCCGCACGGCCACCGCAGCCGACGTCGCGCTGGACGCGGCCGAGGCGATCGCTGCCAGCCGGGCCCGCTCGCAGATCTCCACGCTGATCCTGCCGGCCGACGCGTCCTGGTCGGACGGCGCCCAGCCCGCCACCCCGACAGCGCCGCGGCCGGCAGGCGCCGATCCGCTGCTGGCGCCGGAGGTCGCCGAGGTGCTGTGGTCGGGAGAACCGGCGGTGATCATGGTGGGCGGCGATGCCACCCGGGGCCCCGGGCTGGCCGCGGCGGCACGGATCGCGCAGGCGACCGGGGCGCGCTGGCTGTGCGAGACCTTCCCGACCCGGCTGGAACGCGGCGCCGGTGTTCCCGCCGTCGAGCGGTTGGCGTACTTCGCCGAGGCCGCCACCGCGCAACTGGACGGCGCCAAGCATCTGATCCTGGCCGGCGCGAAATCTCCGGTGTCCTTCTTCGCCTACCCGAACATGCCCAGCGACCTGGTCCCGGCGGGGTGCGAGGTGCACGTGCTCGCCGAGCACGTCGGCGCGGCCGACGCGCTGATCGCATTGGCCGACGAGATCGCACCCGGCTCGGTTGCCCCGCTAGCAGAGGCGTCGCGTCCGCAGCTGCCCACCGGTGGGCTGACCTCCGCGTCGGCGGCCGAGGTGATCGGTGCGCTGATGCCGGAACGGGCGATCGTCGTCGACGAGTCGAACACCTCGGGCCTGCTGCTGGCGCAGGCCACCGCCGGGGCGCCGGCTCATGACTGGCTGACGCTGACCGGCGGGGCGATCGGCTACGGCATCCCGGCCGCGGTGGGTGCGGCGGTGGCCGCCCCGGACCGTCCGGTGCTGTGCCTGGAATCCGACGGCTCGGCGATGTACACGATTTCGGGACTGTGGACCCAGGCGCGCGAGAACCTCGACGTGACCACCGTGCTGTACGACAACAGCGCCTACGACATCTTGCGCATCGAGCTGCAACGTGTCGGCGCCGGGTCTGCCCCCGGGCCCAAAGCGCTGGACCTGCTTGACTTATCGCGGCCCACCATGGATTTCGTGAAGATCTCCGAGGGCATGGGGGTGCCGGCCCGGCGCGTGCACACCGCCGAGGAGTTCGCCGATGCGCTGCGCGAAGCATTCGCCGAGCCCGGGCCGCATCTGATCGATGCGGTGGTGCCATCGCTCACGGGTTAGGTAGCAACGGCTTGCGCTGTGTGCCAAATCCTTTCGCGCGCCGCGCCGCCGCGTCGGAGTTTTCGGCTATAGAGAGCAACACATTTGCCAACAGTGCCGGCCGGGAAAGAAACGGCGAATGACCGCCGGGAATCTCGACGATGTCGGCGCCGAGTCGTTCCCGCGCCACTCGCCTGGACCACCGCGGCCCGACCATTCGGTCATCGGAGCAAATCACGGAAGTGCACTTCACCGAGGGGAATTCGTCGAGAGGGAATGCAACCTTGCCGGGATGGTGGGCTTGCGGGGCGAAGTCGATCGATCGCACCCTCGGCCGCGATGTCGTCGCAGTCCGCGAAGAGTATCTCCTTGGCGAGCCCGCGATGGACCCACGCTTGCGCCCCTTGCGCGTCGAATTCACCCATCCCGGCCATCCAACCAAAATCGGACATACCGGTTTCGGTCGCGAACTGGTCCTGCAGACTTCTACCGAGAGCAGGAATCAAGGCGCATAGATACACGACGTGTCGCACCGGACGACGAGCCGCGACCAGTGAGGCAGCGGAACCGTTCATCGAGTGCCCCACCACGATGACATCGTCATCGCGGCCGTCGATGGCGTCGCACACCAAGTCGGAGTAGGTGTTGAAATCGGCCGATCCATCCTGGGCCGGCAGATCCATTGCCACCACATCATGGCCGGCGGTCTCGAGTATTGGAGTCAACAACTCCCAACACCACGCACCGTGCCACCCGCCATGCACCAGTGCAAATGTTGTCATCGCAGCCCTAGCTCCCGAGAAGCACGGATATGTAAGTGCCACAAAAAATTCTACGCTTCCGTAAATAACGGTGGTTCGCGTCGGAAGTTGGCATCGGCCGTTGTCTTCGCGAACACGCCATGACGACGGCTTTCAAAAATCGGTATGGTCATACCGAAATGCTGTTCGACCAGTGGGGATCCATGGCAGCAATTCGATCTCGCTCGTGCACAAGGGTTTTCGATGCGGGTTTGCCCATCGTTCGTTATGGCGATCTCACCGACGCTGATGCGGCCCACCGTGTCATCGCCGCGGCTCGTGCCCAGGCTCCGATCGCCATCGGTTCCTATGGCCCCGAGGTACTGAGCTATGAGCTCGTCCGCACGGTGCTCCGCGACGACCGGTTCGCTACTGCCAAGGGTCTTGGACTCGACGCTCAAGGGATTACCTCGGGCCCTTTGTGGGAGAGGGCGAATACCAACATCCTCAGTCTCGACGGCGCCGAGCATCATCGGTTGCGCCGCTTGGTATCCAAGGCGTTCGGGCCCCGGGGTGCCGAGCGGTTGCGCTTGCCGATCGTCGACGTCATCAGCGGTCTGGTCGAATCGGTCGCCGCGCTGGGACACTGCGATGTTGTCTCCGACGTCACGCGTGGCTATCCGACGCCGGTCGTCTGCGCGCTGCTGGGCGCGCCACCGGAGGACTGGCAGCTGTTCTCCGATTGGACCGACGAGATCACGAAAATCTTCGAGTGGAATGTCGCCGAGGACGGGCCGGCGATCTTGGCGGCATGGGATGAACTCGACGCGTATCTCGAGGACTTGATCGCACGGCGGTCCACATCACTGGCCGACGATCTGATCTCCGATCTGATTCGCGCCGAGGTCGAAGGCGACCGTCTCACCCACGGCGAGATCATCAAGCTGTGCGGCAGCCTGCTGCGCGCCGGGACCGACACCACCCGCAACCAATTGGCCGCCGCGGTCCAGGCTTTAGCGGATCGCCCCGATCAGTGGGCGCTGCACGCTCGGCATCCCGAATTGGCCGGCATTGCGGTGCATGAGCTGATGCGTTATTTCCCAATCAATTTCAGCGTTGTCCGCCGGGCTGCTGAGGACGTCGTGCTGGACGGGGTGCTGATTCCCGCAGGCACGCTGGTATTCGCCAACACCGCCGCGGCCAACCGCGATCCGGACGTCTACCGCGACCCGCACCGGCTCGACATCACTCGGCAGGACCCGCCGGCCATGCTCACCTTCGGTGGCGGCGTGCACTACTGCCTCGGCGCTCACCTCGCGCGACTCGAACTGACCGAGGCGCTGCGGGTGATCACCCAACGCATGGCCAACCCGCGCCGCAGCGGCCCCGCGCGGTGGAACGCGATCAGGGGGATCACCGGTCCGACCACCCTGCCGGTGGAGTTCGACGTTCGTCAGTAGCGGGCCAGCACGGGAAGCCGGCTGACGAGCCAGTCCGTCAATGTGTTGACGACCTCGACTCCGGTTTCAAAGCCGCCGTCGCGGACCTCGGCCGCCAATGCCACACCCCATTCCCCTGAAGGCGTGGGCAGGATCCCGAATTGCCGCACCAGGTATTCGCCGTCCGTGCCCGGACCCCAACCGCCTTTGGCCGCGGAGCCATTGGCGGCCAGACCCCACCGATGATCGGGCGTGAGGTCGGCCATTAGGTCGATCACGTCCGACGCGCCGGAGATCGACGGCAATTCCGCGGCGAACCGCGCTTGCCGCTGCAGAGTCCACCGCGTCTGGCCAAATGCGGTGAAACCACGCCGAAGCCGCCGCGATTCGACCACCGTCGCGGTGTCCCCACCCTCGGCAACGACGCCCTGGACCTGGCGCGCCGCGTCGCCCGGTTCGCCCAGCAGCGACCACAACTGTTCGGATGCGCGATTGTCGGATTCGGTGATGGCCTTGACGGCCAGTTCTTTCGCATTCAGCTAATCGCTGCGCAACGCCGCGATCGCCAGGGGCACTTTGATCGTCGACCAGGCGACGCCCGACCACCACCGGCCCAGTGAATAGGTCCGGTCCGGGCGGGCGATCGCTACGCCAATGTTGGCCGGTACCACGTCGGAAAGCTGTTCAAAGCTCGCTTCCAGCGCAAGCTCCAGGGGCCGCGACGTCATCGGGCTACCGGGGTATCGGCCATACCCGATCATGACAGTCGATACCTTCGGCCGCCAACTGGCGCTTGAGCACCTTGAATGTCACTGTCCGCGGGAGCTCCGCGCTGATCCTGACGTACGACGGCCATTGCTTGGGCCCGAGGTCCGGCTGCTCGGCCAGGAATGCCCGAAATTTCTCGGCATCGAACTGGCTGCCCTGTGTCATCACCAATGCGGCCATCACCTGGTCGCCGACCACGGGGTCCGGGACCGGGTACACGGCGACCTCCGCCACGTCGGGGTGACGCAACAGCACCCGTTCGATCGGGGCGGCGCCGAGGTTCTCGCCGTCGACTCGCATCCAATCGCCAAGCCGCCCAGCGAAGTATGCGTATCCGTCCTCGTCGCGATAGGCGAGGTCTCCACTGTGGTAGACCCCGCCGGCCATTCGCTCGGCCTCGGCGGCCGCGTCGTTGTAGTAACCCTCGAAACGACCTGGCCCGCTGGTGTTTACCAGCTCGCCAACGATTCCTACCGCGCAGGGCCGGCCGGTCTCGGGGTCGACGATGTCCAGCCCTTCGGTCAGCGGCCCCAGCGCGCCCGGCGGTGTATCGGGGGTGCGGGCGATCGCGACCCCGCCTTCGGTCGAGCCGAATCCGTCCTGGACGGCGCAGCCGAAGCGGCGGCCGAACCGCTCGATGTCGGCGGGAACCCCCTCGTTGCCGTAGACCGCCCGCAGCGGGTTGTCCGCGTCGTCGGGTTGCTCCGGCGTGGCCAGCACATAGGACAGCGGCTTGCCCACGTAGTTCGCGTAGGTCGCGCCGTAGCGACGCACATCCGGCAAGAACCCGGACGCAGAGAATTTGCGCCGCAACGTCATTGATCCCTGGCACGCCGCCGCCACCGCCCAGCCGACCAGAACCGCGTTGGAATGAAACAACGGCATCGATATGTAGCAGACGTCGTCGTGACCGAGGTCGAACCGCTGAGACATCGTCGTCCCGGCGATCGCGACCTTGCCGTGACTGCACTTCACCGCCTTCGGCTCGCCGCTGGTACCCGACGTGAAGATCAGCATGAAAAGGTCTTCGGCCGACGCGGACTGGAAACTCAACTCGGCGGTGCGATGTGCGTCGACCTCGGCGGCCCATTGCGCCGAATCGACGTTGAGGTGATCGATATCGTCAAGTGTTGCAGCGGATTTCGAGTCGGCCAGGACGAGCTGGCAGTCGGCTCGGCTGATGTCGCGAGCCAGTGCTTCGCCGCGGCGCACCGGGTTGAGGCCGACGGGCACAATTCCCGACATCCCGGCCGCCGCCAACATCGCGGAGAAGAACGGGGTGTTTTCCAGCAGCACGCCGACATGCGGTGGCCGGTTCGGGTCGAGACGTTCGCGCATTGTGGCGGCGATCGCGGCCCCGTGCTGCAAGTGATCGCGCCAGCTGGTGAACGACTCCTCGAAGTAGACGCCTCGATCTTCGACCTCGGCCAGCGGCACCAGCAGTTTGGTGACCGTCGGGTCGGTCGGAATCACGAAGCTAGGCAGGAGTTTCAGCCAGTTCGCGGCCGATCTTGCGCAGCTGGCCGGTGGCACCGCCGAGCGCGAATTCGGCCTCCTTGGCCGCCAGGAAGTAACGGTGTGCCGGGTGATCGGTGTCGACACCGACGCCCCCGTGCACGTGCACGATGGTGTGCGCGACCCGATGGCCGGCGTCAGCTGCCCAGAACGCCGCACTGGCCACGTCCATCTCGGCGGGGATGTCTTCGGAGACCTTCCACGCCGCCTGGGTGAGCGTCAACCGCAGCCCCTTGACGTCGATGTAGCCGTCGGCGAGCCGCTGCGACACCGCTTGGAAGCTGCCAATCGGGCGGTCGAATTGTTCACGCTCGCGGGCGTATTCGGCCGTCATCTGCAGACCGCGATCGAGCACCCCGAGCTGGTATGCGGCACGGCCCAGCGTTCCGAGCGTGCCGAGCCAGGCGACGACTTCACTTCCGCCGACCTTGCGCCCATCGTCGGTCGCGACGCCGTCGAGCGCCAGCTGCCCGACACTGTTCTTCCCGGTCGTCGTCAGGGTGGTCACGCTGACACCGGAGTCTTCGGCGCTGACCAGGAAAACAGCTGTGCCGGAATCGGTTTCGGCGGGAACCAGGAACGCGTCCGCGACGGGGCCAAAGAAGACCTGCGTGCGGGTACCGGTCAGCTTGTAGCCGTCGCCGGCGCGGGTGGCCTGCACGGGCCCCTCACCCATCTCGCCGTCCAGGGCGACCGCAAGGATCTTCTCGCCCTTGACGGCCGGTACTCCCCAGTTCTGCTGCAGTTCCTCGGAGCCGAACCGCGCCAGCACTCCGGCACCCAGCATCACCGATTCCAGGTACGGCACGGCGGCCAGCTGGCGGCCCAGCGCAACCAGGATCGCGACCTGCTCGAGCGCACCGAAACCGTCGCCGCCCAGCGCGGACGCCGATGCACTGGTCAGGATGTCCGCGTCGACCAGCTTCTGCCATAGGCCCCGGTCGAATCGTTGCTCGAGCCCGTCGAGTTCGCGTTGGTGCTCCGGTGTGCAGACCGAGTCCACGATCGTAGTGACCAGGCCGCCGAGGTCATTCGCCGCTTCGGTTGTCGTGAAATCCATGTTCGTCCTTCTCGATGCTCAGCGGTATTTAGCGGTTTCGAGGCAGGCCGAGGGCGACCATGCCGATGATGTCGCGCTGTACCTCGTTGGTGCCGCCGCCGAAGGTCAGGATCAGGCATGCCCGGTGCATCCGCTCCACCCGGCCTGCCAGCTTCGCGCCCGGCGAATCCTGACGCACCGTCGCCGCGGTACCCAGGACCTCCATCAGCAGCCGGTAGGCCTCGGTGGCCAGCTCGGTGCCGTACACCTTCGCCGCCGACGCATCCGCCGGCCCCAGGTCGTGCCCTTCCGCCGATGCCAGTTCCCAGTTGATCAGCTTGAGGACTTCGGCCTTGGCGTGCACGCGAGCCAGGTTCAGCTGGACCCACTCGGAGTCGATCAGCCGGGTACCGCCGTCGTCCTTGGTGTTCTGCGCCCATTCGCGAACCTCGCGCAGCGCCAGGAAGATCGGCTGCGGGGACACCAGCGCGACCCGCTCGTGGTTGAGCTGGTTGGTCACCAGCTTCCAGCCGCCGTTCTCCTCACCGATCAGGTTGGTCACCGGCACCCGCACGTCGGAGTAATAGGTGGCGCTGGTGTCCACACCGGCCATGGTGTGCACGGGCGTCCACGAGAAACCCTCTGCAGTCGTCGGCACCGCGATCATCGAAATTCCGCGGTGCTTCTTGGCTTCGGGGTTGGTACGTACGGCCAGCCAGACCCAGTCCGCGTAAGCAATCAGGCTGGTCCACATCTTCTGGCCGTTGATGACGTAGTCGTCGCCGTCCCGGACCGCCGTGGTGCGCAGGTTGGCCAGGTCGGTGCCGGCGCCGGGCTCGGAGTAACCGATCGAGAAGTGCAGCTCTCCGGCCGCGATCTTGGGCAGGAAGAACTTCTTCTGCTCTTCGGTGCCGAACGCCATGATCGTCGGCGCCACGCTGTTGATCGTCAGGAACGGCACCGGCACGCCGGCGATCGCGGCCTCGTCGGTGAAGATCAGCGAGTCCATCGGGGAGCGGTCCTGGCCGCCGTATTCCTTGGGCCAGTTCAGGGTGAGCCACCCGTCTTTGCCCATCTGAGCGACGGTGTCGCGATAGGCGGTGCCCGTCCCGACCTCGCCCTGTGTCGAGTGCAGCGCCTCGCGTCGCTCCGGCGTCATGAGCGCGGTGAAGTACGACCGCAGCTCGCGACGCAGCTCCTCCTGTTCAGGGGTGTAACTGATGCGCATTCTGGCCGTCCTTTTGTTTAACGTGACAAGCGGCTGATCGACCAACGGCTACCCGTTCGCCTTCCCGGTTGTAACACGTTCTAGTCTTGGAATCCAGCGACCGTTTCCTAAGACGCACCTGAGCCCTATGGTGGAGCTACATTCTGATGGGACATGGGCGAGATCCAGGCCAGCTTTCAAGGAGGATGCCGTGCGGGTGATCGTGGATCGTGACCGGTGCGAGGGCAACGCGGTGTGCTTGGGAATCGCGCCGGATATCTTCGACCTGGACGACGAGGATTACGCCGTCGTGAAGATTGATCCGATTCCATCCGATCAAGAAGATCTCGCCGAGCAGTCGATCGCCGAGTGCCCGCGCGCGGCGTTGCTGCGCCAGGACTAGCGACGAGCGACCCGAAAACTAGAGGTATTCATAAATTGACTAGCAGCACGAACGCGACCGATCTATCCGGAAAGGTCGCGGTGGTGACCGGTGCGGCCGCGGGACTTGGGCGCGCCGAAGCGCTCGGCCTGGCTCGGCTGGGCGCCACCGTCGTCGTCAACGACATCGCCGCCGCGCTGGACGCCTCGGACGTCATCGACGAGATCAGCGCCGCGGGTTCCAAGGCCGTCGCGGTGTCCGGTGACATCAGCCAGCGTTCGACGGCCGACGAATTGGTCTCCTGCGCCGACGGGCTCGGCGGACTCGACATCGTGGTCAACAACGCCGGCATCACCCGCGACCGGATGCTGTTCAACATGTCCGACGAGGAATGGGACCAGGTCATCGCCGTGCATCTGCGCGGGCATTTCCTGCTCACCCGCAACGCCGCGACCTACTGGCGCAGCCGGGCCAAGGATGCCGGGGGATCGATCTTCGGCCGGATCGTCAACACCGCCTCCGAGGCCGGACTGGTGGGCCCGGTGGGCCAGGCCAACTACGGCGCCGCCAAGGCGGGGATCATCTCGCTCACCCTGACGGCCGCGCGGGCGCTGGGCCGCTACGGGGTGTGCGCCAACGCGATCTGCCCACGCGCGCGCACCGCGATGACGGCGGACGTATTCGGCAGCGCACCGGATATAGAGGAAGGCGGCGTCGACCCGCTGTCGCCTGAACACGTGGTGAACCTGGTGCAGTTCCTGTCGTCTCCGGCTGCCGCGGAGGTTAACGGCCAGGTGTTCATTGTTTACGGACCTCAGGTGACATTGGTCTCAGCTCCGACCGCCGAGCACAGGTTCACTGCGGACGGCGCGGCGTGGGAGTCGGCTCAACTGAGCAGCACATTGCGCGACTACTTTGCTGGTCGGGATCCGGAACGTAACTTTTCCGCGACCGCTTTAATGGAACAATAGCGGCGGCAGAACTTTTTCTCCGGACGGAATCAGCTAGTAGAACGTGTGTCAGATTGTCAATGGCATAAGGGCGCTGACCAGGACAAATCAACGCATTATCCAGAGATAACCTGTTCATTGACACGGTGAACTTCTTCTGGGTTAATATGATCCGGCTCACACGGAGCCGGCCGCGATGAACGACGACGCAAAGGTGACGCATAGGCTTCGCCGTGAGCAGCAAAGGGGGGTGCCGCGTTGATCGAACAGCTTGCGGTTCCGGCCCGCGCTGTCGGCGGGTTTTTCGAGATGATGATCGACACGGCCCGTGCTTCTTTCCGACGACCGTTTCAAGGCCGCGAGTTTTTGGATCAGACGTGGATGATCGCGCGCGTGTCGCTGGTCCCGACGCTGTTGGTGTCGATCCCATTCACGGTCCTGGTGGCATTCACCCTCAATATCCTGCTCCGCGAGATCGGTGCGGCCGATTTGTCAGGCGCCGGAACGGCATTCGGCACCATCACCCAGCTGGGCCCGGTGGTGACCGTGCTCGTCGTCGCCGGTGCGGGCGCCACCGCGATCTGTGCGGACCTCGGCGCGCGCACCATCCGTGAGGAAATCGATGCGATGCGGGTGCTCGGCATCGACCCGATCCACCGGCTGGTGGTGCCCCGCGTTCTGGCGTCGACCGTTGTCGCGCTGCTGCTGAACGGTTTGGTGTGCGCCATCGGTTTATCCGGTGGCTATGTTTTCTCTGTCTTCCTCCAGGGCGTCAACCCCGGCGCGTTCATCAACGGGTTGACCGTGTTGACCGGATTGCGTGAGTTGGTGCTCGCCGAAGTCAAGGCGCTGCTGTTCGGCGTGATGGCCGGCCTCGTCGGCTGCTACCGCGGCCTCACCGTCAAAGGTGGGCCGAAGGGCGTCGGCAACGCGGTCAACGAAACCGTCGTCTACGCATTCATCTGTCTGTTCGTCATCAACGTGGTGATGACGGCCATCGGCGTGCGGTTCTCGACGAAGTGAGCACGCGATGAGCTACGACCTCACTTACCGATTCCGCAACATCGCGGCGAGATTGCAAGGCCCGGTTGACGACTTCGGTGAGCAGGCGTTGTTCTACGGCCAGACGATGCGCTATGTCCCCAACGCACTCACCCGGTATCGCAAGGAGACGATCCGGCTCGTCGCGGAGATGACGCTGGGCGCGGGTGCGCTGGTGATGATCGGTGGCACGGTCGGCGTCGCGGCGTTCCTGACGCTGGCCTCCGGCGGGGTCATCGCCGTGCAGGGTTACTCGTCGCTGGGCAACATCGGTATCGAGGCATTGACCGGCTTCCTGTCGGCGTTCCTGAACGTGCGCGTGGTCGCACCTGTCATTGCCGGCATCGCGCTGGCAGCGACGATCGGTGCCGGTGCCACCGCCCAATTGGGTGCCATGCGGGTGTCCGAGGAAATCGACGCCGTCGAATGCATGGCGGTGCACTCGGTGTCCTATTTGGTGTCGACTCGGCTGATCGCCGGCCTGGTCGCGATCATCCCGCTGTACTCGCTATCGGTGCTCGCCGCGTTCTTCGCTGCCCGCTTCACCACGGTCTTCATCAATGGGCAGTCGGCCGGTCTGTACGACCACTACTTCAACACGTTCCTGATCCCGTCGGACCTCCTTTGGTCGTTCCTGCAGGCCATCGTGATGTCCATCGCGGTGATGCTGGTCCATACCTATTACGGCTACAACACCAGCGGTGGGCCGGTGGGCGTGGGCATCGCGGTCGGTCAGGCGGTGCGGACCTCACTGATCGTCGTCGTCGTCATCACTTTGTTCATCTCGCTGGCCGTCTACGGCGCTTCCGGTAACTTCAATCTCTCCGGGTAAGGGGGGACCGCTCAATATATGGCAGACGCCGGATCGCGACGTACAACTGTTCGGCTGGCAGCGGCGCTGCTGGCCAGTTTGTTGGTGGCGTTTTCGGTGCTGACCTACCTCTCCTACACAGCGGCTTTTGCCTCCGTCGACACGGTCACCGTCGCGGCGCCGCGGGCCGGGCTGGTGATGGACAAGGGCGCCAAGGTCAAGTACCGCGGCATCCAGATCGGCAAGGTCACCGACATCAACTACGGTGGCGACCAGGCACGCCTGACGCTGGCGATCAACAGCGACGACATGCATTACATTCCGTCCAACGCGGCCGTACATATCGCGGGCAATACGATTTTCGGCGCCAAATCGGTGGAATTCGTTCCGCCCCAGGTGCCTTCGCCGACGTCGTTGCGCCCCAACGCGCACGTCCAGGCCGCCGCGGTGCAGCTGGAAGTCAACACGCTGTTCCAATCGCTGATGGATCTGCTGCATAAGGTCGACCAGGTCGAGCTGAACGGAACGCTCAGCGCCTTCGCCGAGGGCCTGCGTGGCCACGGCGACGACTTCGGTGCGCTGCTCTCGGGGTTGAATACCCTGACGCAACAGACGAATCCGAAGCTGCCCGCGTTGCAGGAGGACTTCCGCAAGACGGCCATCGTCACGGGCGTCTACGCCGACGCGGCCCCGGACCTGAACACGATCTTCGACAACCTGCCCACCATCAACAAGACCGTCGTCGATCAGCAGAAAAACCTCAACAACACGCTATTGGCCACGATTGGCCTATCCAACAACGCTTACGAGACGTTGCAGCCGGCCGAGCAGGACTTCATCGACGCCATCAACCGGCTGCGGGCACCTCTTAAGGTCGCGTCCGACTACTCGCCCGAATTCGGTTGTCTGTTCAAGGGTATCGATCGTGGGCTAAAGGAGTTCGGGCCCATTCTCGGTGTCCGCAAGGCCGGCTTGTTCACCTCGTCGAGCTTTGTGCTGGGCGCGCCGGCGTACACCTTCCCGGAATCACTGCCGATCGTGAACGCCTCCGGCGGACCGAACTGCCGTGGCTTGCCGGACATTCCGAACAAGCAGAACGGCGGGTCGTGGTACCGCGCGCCGTTCCTGGTCACCGACAACGCCAACATCCCCTACGAGCCGTTCACCGAACTGCAGTTCGACGCACCCTCGACGCTGCAATTCCTGTTCCACGGCTCCTTCGCGGAACGGGACGACTTCTGATGGCGAGTTCGGAATTGCCATCGCACCGGTCGATGGTGATCAAGGTCAGCGTGTTTACGGTAACGATGCTGCTGGTGGCCGCGGGCCTGGTGGTGGTCTTCGGTGATTTCCGGTTCGGCGACGAAAGCACCTACCACGCAACGTTTATCGATGCGTCTAAGTTGAAGGCAGGCCAAAAGGTCCGCATTTCGGGTGTGCCGGTCGGCTCGGTGAACGGCCTCAAACTCAACCCGGATAACACCGTCGACGTGGCATTCGAAATCGACAGCCGCTACACGCTGTACTCGTCGACACGCGCGGTGATCCGCTACGAAAACCTGGTCGGTGACCGCTTCCTCGAGATCACGTCCGGCCCGGGCGAGCTGCGTAAGCTGGCACCGGGGGGAACGATCAACGCCCAACACACCCAGCCAGCACTGGATTTGGATGCGCTGCTGGGTGGGCTCAAGCCGGTGCTCAAGGGCTTGGATGCCGACAAGGTCAACACGATCAGCGGCGCGGTCATCGAGCTGTTGCAGGGCCAGGGTGGAGCATTGTCGAACGTGCTGGCCGACACCAGCGCATTCTCGACGGCGCTGAGCCAGCGCGACCAACTGATCGGCGACGCGATCACCAACCTGAACGGGGTGCTGGGCACCATCGATCAGAAGAGTGCGCAATTCTCGACCAGTGTCGACCAGCTGCAGCAGTTGATCAGCGGTCTGGCCAAAAACAAGGATTCGATCGCGGGAGCCATTCCGCCGCTGGCATCGACCACGACCGATCTCACCGAGCTGCTGAAGAATTCGCGTCGACCGCTGCAAGGCATCCTGGAGAACACCCGGCCGCTGGCGACCGAAATCGACAACCGTAAGGCCGAGGTGGACAACGACGTTGAGCAACTGGGCGAGGACTATCTGCGCCTTGCCGCACTCGGCGCCTACGGGTCATTCTTCAACATCTACTTCTGTTCGGTGACGATCAAGATCAACGGACCGGCCGGTAGCGACATCCGCCTGCCCTTGGGTGGCCAGGTGGATCCCAGCGTAGGGAGGTGCGCTTTTGCCAAGTAACGCCAAGCGCGAACGTGACCCCTTGCGCACCGGGGTCTTCGGTGTAGTGCTGGTTCTCTGCGTGGTGTTGCTCGCATTCGGCTACGCCAACTTGCCGTTCTATCCGCAGGGCCGGGTCTACGACGCTTACTTCAGCGACGCCGGCGGCATCTCGCCCGGCAACTCCGTTTACGTGTCGGGCTTCAAGGTCGGCAAGGTGCAGGCTGTCGGACTGGCCGGAGACAGCGCGAAGGTGACGTTCTCGGTGGATCGCCACATCGCGGTCGGTGACCAGTCGCTGGCCGCGATCCGTACCGACACCATCCTCGGCGAGCGCTCGATCGCGGTGACTCCCGCGGGTCATGGCAAGGCGACCACTATTCCGCGCAGCCGCACGACCACGCCGTACACGCTGGCCGGCGCGCTCGAGGATTTGGGGCAAAACGCGAACGACCTGGACAAGCCGCAGTTCGAACAGGCGTTGAACGTTCTCACCGACACGCTGCACGGCGCGACCCCGGAACTGCGCGGCGCGCTCGACGGGGTGACGTCGCTATCGCGCACGCTGAACCGGCGGGACGAGGCGCTGCAAAGCCTGCTGGCACACGCGAAATCGGTGACTGGTGTGTTGTCGCAACGCGCCGACCAGGTCAACAAGTTGGTCGACGACGGCAACGAGTTGTTCGCCGCGCTCGACGAGCGCAGCGCCGCGCTGGGACAATTGATCTCGGGCATCAGCGGCCTGTCGGCACAGCTGTCTGGGTTCGTGGCCGACAACCGCAAGGAGTTCGGCCCGGCCCTGAGCAAACTCAACGACGTGTTGAGCAATCTGAACGAGCGCCGCGACTACATCACCGAGGCCTTGAAACGGTTGCCCACCTATGCGACCGAGCTCGGCGAGGTCGTGGGATCCGGGCCCGGATTCAACGTCAACGTATACGGTGTGATCCCGGCACCGCTACTGGCGACGATGTTCGACTTCTTCTACCAGCCGGGTAAGCTGCCGGCCAGCCTCTCCGACTACCTGCGCGGGTTGATCCAAGAACGCTGGACCATCCGACCGAAGTCGCCATGATCCAGCGAATCGCCGGCAGCCGCGGGCTGCGCTACACCACCATCATCGCGCTGATCGCGGTGCTGGTGGGCGGCGTGTATGTGCTTACTTCCCAAGCGAATAACCGCACCATCGTTGGCTACTTCACGTCCGCGGTCGGGCTGTACCCCGGTGATCAGGTACGTGTCCTGGGCGTTCCGATCGGCAAGATCGACTCGATCGAACCGCGGCCGTCGGACGTCAAAATCACGATGACGGTGCCCAAGGACGTGAAGATCCCGAAGGATGCCAAGGCCGTTATCATGTCGCCGAACCTGGTGGCGGCGCGGTTCATTCAGCTTGCCCCGGCATATACCGGCGGGGCGGTGCTGCCCGACGGCGCGAGCATCGACCTGAACCGCACCGCGGTCCCGGTGGAATGGGACGAGGTCAAGGAGGCGCTGACCCAACTGGCCGTCTCGCTGGGCCCGGCGGGTGGGTCCGTGCAGGGCCCGTTGGGCGCGGCGATCAATCAGGCCGCGGACACGTTCGATGGTAAGGGCCAATCGTTCCACGGTGCGCTGCAAGAGCTTTCGCAGGTTGCTGGGCGACTGGGGGATTCACGCAATGACATCTTCGGTACGGTCAAGAACCTGCAGGTTCTGGTCAACGCGTTGTCGGCGAGCAACGAGCAGATCGTGCAGTTCGCCGGAAGCGTGGCCTCGGTGTCGCAGGTACTCGCCGACAGCTCGCGCCACCTGGACAACACCCTGGGCACGCTCAATCAAGCACTGACCGATATCCGCGGCTTCCTGCACGAGAACAACTCGACGCTGATCGATACGGTCAACCAGCTCAACGACTTCAGCAAGACATTGAGCGATCAGAGCGACAACATCGAACAGATCTTGCACGTCGCCGGTCCCGGTATCGCCAACTTCTACAACATCTATGACCCGGCACAGGGCACACTGAACGGCCTGTTGTCCATCCCCGAGTTCGCCAACCCGGTGCAGTTCATCTGCGGCGGGTCGTTCGAAACCGCGGCGGGGTCGAGGGCACCCGACTACTATCGGCGCGCCGAGCTGTGCCGCGAGCGCCTGGGGCCGGTGCTGCGCCGGCTGGCGGTGAACTACCCGCCGGTCATGTTCCACCCGCTCAACACGATCACGGCGTATAAGGGCCAGATCATCTACGACACACCGGAAACCCAAGCCAAGGCGCAGACACCGATCCCGCAGCTGACGTGGATACCGGCCCCGGGTGTCCCGCCGCCCGCCGTCCAGAATCCGGCGGACCTGCAGGCTCTGCTGGTGCCGACGGCCCCGCAGGCCGGCCCGCCGCCGGGCGCGCCGGCTGGTGCTGGCCCGGCGCCAGCCCCGGGACCAGCACCCGGATCCGCGTTCGGTCCCCTTCCGGGTCCCGCGCAGGGACCTTCGGCGGGGCTGCAAAATGGCCCGGGGGCCGGCGGATGAGAAGAATCCTGTTGCGCAGCAGCGCATTGGCATCGGGCACTGTGTTGCTCGCCGGTTGCCAATTCGGCGGCCTGAATTCGCTGTCGATGCCTGGCACCGCCGGTCACGGCAGTGGCGCATACTCGATCACTGTCGAGATGCCCGATGTCGCCACGATGCCGCAGAACTCGCCGGTAATGGTCGACGATGTCACGGTCGGCAGTGTGTCCGGTATCGCTGCCGAGCAGCGAGCGGACGGATCTTTCTATGCCGCAGTAAAATTGGCGTTGGACAAGAACGTCGTGCTGCCGGCTAACGCGACCGCGACGGTCGCGCAGACGTCGTTGCTCGGTTCGCTGCACATCGATCTGGCCCCGCCGAAGGGCAAGCCGGCCACCGGCAGGCTCGTCGACGGTTCCAAGATCTCGGAGTCAAACACGGGCCGCTTCCCCACGACCGAAGAGGTTTTCTCTGCCCTCGGTGTCGTGGTCAACAAGGGCAATCTCGGTGCGCTGGAAGAGATCACCGACGAGACCTACCAGGCCGTGGCCGGTCGGCAAGGCCAGTTCAAGGATCTGATGCCCAGGCTGGCCGAACTGACCTCGGGACTCAACCGGCAGGTCGGCGACATCATCAACGCGGTCGACGGTCTGAACCGATTTTCCGCGACCCTGGAGCGCGACAAGGCCAACCTGGGCCGGGCGCTCGACACTCTGCCCGAAGCGCTGAAGGTACTCAACAAGAACCGGGAACACATTGTCGAGGCGTTCTCCGCGCTGAAGAAATTGGCGACGGTTACCTCGCACGTGCTGTCGAAGACGAAGGTGGACTTCGCCGAAGATCTCAAAGCTCTGTACTCGGTGGTGAAGGCGCTCAACGATAACCGGAAGAATCTCGTCACGTCGCTGCAGATATTGCTGACGTTCCCGTTCCCCAACTACGGCATCAAGCAAGCCGTGCGGGGCGATTACCTCAACGTGTTCACCACGTTCGACCTCACCTTGCGCCGGCTTGGTGAGACGTTCTTCACCACGTCGTATGCGCTCGATCCGAACATGATGCACATGAGCGAAATCCTCAACCCGCCCGATTTCTTGACCGGCGAACTGGCCAACCTGTCCGGACAGGCGGCCGACCCGTTCAAGATTCCACCCGGCACGGCTTCGGGACAGTAGGCGCGGCGCAGATGATAGACAAACTCACCAGGATTCAGCTCTGGATATTCGCGTTGATCACCGCGATCACGCTGACCATCATGGCGATCTTCTATCTGCGGCTGCCCGCGACGTTCGGCATCGGAACCTATCTGGCCAGTGCCGACTTCGTCGCCGGAGGCGGCCTGTACAAGAGCGCAAACGTCACTTATCGGGGAGTCGCGGTCGGCCGGGTGGAGTCGGTGGGGCTGAACCCCAACGGTGTTACCGCCGAAATGCGGCTGAACAGCGGCACTCCCATTCCGTCGAACGTCGTCGCCACCGTGAAGAGTGTCTCGGCGGTCGGTGAGCAATACGTCGACCTGGTGCCGCCCAAGGATCCGGCATCGACCAAGTTGCACAACGGATCTCGGATCGATCGGGCCAACACCCGGATCGGCCAAGATGTTTCCGATCTGTTGAAACGGGCCGAGACGCTGGTCAACAGCCTCGGGGACACCAAGTTACGGGAGCTGTTGCACGAGACATTCCAGGCGGCTAACGGGTCGGGGCCGGAGCTGGCCCGGCTGCTCGAATCGGCCCGGTTACTGGTGGATGAGGCCAACGCCGACTACCCGCAGGTCTCGCAGTTGATCGATCAGGCGGGCCCACTCCTGCAATCCCAGATCCGCGCCGGCGCCGACATCAAGTCGCTGGCAGATGGGTTGGCGCGGTTCACTTCCGAGGTGCAACACGCCGACCCTCAGCTTCGGTCGACGCTGGCGACCGCACCGGACGCAATCGACGAGGCCAACACCGCGTTCACCGGCATCCGCCCCAGTTTCCCCGCGCTGGCCGCCAGCCTCGCCAACCTGGGTCGGGTGGGCGTCATCTACCACAAGTCGATCGAACAACTCCTGGTCGTGCTGCCGGCGCTGTTCGCCGCGATCATCACGATGGCGGGTGGGCCTCCTCTTGACGAGGGCGGCAAGCTGGACTTCAAGCTCGACCTCAACGACCCGCCGCCGTGCGCCGTCGGCTTCCTGCCGCCACCGTTGATGCGTACACCGGCCGACGAGACGGTGCGCGAGCTGCCAAGAGACATGTACTGCAAGGTCGCTCAGAACGATCCGAGCACCGTGCGCGGCGCACGCAACTACCCCTGCCAAGAATTTCCCGGCAAGCGGGCTCCGACGATTCAGCTGTGTCGTGACCCGAAGGGCTATGTTCCGATCGGCCGTAACCCGTGGCGTGGTCCACCGGTCCCGTACAACACGCCCCAGACAAATGGGCTGAACACTTTGCCGCCCAACAAGTTCCCCTACATTCCGCTAGAAGCGGAGCCGGATCCGGGTACTCCGATCGTCGGGCCGCCGCCACCTGGTGTGGTGCCCGGGCCCGGGCCGTTGCCCAACAAGCAGCCCGCCTTCGATCCGCCGCCGCCAAACGACAGCGGGCCGCCGCCGGGCAATCCGTCATGGATGCCGCCGGGCGTCCCGCCGGTGCCGCCCCAGATCCCGTTCCCGAAGTGGCTGCCGCCGCCATCGCCACCACAGGCTATGGGGCCGCCAGTCGCGCCGAGCCTGCCTAACGGCCCCGCGTACACGACCTATGACGAAAGCACCGGAGCATTCCGGGACCCGGCAGGAGGCACTGGTATCTTCGCGGCCGGCGCGAACACGTCCAACGCCGAGAATTGGGAGGACCTGATGCTTGATCCAAGGCCGATGTAGTGGCCTCCGCAGTCAATGGCGACCAAACGACGGCACCGCGTGCCCGTCGCCGGGCGTCGCGCCCGGCAGGTCCGGCGAACAGTGATTCGAGCGCGGTCACCGAGGTTGCGCTCGAGGTTTCGGCCGAAGCTAAGAAGCAACCGGCCAAACGCGTCAAGAACCTCAAGGCGCTCAAGCCGCCACCGCGGCGACGGCCGAATGCGCGCATGGTTGGCTGGGTTTCGTTGGCTGCCGGGCTGCTAGCGATTGGCGCGCTGGCCGGCTGTCTGACCGCCTTGATCGTTTCCCAACGGCACGCCGAGGCGGCGCAGGCCCACGATCAGCACTTCGTCGACACCGCCACGCAGACGGTGCAAAACATGTTCAGCTACAAGCAGGACAACATCGACGACAGCGTGAACCGGTTCTACAACGGCACCAGCGGTCCGCTGCGCGGCATGCTCGGCGCCAACAACAATATCGAAAACCTCAAGGCCCTGTTCCGCTCCACCAATGCGACATCCGAGGCAGTGATCAACGGCGCGGCCCTGGAAGGCATTGACACGGCTACTGATAACGCCTCGGTGTTGGTGTCGGTGCGCGTCACGGTGGCCGATATCGACGGTGTCCACAAGCCGTCGCAGCCGTACCGGCTGCGGGTCATCGTCCACGAGGATGAGCAGGGACACATGACGGGTTATGACCTGAAATATCCCGACGGAGGCAACTGATGCGGCGATGGCTGGTCATCGCCGCGGGGTACCTCGCGGTCGTCGGCATCGTGGGGTTGTCCGCGGCGGCCGGCTGGTTCTACTGGGAACGGGTCGAGATCCGCGGCGAGCAGACGGCACGGGCGGTGCTGCCGCAGCTCGCCGCCAAGGAGGTGCCTGCGGTCTTCGCCTACGACTACCAGACCGTCGAACGCAGCCTCGCCGACGCGTATCCGATGCTGACGCCCGACTATCGTCAGGAATTTCAGAAGAGCGCCAATGCGCAGATCATTCCCGAGGCCAAGAAGCGCGAGGTGGTCGTCCAGGCCAATGTCGTTGGCGTTGGGGTCATGTCAGCAAAGCGGGATTCGGCATCGGTGATGGTGTACATGAACCGGACCGTGACCGATAAGACCCGGCAGCCGCTCTACGACGGCAGCCGGTTACGGGTGGACTTCAAGAAGATCGGCGACAAATGGCTGATCGCCTACATCACGCCGATCTAGCCATCAGCCATCAGTAGCAGATCGCAATGTTGTTGCACTGCATGGGATAACGTTGGATCGGGCTGGGCGGAGGCCCGGTCAGCTGCAGCGAGAACGGTGTTTTTTCATCGCCGGTTCCAAGCCGCAGACCGAACCGTGCATCGTGGTATGCGTGCCGCTCATGGTTTCGTCGCTGAAGGCCCAGGTGTCGGTCGACTGCGCGGTGCCGCCGCCCGGGCATGAGACGCCGTCTGGCTTGTCGACGCCGAAAGTCCACAGCATGCTCGACATTCGGGCCCGGCCGCTGAAGTTCTGCAGCTTGTCGGCGGCGGAGATCTTCTGATCCGTGGCGCTCACGACGTTGAGCGCACATTGCATCGCGAACACGATCGGGTCGGAATAGTCGTTCATGTTCCGGGTTCCGGAGGGCTGATCGCATATTGCCGTGACGGTCCAGGTGACCCCCGAGACGCCCGCCTCGTTGTAGTGGTAGGTCCCGTCCGCCGGAGGGCCCAGAGCGCGTGCCGGATTGCCCGATTCCAGCGCGATTCCTATTGCCACCGCTGAGAAGACGCCGGCTCCTGCGGCCAGCGCGCGACGCATTTTCACAGTGCCCTCCCTTCCGGTCTTCCCTTTAGCTGCATCGAGTATCACAGCGTTTCGGCGTCAACACCATGGGTCGGTTGCCGTTATTTCGTGCCCGGTGGATGCGCCTCGGCGAGCGCATCGAGAAACGACCGCGCCCAGCGGTCCACGTCATGAGCGAGCACCTGGCGCCGCAACGACCGCATCCGTCGGCGGCCCTCGTCGGCCGGCTGGTTCAGCGCTGCCTCGATCGCGTCCTTGACGCCCTCCAGGTCGTGCGGGTTGACCAGGTAAGCCTGTCGCAATTCGGCTGCGGCGCCGGTGAATTCGGACAGAACGAGCGCACCGCCGAGATCGCTGCGGCAGGCGACATACTCCTTGGCTACCAGATTCATGCCGTCCCGCAGCGGGGTGACCAGCATGACGTCGCTGGCCACGAAGAACGCGATGAGTTCGTCGCGGGGAACCGACCGATGGATGTAATGCACCACCGGATGGCCGACTTCGGCGTATTCGCCGTTGATGTGGCCGACCTGGCGTTCGATTTCGTCGCGCAGCAGCTGATAGCTCTCCACGCGTTCGCGGCTGGGGGTGGCCAGCTGGACGAGCACCGTGTCGTCGCGTTTGATGCGTTCCTCGGAGAGCAGTTCGGAAAAGGCCTTCAACCGAACGTCGATGCCCTTGGTGTAGTCGAGCCGGTCGACACCCAGCAGGATCTTGCGCGGGTTGCCCAACTCTGTGCGGAGCTCTTTGGCGTGGCGCCGGATGTCGCGATGCTTGGCCACCCCGTCGAGAGTGCCGGAGTCGATCGAGATCGGAAAGGCACCCACTCGCACGCTGCGGGATTCCAGTTGCACCTCGCCGAACCGCGACCGCACACCGACGGCTCCACGGGAGGTATTGGCGCTGAGCAGTTGTCGGGAAAGAAACAGGAAATTCTGGGCGCCACCGACGAGGTGGAAGCCGACCAGGTCGGCACCGAGCAGGCCTTCGATGATCTCGGTGCGCCATGGCAACTGCATGAACAGCTCGACGGGCGGGAACGGGATGTGCAGGAAGAAGCCGATCGTCAGGTCGGGGCGCAGCGTGCGCAGCATCTTGGGGACCAGCTGCAATTGGTAGTCCTGCACCCACACCGTCGCGCCGTCGGCCGCGGCGCGGGAGGTGGCTTCGGCGAAGCGTTGGTTGACCTCGACGTAGCGATCCCACCATTCCCGGTGGTAGATCGGCTTGACAATGACGTCGTGGTACAGCGGCCACAGGGTCGCGTTCGAGAATCCCTCGTAGTACTGGGCGACGTCGTCGGCGGACAGGCGCACCGGGTAGAGCTGTAGTTCGTCCTGGGCGATGGGCTCGTCGTCGACGTCGACTTCCTCGTCGACCACCCCGGGCCAGCCGACCCACGCCCCGCTGCGTTTGCGCAGCAGCGGCTCCAGGGCCGTCACCAACCCCCCGGGGCTACGCTTCCAGGCCGTGGAGCCGTCGGGGAGCCGCTCCAAATCGACCGGTAGCCGATTGGCGACCACCACAAAGTCGGAATTCCCGACATGTGCAGCCTTCGAGCTCGGGCCTCCCCGGGAAGCCATTTATGCGTCGAGTTTCGCCGGTCCAATACCGAGCATGGACAAGAAAACGCGGCACTCGTCGGCGTCGTTGGCGTGCGCGGCGACGACCCGCCTGGCCTGGTTGGCGGTGCTGTCGGCCAGCGGCTCGACATCGCCGATTTCGCCAGGATCAGATTTTGTAGGCATGGCACAACTCTATGCGACGCCGATATTCGCCCGCAGCCGTCTGCTGCGGCGCGGAGCCTGCCAGCCCGTAGGACCCGGTTTACCGATGCCGCACACCTGGCCGAAATCTATGTGCGGTCATTTGTTCGTGCAAGGCACCGGAATTGTTAACAAATACCGAATCTTCCTGGGCGAGACGCCGTATCGGGCCTCGCGCCCGAGGGCCGAGCAAGGTGGCCGGATTTAAACCCGAAGATTCGCTTTCATCGGTGTTTCCGCGAGGCGTCCTGGCGAATGTTTGCGAGGCCCCGGCGCCCGGCGTCCGGCGGAGTCCGTGCGGGTCTCAATTGACGTTCGGGTAACTCGGTCTAGGCGGGTCGAAGCCACGGTGATCATGGTCTCGACGTGGAAAGATTCTGTTACACCATGGTGTCGAGAGGTTGCGTCGCGGTAGCCTGCAAGGGGCCGCACCTGTCTGTCTACTGACGGATGTCCAGTTGTTCAAAGGCAAACCAGGATGTCATCACGACAAACGAATTATCCTAAGCCGCAGTGCGCCGAACTTTGGCGTTGCGCTGACGTCTAAGACTTCGGGAGAAGAACAATGGCTCTCACCCCGGCCGATGTTCACAATGTCGCGTTCTCTCGGGCGCGCATTGGTAAGCGTGGCTACAGCGAGCAAGAAGTCGACCTGTTCATCGACCTGGTTGAGCAAGAGCTGATCCGCCACATCGAAGAGGACGCCGAACTCCGGCACCGCAACGCCGAGCTCCGCAATCGCGATGGTGGGCTCAAGAAGCGAGAAGCCGAGCTCGCCCAGCGCGAAGCCATTCTGCACGAGCAGCAAGGTGAAATCCGCAGGCAAGAAGTGGAAATTCGCAAGCACGAGGATCAGCTTCGCCACCAGGAGGCCCAGCTCGCCCATCGGGGAACGCCGCTTCCGCAGCAGGTCGCTCAGCTTCGCTATCGGGAAGCCCAGGTCGCGCAGCGCGAGGCCCAATTCGCCCAGCACGAAGCCGAGGTCGCGCAGCACGAAGCCCAGCTCGCCCAGCGGGAGTCCCAGCTTCGCCGCCGGGAAGCCGAGCTCAACCAGTGGGAATCCGAACTTCGCCAGCAGGAAGCCGAGTTCGAGCAGCACGAAGCCCGACTCGCCCAGCGGGAATCGGAGATAGAACACCACGAAGCCGAGCTGCACCACCTGCTGGAACAGCCGCATGCGGTCGCCTCCGGCGCAGAGGCCGCGGCGGGCCAGGTAGCGCGACAGCAATTGCGAGCGGTACCGCCGCCGGTCGCGGTCAACGGGGTAGCGCACCTCGAGGAGACGCGCACGGTCGCCGCTGTGCACGGACGGCACGACATGGAGCGGATGGCGATCCGGGCGGTCACCGACACGCTCGGCAACACGGTGACCGAGACCGTGCACGAACGGACCCGCCGCAGCGACGGCACCCCGGCGGTTGCCTCCGACGATTCGACCGAGCTCGATCAGTTGAAGGAAGAGAACGCGGAACTGGCCCGCTCCCAGGGCTTGCTCAAATCCGCGGCCGCCCTCCTCGCGGCCGCACTCGACCGGCCGTAGCCCGGCCGGCCCTCGCTCGGCGGGCGGCGGCCAACCCAATTCCAGGTTGCTTACACGCTCGCCGTAATGTGTAAACAAGGCGTATTCAACGACGAACGAGGTGGGCCGAATGACAGTCTCCGAGGAAGCCGACGCCGCGGCGGCCAACGCCAGCGCTAACGAGCTGGTGGCCTACGAGACCCTCGACGAGGGTCGCATAGCGCGGATTTGGCTGAACCGGCCCGAGGCCCGCAATGCGCAGAGCCGCGGCCTGTTGGTCCAGCTCGACGAGGCGTTCGGCCGGGCCGAGGCCGACGACACCGTGCGTGTGGTGATCCTGGCGGCGCGCGGAGGAACTTCTCCGCCGGCCACGACTTGGGCTCCGAGCAGGCGCTGGCCGAACGCGCCCCCGGGCCGGGACAGCACCCGACCTTCCGTTCTCACGGCGCGACTTACGAGCCGATCATGGAGAAGCTTTACCACCAGGAGTGGCACTTCTTCTTCGAAAACACCTGCCGCTGGCGCGATCTGCGCAAGATCACGATCGCCCAGGTGCAGGGCAACGCGATCTCAGCTGGCCTGATGCTGATCTGGGCATGCGATCTGATCGTCGCGGCCGACAACGCGAAGTTCAGCGATGTCGTCGCCGTCCGGCTCGGCATGCCCGGCGTCGAATACTATGCTCACCCATGGGAATTCGGTCCGCGAAAGGCCAAAGAACTTCTGCTGACCGGTGATTCGATCGATGCCGACGAGGCCCATCGGCTCGGTATGGTTTCCAAGGTCTTCCCGGCCGACGAATTAGAGGAAAAGACACTGGAATTCGCGCGACGTGTCGCCGAGCGGCCCACGATGGCGTCGCTGTTGATCAAGGATTCGGTCAACGCCGCCTCCGACGCGATGGGTTACACCGAGGCGCTGCGCCACGCATTCCACGTCCACCTGCTGGGCCACGCACACTGGGCGGCGTTCAACGAGAACAGGTGGCCGGTCGGCCAGCCGCCGCACGTCGAGGACTGGCGTGCGGCGAAGCCGACCAAGGTCGCGCGCCGTGATACGCCGTAGCAATTTCGGCAGGCTTCTCGCCTAACGAGACCCGGGGTAGCGATATTCCGGGCGGGTGCTGCATGCTTCTATGGCTAGAACCTGTTCCAGTTTGAGAGGGCCCCGCGTGCAGCTATCTTTCGAAGACCGGACGTATTTGATCACCGGCGGCGGCAGCGGCATCGGTAAGGGTGTGGCCGCCGGGCTGGCCGTCGCCGGGGCTTCCGTCATGATCGTCGGCCGCAATGCCGACCGTTTGGCGGGCGCCGTCGAGGAGGTCCAGGCGCTGGCCGATAGTGCCGGTAAGGGCGGCGCGATCCGCTACGAGCCCGCCGACGTCACCAACGAGGACGAGGTGTCCCGTGCGGTCGACGCCGCAACCGCATGGCACGGTCGGCTGCACGGCGCGGTGCATTGCGCGGGCGGCTCGCTTACCATCGGGCCGATCACTCACACCGACTCGGAGTCGTGGCGAAACACCGTGGACCTCAACGTCAACGGCACCATGTACGTGCTCAAGCACGTCGGGCGTGAGTTGGTGCGCGGCGGCGGCGGATCGTTCGTCGGAATCTCGTCGATCGCGGCCAGCAACACGCACCGGTGGTTCGGGCCCTACGGCGTCACCAAGTCGGCGATCGACCACATGATGATGTTGGCCGCCGACGAACTCGGGCCGTCCTGGGTACGCGTCAACAGCGTCCGTCCCGGCCTGATCCGCACCGATCTGGTGGACGCCGCCGTGATTCAGTCGCCGGAGATCAGCGGCGACTATGCGCTGTGTACGCCGCTGCCGCGGTGCGGTGAAGTCGAGGACGTGGCCAACCTGGTCCTGTTCCTGCTCAGCGACGCGGCTGCCTGGATCACCGGACAGTGCATCAACGTCGACGGCGGCCATATTTTGCGTCGCGGCCCGGACTACTCCTCGATGATGGTGCAGATGTTCGGCGAGGACGCGCTACGCGGAGTGGTTTAACCCAGGAGAAGCAAGATGAACAGACTCGAGGGCAAACGGATCCTGGTGACGGGCGCCGCATCGGGGATCGGGCAGGCCACCGCGTTGCGGTTGCTGCGCGAGGGGGCCAGCGTCGTGGCCGCCGATATCTCCGCCGACGGTCTGAGCACCACCCAGGCCGGCGCCGACGAGGCAGCGACGGCGCAGCGACTCACCACGATGCCGATCGATGTCGGTGACGAGGATTCGGTGATCGACGGCGTGTGCTGGGCGGTCGAGAAGCTCGGCGGCCTGGATTCCGTGGTCAACGCGGCCGGCATCCTGCGCGCGTCGCACACCCACGAGACCACACTCGATCAGTGGAATCAGATCATCAACGTCAACCTGACCGGTACCTTCCTGGTGGTCCGGGAAGCGCTGCCGTCACTATTGGCGAATTCGCGCAGCGCGATCGTGAACTTCAGCTCGACCTCGGCGTCGTTCGCCCATCCGTATATGGCGGCCTACGCCGCGAGCAAGGGTGGAATCCAGGCCTTCACCCATTCCCTGGCGCTGGAGTACGCGAAGGACGGTCTGCGGGCGGCGTGCGTCGCGCCGGGCAGCATCAAATCCGGGATCACCGATGCCACCGGCGGATACATCCCGAAGGACGCGGATTGGTCGTTGTTTCCCCGGCTGATGCCGATCCTGCCGACCACGACGGAATCCAGCGGCGCGGGAATGGCCGGACCCGAAGCCGTCGCCGGCGTGATCGCCATGTTGGTGTCCGACGACGGAGCCTGGATCACGGGCACCGAAATTCGAATGGACGGCGGCACACACGCTTGAGCGCGGCTAGTTGACGCAGGGCACTCCGCCGCCGTCGATCGGTTTGCCCTGATCGGGTGTCGGGTAGGTGCTGGTGCCGTAGCCGTAGTTCCAGCTGCTCTTGTTTGACGTCGTGGTCGACGACGAGGACGACGAATAAGAATCGTCGTCCATGGATTCGTCCAGCGTCGGCATCGTGAAGTTGGTGTCGACGGTCACGCGGACGTGTCCCGGCTGCAGCGTGGAATCGGGCTGGGTCGGTGTATCCAGGTTCAGCAGGCCGGCGATATTGCGGGCGTCGGTTTCGGCGCCCGCGCCGTACTGGACGGACGCGGTGCTCGGGTCGAACCAGGTGCGGTCGCGGGCCTGAACCGAGGTGTAGCCGTACTTTTTCAGGCCGTGGGACACCTGGCTGGCCAGACCGCTCGTGGTCCCGACGTTGACCACGTCGATGGCGGTGGACGGATTCGGCTTGGCGGCGGTCGTCGGCGATGAGCTGGTCGACGAATCGATACCGATCGCGGCCGCCACCTCGGCCTTGATCGCCGCCGGGTCGACGATGTTGACGTCTAGGCCGTTGATGTTGTCGTAGCGGACCACCGGCAGTGTCCGGAACTCCACCTGGTTTGCCGCAGCGCTTCCGGCGATTTCGCCCATGCGGCGGAACATGTCCTCGTCCCAGCCGGCCGACAGTACGACGTCCTTGCGGGCCACCGCCATCAGGCTCTTCATCTTGTCCAGGTTGGTGAAGGTGCCCGCATCTTGCAGCTCACGCATGACCGACGAAATGAATGCCTGCTGCCGATGGGTACGATCCAGGTCGCCGTTGTCCAGGCCATGACGTTGCCGGACGAAGGCCAGCGCCTCGGAGGCATCCAGTCGTTGCGGCCCAGCCGGGAAATCAGCGCCGGAGTAGGAGTCCTCGACGGCGTGGTTGAGGCAGACGTTCACACCGCCCAGGCTCTGTGCCAGATCGTAGAAGCCGGCCAAGTTGACTTCGGCGAAATAGTCGATCGGAACGCCGGTCAGGCTGCGCACCGCGCGCAAGGTCGCCGCCCGGGCGGCTTCACGGCCCTTTTTCTCGAGCTCTTTTTGGCTGCTTACACCCTGGTTGATGAGCTTCTGGGCGACGTACTGCTTGGTGAGGCCGTACGCCTCTTTGATCTTGATGTGGTTGTACCCCGGAACGCCGTTGAACGGCACCCAGTCGTCCCGGGGGATCGAGAAGGCGACCACTTTGTTGTCGGCGCCGACGTGCACGAGTATCAGGGTATTGGTGTTGTAGCCACCGTCATCGGAGTCGCCGGCGTGCAGCTGCTTCAGGATCGAATTGGGGAGGTCGTTGCCGTCTTGGTCTTTTCGTGAGTCCAGCCCGATCAGCAGGATGTTCATGTTGTCGCCGCTGGATCGCGGATCCTCGGGGGTCAGGGCTTCCGAGACGGTGATTCCGCCCAGCGCGCCGTGCGCCACGTAGTAGCCCGCGCCGGTCATCAATACTGCTGCGGTCGACACCAGCGTCATGAACGCCCGTGTCACCCCCCTGCGCAGCGGCGAGGGCTGGCGAACCGCTCGATGGCGGCGATGTGCGCCGCCGGAGCGTGCCATCAGAGACCTTGACCCTTCACCCGCGCACGACTCGACTCCGCGTCGGCGGTTTGCGGTGATCGGGCGAAAAGCATGAGGTCAAGTATGCGGTAGCTTGCTGTGAAGCCCCCAACCAAGGTGGCCGCGAACGGCTCACTGTGGCCCTTCTCACGCCGAGGAATCGCCCGAATTGCCGCCCCAAATCTTTCCGCTACCAGCATGTTTTGGCTAATATGCGTCGAGCTTGGCGGTTCGCAGGCGTCGCGGGCCGGCCTCAGGAGGAAAACATGGCCGTCGAGATCGATGCCGACTCGTCACCGGACGGAGACACTGCCGACCCGGAGGCTCCTGAGCACGGCTTACGGCGGGTCTGGCAGGACATCCCGCCGGGTCTGCGCACGGTGATACCCCTGGTTCTGTTGGTGGCCGTGGTGATCGTCGGTTTCTACAACTGGGTGCGGCCTTCACGCGACGATTGGTCGCATTTGCCGGACCGACTTATTTGCCAGATGCAGTCGGTGACCAGGCCACCGCCCGCGCTCACCGTGGACTCGGTCGGTGTCACCCATCCTCGGGCCGACGTGCTGCAGCTCGCGGTGCACTTCTCTCAACCGCTGCCGGCGGCGCCGGGCTACCAATTGACCTACCACCTCGCCAACAACGGCAGCGCGTTCGCCGTGCTCGATCAGCGGCCGGGCACCGACGAGTTGGTGATCCGCAACATCCGATCCGACGCTGCCGACATCGGAAGCGATCCCGGCACACACGCCAGACGGACGGCACCCGACACCGTCGAGATGATGCTGAACCTCACGAAATTCGGTATCCAGAAGGACTTCGTGAACCCAGCGCTTACGGTTTTATCTCAGCTCGACGCGCCGTCCGAAGAGCAGCTGACGTACGCGTTGCAGGTTTGCCACGGATAACGAAAGCTGTTGCAGCACAGCGTCTAGCGCACGTTTTCGAGGTCCTCGCCCGAATGGTAGAAGACCCGAATATTCGAACCGGTGGCGATTTCCGCGAGATATATGCCGAGCGGTTCGACCTCGTAGTAATAGTGAATGTGGCCCTGCTTGTCCAATGTCGTCGCGCACGTGAGGCCCGGCGCACCGCATCGCTGTTTGGTCGGAAGCGCGAGCACACCGATTACCAGCATGACGATGATCGCGACCACGATTCGGGCTCTGTTCACGGTCTGCCTCGTTTGCACGGAGTACGTCACCGATGGAGTGTAAGCGCAACCTTGAGCAATCCCGGGGAAGTAGGGTCTGTCAGCTATGACGCGTGCAACCTCTGACAACTCTCCGCCGTCGCATACTCGCGTCGAGATGCTCGGCAATATCGGGCCCAATTGGTTTGCCTCGGTAATGGGGACAGGAATCGTTGCTATCGGTGGCGCGACGCTGCCATTCCATATTGTGGGCCTGCGCGCGTTCGCGGAAGCGGTGTGGGTCATCGCCGCCGCGCTGCTGGCGTTGCTGATCGTTTTGGTTGGCGGTCACTGGTTGCTGCACCCGACGGTAGCGCGCGGGCATGCCCGCAATCCGCAAATGGCCCATTTCTATGGCGCCGCGCCAATGGCGCTGATGACGGTCGGCGGGGGAGCGATCGTGGTGGGCAAGGATCTGATCGGCGCGCGCATCGGCGTCGACCTGGACTGGGTGCTGTGGACCGCTGGAACCCTCGGCGGGCTGTTCACCTCGGTCACCATCCCGTTTTTGATGTTCACCCAGCACGACGTCGAACCCGACGCGGCGTTCGGCGGGTGGTTGATGCCCGTGGTTCCGCCGATGGTGACCGCGGCGACGGGGGCGATGCTGTTGCCGCACATAGCCGCGGGCACCGGCCGTCAGACCATGCTCTATTTCTGTTATGCGATGTTCGGGTTGTCGTTGCTGGCCTCGTTCAACATCATCGCGATGATCTGGAGCCGGCTGGTGCTGTATGGCACTTCGGGCACCGCGCGAGTGCCGACACTCTGGATCGTGTTGGGTCCGCTTGGCCAATCCATCACGGCCGCAGGACTTCTCGGTACGGCCGCGTTGCACGGCTCCATCGACCACGACGTGGCCGGGAATCTCAATGCGTTCGCGATTCTGTATGGAGTTCCGGTGTGGGGCTTCGCGGTGTTGTGGATCGCGCTGGCCACCGCGCTTACCGTGCGGACGTTGCGGCGCGGGATGCCGTTTGCGCTGACGTGGTGGAGCCTGACGTTCCCAGTCGGTACCTTCGTGACTGGGACTTCGCAACTTGCCGCCCACACGCATCTGCCAGCCTTCAAGGTGGCCGCGGCCATCGCCTATGCCGGTCTGCTCTTCACCTGGTTGTTGGTGGCCGTCCGCACCACCCGCGGTAGCCTGCGCGGGAATCTGCTCAAGCTGCCGCCGAGTACCGCACCGATCAAGGCCCACAAGGAGCAGGTGTCCTGAGGGCTTCGGCGGCGGCCCAGCTCGCCGGATTGCGCCGCACCACTGAGGCAGTGATACGAGTACGTCGACGTGGCGACACCGGCCCAATGCACGCGTGGGAGGTGGCGTCGCGCGGCTCGTCGAGTTCTTTCGCGGTGCACACGATTCCCCGGGCGGCAACGACTTAGCGAGGTCGCCTTACCATCTTTTGATGACGACGGCTCCTGAACAGTTCTCCATCTCGGGGATGGGCGGCATTCGCATTGCGGCTGACCGCCAGGGCGATCCGGGTGCGCGGGCGGTGGTGTTTCTGCACGGCGGCGGACAGACGCGGCGCTCCTGGGGCCGCGCGGCCGCAGCGGTCGCCAAACGCGGTTGGCAAGCCGTCACGATCGATTTGCGGGGCCATGGCGAGTCGGACTGGTCCAGCGAAGGCGACTATCGTGTCGCCAGCTTTGCCGCCGATGTCCAAGAGGTGCTGCGGGGCCTGCCCCCGAAACCGGTGCTGGTGGGCGCCTCGCTGGGCGGATTCACCTCGATGCTGTTGGCCGGCGAGATTTCGCTCGGCATCGCCAGTGCCGTCGTTCTTGTCGACATCGTTCCCAACATGGAGCAATCGGGGGCGAATCGCATTCACAGCTTCATGGCAGACCGGGTGGAATCCGGATTCGCCTCGCTGGAGGAAGTCGCCGACGCGATCGCTGAATACAACCCGCACCGGCCCCGGCCAACCGATCTCGAAGGCCTGACCACCAACCTGCGCCGCCGCGGAGACCGTTGGTATTGGCACTGGGATCCCCAATTCATCAGCGGCACTGCGGCTTTCCCGCCGTTCGAGGTTACCGACGCCGATCGCATGCACACCGCCGTCGAGGCAATCTTGCGCAGCGGTGTGCCGATGCTGCTGGTTCGTGGTCAAGTGAGCGACCTGGTCAGCCAGGAGCGCGCCGACGAATTTCTCGCCCGCTTTCCCGAGGTCGAGTTCACGGATGTGCACGGCGCCGGCCACATGGTCGCCGGAGATCGCAACGACGTATTCGCCGGGGCCGTCCTGGATTTCCTGTCCCGCCACGTCGACACGGAATAGCGCCTCCGCCGTTCGAGCTGAACCGCCATCACGAGCAGCGTACGGGTATCGCCAATATTTGTTCCGATACCAACACCGCCGGCGGCGCGACCAGATCGTCGGCACCACCGGATGGGATGGCCGCGGGCGCTACCTTGCCCGGGCCGGAGCGACGCGACGGCCGCCCGGGGATCATCGACCGGGTCTGCGTCGCCGAGTGGATCGCCGGCTCGACGAATGGGAGCGGCGAGGAAGTCCTGGCGCTGCTCACCGGCGTCAGGAGCGCGGCGCACGATCGCATCGATCCTTCCTGCGATCGCCCGCCGTCGGCGACCTGGGCCGGTGCAAACTCCTAACAGCGGTCCGCCGCGCTCTGACCAGCTACGAGTCGACTCCGGCTGGTAGCATCCTGGCCCGACAAGAGGAGAGCGGCGTGGATAAAACGCGGTTGCGGTGGCTGATTCTGTTTGTTGCCATGCCGATGGCGGCGACGATGTTTGCGAATACGGCTGCGGCAGAGGCGCCGCCGACGCCGGGCGTGCAGGTCGAAGATGAAAGAGCAACGTGCACAGCGGGTTTCGCTGCCCAGGGTGATGATGGCAGCTACTATTTGCTGACCAGTGGTCACTGCGATGCGCACGACGGTTCGATATGGACCTACGGCCCGAGCATCCCGCTCGGGCCGATCACCGCCAGCGAGGAAGAAGGCGACAAGCGCGACGCCGCCATCATCCGTCTCGACCCTGCTGTCGGTGTGCCATCAGGTGGCGTCGGCGGTTTGCCGGTGCGAGATGTGTTGGGCAGCAGCCAACTTAAGGTGGGTACTCCCTTCTGCAAGCTGGGGGCGGTCACGGGAGAGACCTGCGGCTCGATCACCCATATCGACGGCAACGTGGTCGAAGCCAGCGTGTTCAGTCTGGGTGGCGACAGCGGCAGTCCCGGGTACGTGAAGAACGACGACGGCAGCGTGAGCGCGGTTGGTCTCTTGATGTCCTCACCCGACGGCGACGACAACACCACGTACTTCACCCTCGTACAGCCGCTGCTGGGCAAGTGGGGAATCCGCATCCTGCCGTGACGAGTGTCGACCAACTGGCCCTGCGGGAATTGCGGTTTTGCAGCGCTCGCTAATGGGTACAAGCCGGTCCGGTGTCTTCCGCGCGGCCCCATGCTGCCCGGTAGGGTCCGTAGGTGTTGACAGCGGCGAACGTGGAAATAGCGGCACCAGCAACACGAAGGAGTGGGCGGTGAAACGTGCGATCGTGATCGGCGCGGCCGGCGTGGCCATAGTGGTCGCAAGCTGTGTCGGCTGTTCGAGCAACAAGTCCAACACCGGTGCATCGAGTACGGCGGCGGCACCGGCCGGCCCCCAGGTCATCGTGGACGGCCAGAAGCAGAACGTCACCGGCCAGGTCACGTGCACACCGGCCGGCGACAACATCAACATTGGAATCGGTGATGCCTCCCAGGGCGTCGGCGCGGTGATCAGCAACGCCAACCCGCCCATCGTCCACGCCGTCGGGTTGGGCAACGTGAACGGCATCGCGCTCGGTTACTCCGACGCCGCGCCGAACCAAGCCAGCAATGCCGGGGCCGCGGTGGACGGCAAGACATACGCGATCAAGGGCACGGCGACCGGGACCGACATGACCAATCCGGATCAGCCACAGACGATAACCAAGCCGTTCGAGATGGACCTGACCTGCCCGTAACCCGGGCCCGTAGACGTCGTCGGGGCCGAAACCCCAGAGGGGACGCAGCTATGTCTAAGAAGCGTGTCAGCGCGGTGGCGCTCGCGGCCGGGCTCACCATCTCCGCGTTGAACCCGGGGTTCGCGAGCGCCTTCCCGCTCGACCCACCGCCGCCGTGCCCGGGTGGCAACTGCCACGGCGGCCCAGGCGGACCCGGCGGTGGACCGCACAGCCCGGAGGCGCCGGCAACGTCTGTCGCACCGGCATCCACGGCGGCTCCGCAGACCACCGCCGCGCCGCAGACGACGGCCGCCCCGCAGACGACGGCCGCCCCACAGACGACGGCCGTGCCGCAGACCACTGAGCAGCCGAGTCCGCAAACGACCGCGCCGCAAACCAGCGCGAGTGCGCCGAGCACCACCGCGCCGGCGACCCAGAGCACGACTCCGCCGGGCAGCCAAACAACGACGCCGGCCCAACAGACCACGACACCGCCGGCCAACCAAACGACGACGCCGGCCGAACAAACCACCACGGTCCCGAGTGCGCAAACCACGACACCGGCGGGCAGCCAGACCACCTCGCCGTCCGGACAGCGGCCCACCCGGACCGTGGTGGCGCCGAGCACCCAACCGCCGCACGAGCCCTACCAGCCGCGGGGCACCTACCTGACGGCTACCGCCGAGATCGGCGGTCCGATGGACTCGTCGGTCGGCTTCAGCGTGGTCGGCCACGGGGCACCACCTCCGCCGCCGCCGCGGGGTTGGGGCTGGAACGACGGCCCGCCTCCGGGCCACCCGCCGCCACACTGGTACGGCCCGCCGCCTCCGGGTGGCTGGGACGGGCCGCCGCCTCCGGGGGGCTGGAACCGCCCGTGGGTGGGGCCGCCGCGTGACGTGGTGTATGCCCGCTCCAACTTCTCGCCATTCGCCTACAACACCTTCACCGTCGTTCCGGTCTTCAACTGGCAGTTCGGTGGTTGGGGCTACTGGTTCTTCGGTGTGTGGATTCCGCTTTACTGACGACCACAGCGAAATCCCTTAGTTGGAGCGACGATTCGTCCGACTAGGCCGCGATGGCGGCCTGGTCACTGTCGAGCTGGTCAATTCCAAGACGCTGAACATCTTGGGTAGCGGGGCCATCGAGGAACTGACCCAGGCGTTCCGCGAGATCGGCAGCGACAGCGACGTCCGGGTCGTGGTGCTGCGTGGGGCCGGCGACAAGGCATTCATCGGTGGCGCCGACATCAACGAGATGGTCGACTTGGACCGGTCCACCGGCGAGGTTTTCATCCGTCGGCTCGCAGGGCTGTGTGAGGCGATTCGGGAATGCCCGGTGCCCGTCATCGCCCGACTTGCGGGTTGGTGTCTCGGCGGCGGCCTGGAGGTAGCGATCTGCTGCGATCTGCGGATCGCCGAGTCGGGGGCCAAATTCGGCATGCCGGAAGTGGCCGTCGGAATTCCATCGGTTATCCATTCGGCCCTGTTGCCCGCGCTGATCGGAGCCTCGCATGCGGGCTGGTTGTTGTTGACCGGCGAGACGATCGACGCCGAGACGGCGGCCGGGTGGGGACTCGTCCATGAGGTCGCCGCGCCCGAAGAACTGGACCGCCGCATCGCCGAACTCACGACGAAGCTCAGTGGATTCGGCACCGCCGCGGTCCGTCAACAAAAGCGCCTACTGAACAAGTGGTTCGACATGAGCCTTCATGGGGCGATCGAGGACAGCGTCGAGCAGTTCGGTCTGGCATTCCTGACGGGGGAGCCTCAGCAGCACATGCGGGCGTTTCTGTCGCGTATGCGCGACAAGAGCTAATCCCGACGCACTTCCCGCGGCAACGCCCCTTCTTGCGGGCCCACTCCAGATAAAACTAAGGTAAGACTAAGCTTATGGGGACGATGAGTCTCGCATGCGACGACAACGGGAGCGATCATGACTTCTCAACCAGAACTCTCGCTGGTTGTGGGCTACGGCAGTGACATGGGTAATGCCGAGGATGCCGCCATGACGTTCGCCGAAGCGGTCGAGGAGTCCCTCGGCATCGGCGCCACCGCAATCGAACTCAACCAAGTCGAGCCGGCCGACCTGCAATCGGCGACCCACTTCGTTGTCGTGTGTTCGACATGGGGCGAGGGCGAGTTCCCGGACAACGCCTCCTTGTTCTGGGAGGCGATCAGCGCCGAGGGTGCCGAGCGGCTCGAACACTTGAGGTTCGCGGTGCTTGCCCTCGGCGACACCGGATACGAGCAGTTCTGCAATGCCGGGCGGCTCCTCGACGCGCAACTGGAAGCGCTGGGCGGTATCCGTCTGATGGACCGAGTCGATGTCGACGGTGTCTATGTCGCCGAGGCCGAGGCCTGGACGAACGATCTCGTCAAGCTGCTGATGGCCGGTCGCACCGATCCTGCCCCCGCGGTTGTCGTCAGCGCGGAGCAAGTGCGCCCGTCCGACAACGCCGAACAGGCTCGCCGCGACCGCAGTCACCCTCTCTTCGATGCGCGCATCGTGGTCAACCGGCTGCTCACCACGGCCGAGTCCGACAAGGAGGTCCGCCACTACGAGGTGGACCTCTTCGGTTCTGGGATCGTTTACAACACAGGTGATTCCATCGCAGTTCATGCCAGCAACGATCCGATCCTCGTCGACGCGATCCTTAGCGAACTCGGCGTGGGTGCCGACCACGCCGTGGTCGGCTATGACGAGCGGCTGGGCGCGTTGCTCACCGATCACCTGGAGATCCGGACACCGTCGCGAGCGCTGCAGACATTGGTCGCCTCCCGAATGCGGGACGCCGCCGCGGCGAGTGTGCTGGGTACCGAAGCCGTTGTCGGGCCGGGCTCTTGGTGGTGCGGCAAGGACGTGCTCGACCTGATCAGGCTGGGCGAGCTGACCATCGACGACGTCGTCGACACCCTGCGTCCGCTTCAGTCCCGCGACTATTCGATCGCGTCGAGTCCGCTGGTGCATCCCGACCATGTGCACCTGACGGTGGCGTCGGTGCGCTACACGGTCGGGGATCGCCGGCACGGCGGCGTAGCCTCGACGTTCCTGGCCGACCGCGGTGACACGGTACGGGTTCACCTGCGGCCCAACCATTCCTTTCGGCTCCCCGCGGCCGACGTGCCGATCATCATGGTCGGTCCGGGGACCGGCATCGCACCGTTTCGCGGCTTCCTGCAGGAACGACAGGCCGTCGGCGCGTCCGGTCGATCGTGGTTGTTCTTCGGGGACCGGCGGCGCCACTGCGATTTCCTCTACGGCGACGAGCTCGCCGCATTCGTCTCCTCCGGCACGCTAACCCGGCTCGACTGCGCGTTCTCCCGCGACGGGGCGGCGGGCGATCCGAAACAGTATGTCCAGCAACGTATGTGGGAGAACTCGGCTGAGATCTACAGCTGGCTGCAAGATGGCGCCTCTATCTACGTGTGCGGCGACGCCGAACGAATGGCCAAGGATGTCGACGCGGCACTGCGTGGCATCGTGGCCAGCCGCGGCGGGATGGATGACACCGCCGCGCATGCGTATGTCAACGAGCTGATGAAGAACCATCGCTATCTGCGCGACGTTTACTGATCAGTCGTCGCTGAGTGCCTGAATGCGGGCGGCCAGGACCTCGGTCCACTCGACGAGGTAGTGATCGTCGGGCACTGCCGCCTCGGGCTGATGAAACAGGCTGGTGGCCAACCGGGTCCCGAGTACACCGTTGACGCCGAGCGTGGCCAAGACCTTGGCTTGTTCTGGCGTTATCACGGGCGCCCAGGCCGTAATCCACTCTGCCAGTTCGGCATTGAGTGTATCGACGAGTGCGGCATAGGCGGTGTCGAGGCGGTCGGAACGACCCGCGGAGGTGCGCGCGGCGATCTGCAGGAGTTCGATTTCTTCGTCGATCACCGAGAGCAGATACCTGCCCAAGACGGTCAACTCCGCATGCATGTCACCCAGGCCCGCGAAGAGCGCGCGGATGTCGCGCATGGCACGGCGGCGATCCAGTTGGCGATCAATGCCCGCGTTGAGAAGCTCCTCTTTGGATTTGAAGTGGTGATAGAGGGCTCCCGAGCCGGGTGCCAGACCGGCGGCAGCTTCGATCTGTGAGACGCTGGTCGCATCGAAGCCCTTGGCACTGAACAGCCGCATTGCCTCGCCGACCAGCCGTTCCCGTGTTGATGCGGGTGTCGACATTGACCCCTCCAAAGTGATCACTTACCTTTAGCAAAGTACCACTTCAACGGGCAGGGTTGGGTGAGGGGCCAGATGCCGCGTCAGCACAGCCCGCTACCGCAGGGCCGAATCCGCCGCACCATGCCGTTGGTCGGCTTCGCCGCGAGGGCGGCCGGGGGCCGACTCGTCGCGGGACTGCGCCGGCGAGCGGGCGAAGACGACGCGGTCGAGCGCTTCCACGAGCGCGCTGCCGAGCGTTACACCGAACTGCTGGGGCACTCCAAGGGTGTCATGATGAAGCTCGGTCAGGGCATGTCGATGATCGACACGCGCGCGTTGGGCACCGCCGAATTTTGGCCCTATCAGAAGGCGATGCGCCGGCTGCAGGCCGACGCCCCGCCAATGCATCCTGATCTGGTTCGAGAGGTTCTCACCGCCGAACTCGGTTCGGCAGTTGACCAGTTCGCCGAATTCACCGACGAGCCAATCGCCGCCGCGTCGATCGGGCAGGTGCATCATGCCGTCCTGCGCGACGGTCGCCGGGTCGCCGTCAAGATTCAGTATCCCGGTGTGGCCCAAGCTATTCGCGAGGACCTGGCCAATACCGAGTTGCTGACGACGTTTTTTCGCTTCATGACGTCGGCGTTGGGCATGAAGCCGGATTTTCGGTCGGTGGCGCGTGAGGCGGCGGCCCGGATCTCCGAAGAGGTGGACTATCGGAACGAGGCCGCGATGATCACCATGTTCAGCGATCTCTACCGGGGCCACCCGTTCATCCGGGTTCCCGACGTCATTGCCGAAGTATCCAGCGACCGGGTCTTGACGATGACCTACCTCGACGGGATGGACTGGCCGCAAGCGCAACAGGCGGATCAAGACCTGAAAAACGTGTGGGCCGAGGTCATCGTGCGCTTCAGTCAAGGCAGCTTCCGGCACGCGAACCTCATGCATGCCGACCCTCATCCCGGCAACTACCGATTCGGCGACGACGGTACCGCCGGATTCCTGGACTTCGGCTGCGTGAAGGTACTCACCGAACGGAAACGCTGGCTACTCGTCGCGATGAATCGCGCCGTGATCGAGCGGCGCAAGGACGACTACCGCGACTTGATGGTGCAGGCCGGCTTCCTCGCCGCGGACTCCGACCTCACCGCCGACGAGCTTTATCAGTGGCAGTCGGAGATGCTCCGCGAGTCCATCACGGAGCACCAGCCGGCCACCTACACGCCCGAGGCCACCGGGCGCACCATCCGCGGATTGTTCGGCATTCGAAGCGCCGATCATCCGATGGCGCGGATGAACGCACCTGACGACTTCGTCTTCGCCGGCCGCGTCCTGCTCGCTCTCTGCGGTGTGCTCGTCGGCCTGACCGCCACTGGGCCCGCCCGGTCGATCATCGACGACATGGACGGTGTGGCCAAGCCGATTACCGAACTGGGCAAGCTGCACCACGCCTGGGTCCGCGAGCGACGTCTCCCGTCGGCCTTGGGTCGCCATGACCATCCCTGACGTCCCTGACTTCACCGAGATCCCCGACACTCCGGCGACCGCGCGGTTGCCGTGGGACGCGGCGGACCCCTTCTCCTACTACGAGCACCGAGGACGGCGCGAGGGTGACGTGGTCTGGGAACACGGGATGAGGGCGTGGCTCGTCCTCGGCTATCAGCCCGTGCAACAGATTCTGTCGGGGGCTGGCTGGACGAGCAGCCCGCTGGCGAACGCCAACACTCGGGATGCCCTCCGGGCGGTCAATCGAGATATATTGCGCAGCAATATCTTATTCACTGACGGCGCGGACCATCAGCGGCTGCGGGATTCGGTTCGCGACGTCTTCACCCCCGCCTTTATCGCCGGTCTGCACGAAGGCGTCGAAGCGATCGCCACGGAAACGATCGACCACATACCAGCCGGAGTCGAGTTCGACTTCATGGCCGAAATCGCCTCACCGCTACCGATCGCCGTGGTCGCGGCCTGGATGGGCCTCGATGTCGGCACGGCGCGATTGCTCGGTGACGAATCTCCGGCAATCAGCCGGATGATCAATGATGTCGCGGACACCGGCGCTGTCGAAGCCGGAACGGCGGCCTTCGCCGCGCTCCTTGCCGAGCTTCTCCCGCTGGCCGCCGACCGCCGCACCAACCACCGAGATGACCTGCTCAGATATATCGCCGCCGACCCGGACCTCGAACTCGACGACGTCGTCACCACCGCGGCGATCATCGGCGTCGCCGGACATGAAACGACAGCAAACCTGCTGGGCGCAGCCATGATTCGCCTCCTGAAGACCAGGCCAAACGGGGTGCGCCCCGTCGACACCATCGACACGGTCGACGATCGACTTGTCAACGAGCTGCGCCTTGACGGGCCCGTGCAAGCCGTGGCGCGTACCGCCACGCTCGACCAGATCGTCGGCGGCGTCGCGGTCCACGCCGGGGAGCCGGCCATCGCGGTCATCGGCGCCGCCAACCGCGATCCAGAGACGTTCAGCTGGCCCAACAGGTTTCAGGTGGACCGCTCCGGACCAGCGCCGCTGACATTCGGATTCGGACCGCATTACTGCTTGGGTGCCGCGCTCGCCCGGCTTCAAATTTCCGTTGCACTGCAACACATCCTGGCCCGTCGCCCGGTGCTCTGTGGCGACCCGACATGGCGGGACACCCCGACCATCCGCGGACTTCTGTGCATGCGGGCCATGTTCGAGGACGACTAGAAAGCCGGCACGGCAATGCTCATGGTGTGTCGGGGTGTAACGGCAGGATGAGCTGAAAGCGTGCGCCCTGGTCGTTGGCCAGGCAGCTCAGCTCCCCATGGTGGGCGCGCGCGAGGGCGCGGGCGATGGGCAGGCCCAGCCCGGCGCCGCCGTGGTCACGATCGCGCGAGGTATCAAGTCGGACGAGGCGATCGAAGATTCGCTGGCGATCCCCGTCGGATATCCCGGGGCCGGAGTCCGTGACGGTCAACTCGGCGTGTGGAGTTCGGGACTGGCGTTGGGCGAGGCGTACGTCGATCACGATCTGGCCCCCGGACGGGGTATGCCGGCGCGCGTTGTCGACCAGATTCGACAGAATCTGAGCAACCCGGTTCCGGTCAGCGCGAATCGGTAGCGTCTGCTCGCCGGTGCGCGTCACGACGATATCCGGCGAAAGTACGCCCGCCCGTTCGCGTTCGGCTTCCGCGATCGCAACGAGGTCGGTGTCCGCGAGATCTAGTGTCAGGCCGGCGTCGATACGGCTCAGGTCGAGCATGTCGGCGACTAATCGGCCCGCCCGCCGCGACTCGGCCAGCAGCAGCGACACGCGGTGGTACTGCGCTTGGGCCCGTTCGTCGTCGTCGTCTTCGGCTGCAGTGCCCAGGATTTGCTCACCGGCGGCACGAATACCGGCGATCGGTGTGCGCAGTTCGTGGGCGGCATCGGCCAGGAATTGCCGGGCGCGCTGTTCGGAAGCTTCCAGGGCATCGAGCATGCCGTCGAAAGCCGCTGCCGCGCGGCCGAGTTCGGTACCGGCGCGGTCGGGTCGTAGCCGTTGGCCGCGGTCGCCGGTGGTGATGGCTTGAGCCAACGTGGTCAGCCGATCCAGCGGTCGCAGCGCCGCGCGGGTGACCACCGTCAGCAGCAGCCCGGCCACCGCGAGCGTGATCAGACCGCCGGCGATCATGACTTCACGCAATCGCCGGATCAGCGCGGTGGTTTGGGTCGTATCGGCGACCAGGATCACCCGCCCGCCCGTCGGCAGCGGGTGCACCACCACGGTGGCGGTGCCGTCCGGAGACTCGGCCGGGGGCGGCGGTGGCCAGCCCGGCGGTACGGGTGGGGGTGGCCAGCCCGGTGGTCCCGGTGGTGGCGGCGGCCAACCTGGTGGCGGCGGGGGCGGCCAGCCTCCCGCTGGGGGTGTGCCCCAATCACTAGGCGGGAGAACCCATCCCGGTGGCGGCGGTGGCACAGTCGGCCCGGTGGTGGCGTCGGGTGCGAGCGCACGGTCACCGTAGGTCGATCCGTCGGCGGTGACCAGCAGTGCACGGATTCCTCCGCCACCCAGTTGTGCCACCACTCGGTCGGGCGGGGTGTTCGCGATGGCCAGCGCGTCGGCTCGTGCGGTCGTGGACATCAGTCGATCGTGAAGATCACGGCGGGTCTGGATCCCGATCAACACGTCGATGATTACGCCCAGCACCAACAGCAGGATGGTGAGCAGGCCAAGGACCATCAGCACCAGTCGCCGGCGCAACGACGGCGTGCGGGTCCGCGGCAGTGCCGGGCGATCGCTCATGGCCGGGTTGGTTGCAGGCGGTAGCCGATGCCCCGGACGGTGTGCAGGATGCGGGGTCCGTGGGCCTCCAGTTTGCGACGCAGGCTGCTGATGTGCACGTGCACCAGATTGGCGTCGTACGCGTCGTAACCCCACAGCGACGTCAGGATCTGTCCGGCGCTGACGATGCGGCCGCGCTGCTCCACCAGGAAGCCGAGCAGCCGCAGCTCGGTGCCGGTCAGGTCCAGCGGCGATCCCCTTCGGGTGGCCACGGCCGCGTCTAGGTCCAGCGTCAGGTCGCCGCACTGCATCACCGCGGGTAACCGGCCGCGGCGGCGCAGCACCGCCCCCACCCGCGAGATCAGCTCGGCCAGCTCGAAGGGCTTGACGACGTAGTCGTCTGCCCCGCCGTCGAGACCACGCAAGCGGTCGGGCAGTCCGTCTCGCGCGGTGAGCAACACGATTCCCGCCTGGCCCCAATCGCGGATGACGTCAATCAATTGGAAGCCGTCCCGACCGGGCATCATCACGTCCAGCACGACGAGATCGGGCCGAAAACCCTCCAGCACGTCTTCGAGGCCGCCTCCGTCGGGCCGAATTTTGGTGAGGTATCCGGCGTGGGTCAACGCCTCACCGACCATTTCGCGGATCGCCTCGGAGTCCTCGACGACCAGAACCCGCGCCGCGGCGCTCAAGCCGGCCGACGGCTTCCCCGATGCCGGTGCGCGATGGGATTGGCTCATCCCTTCATTCTCGGCCGCCTCCTGAAGCGGACCTGAAGAAACCCCGGTGCTGGCGAATTCTTCAGGTTGGACTCAGATCGGCTTCCTACGGTCACGGGCATCGCAGTGATTTCGACAGTTTGGAGGGAACCCATGTCTGACGAGCAACGACCACCGAGCACATCGGGCGCCGGCGAATGCCTGCGCCCCAGCGGCGATCCGACCGGCTCGGTGCCGCGGCAGTCGATCGTGCGGCGGCATCCCATCGGCGTGGCGGTCGGAACCGGCGTCTGCGGCTTCATTGTCGGCGGGATCCTGACGGCCATATTCCTGCCACTTCTGATGTTCGGGCCGCCCCCACCCATGCCGTTTGGCATGCTCTCACCGCCGCGGCCCATCGGTGTCCCGCCGTGGGGGGCTCCGCCGCCGCCGCCGGGATGGGGCCCCCCGGCCGGCGGAGGTGGAGCCATGCCCGGCGGCTGGGGAGCCCCGCCCGGCGGCTGGGGACTCATGCCGCCACCGCCGCCCGGACGGGCATTCACGCCCCCGCCGCCGGGACAGCTGCCGGAGCCGCCGCCGGGAGCCACGGCCCCTGCGGCCTCCGTCGGGGACACCCCAGCCTCCCGTGCCGCCGCCACCGGCGTCCGGCCAGCAGCGTTGACGGCGGGCGGGCCATGCCTACCCCGTCTGCTGGCGCGACCGCCGCCCTAAGGCGCGTACTGCGCAATGAACTGACTAATCGATAACAGAAATGGGTCGAGTGATGAAGATAAAGCAGGTAATCGCTGGTTCGCTTTTGGCGGGTGCCCTGGGAATTGCCGCGACGGGCTTCGGTGTCGCGGTGGCTGGTGCGGATCCATTCCCGCCGCCGCCGATTCCCGGGCAGCCCGGGCCGCCGCCCGGAGGGCCGGGTGGGCCGTTCGGTCCCCCGGGGCCGGGTGGACCGATTGGTGGGCCGCCGCCGCCCGGAGGGCCGCACCCGCCAAGCTTCTGAGCCGGGTCTATACGTACGGTGGCCGCCTCAATCAGTTTGAGGCGGCCACCGCCGTGCGTGGACGTCAAAGCCGGTGGAAAGTAATAGCCTTGAACAAAATTACTTCAATGTTGTTGAGGTGCAGAATAATCAAGCCATACCGTGGTGCCGCCGGGACGAGTGTCGATGTTGCAACGATCCGCCAGGGCATGCATCAATATGATGCCGCGGGACGCGCGAGGGTCTTGAGGTCGACACGACTGGCGCCCTTGCCAGGTTCCGCGATCGCTGACACACACGCTGATGGTCTTCGCCGCGGGGTCGTAGCCGGCCTGAAGTCTCATGATGCCGATCGCGTCCGCGGCGCGGTAGGCGTGTTCAACGCAATTGGCGAGCGCCTCGTTCACGCCGAGAATGATGTCCTGGCTGATTTCCGGAGAGGCTTGCGGCAACTCCCGCAGCCAGCCTCGCAGGGTTTGGCGCAACTCGGACGCGGTGGCCGGGTCGGCTGTGCCCGCGCAACTCAACTGCGCCGGGATGGCCGATGAAGGCTCCGCACTCATGAGTCGTCGCATACCCCATCGATCGTGGAAGAAACCAAAGATGCGAATCGCTTGGGCCACAAAACAATAGATGTTACGAGATCTCGCCGCGCGGCAGACTAGTGACGTGGTGGCAATTGCACGATCCGGACGAAGAAGTTGTCGATCTGGCGGATGGCGGCCATGTACTGGTCGAGGTCAACGGGCTTGGTGACATAGGCGCTGGCATGCAGGTTGTAGCTGTGCAAGACGTCTTCCTGCTCAGACGACGTGGTGAGGACGACGATCGGGATGTCTTGGAGATCAGGGTCCGACTTGACTTGTTGCAGAACCTGGCGGCCGTTGAACTTGGGCAGGTTGAGATCCAGCAAGATGAGATCGGGTCGCGGCGCCTCACTGAATTCGCCTCGGCGGTAGAGGAAATCCAGCCCTTCGGCGCCGTCACGGGCGACATGGAGCGTATTGGCGATCTTGTGGTGCGCGAACGCTTCTCGCGTGATCAGCTCATCGCCAGGGTCGTCTTCGACGAGCAGTACGTCGATCGGATGAGGCGACGTCATCGGGGATCCACCTTCCGGACGAGCTGACGCTCGAAGAGCGCATCTTGAAAAGATGTGTTCCCCTTGGCAACACGCGTCAACCCGGCTGTGATAGATCTATCATTACGTTAACCTATTGTCCGGCAACAGTATCCATCGGCGGACCATTGCCGTGCCCAATACTGCGATGGGCCAGGCTGGTCGCCAGTGCCCTATCGCCTTGGACGGTCCCCACAATGTCGACGGGATCGTTGACCGTGAAATGTGAAGCGACGGTGTGGGATTTGCAGCCGCTATCGCTGATCACGGTGGTATCGGGGGTAAGTAAGTAGGTTTGGGTGTACCCGCTGGCACTACGTGCGGTAACCGAGTCGGCGGACACCGCGATCAGGACCCCCTCCTGACTCACCGGTCGCGGGGCCGACGCGGGTGCTGTCACGGCGATCACATGGTCAGGTACCGTTGGCTTTTCGGGATGGACCGCGAGTGTGGTGAAGCTCGCCGCACACAAGATCGAAATGGGAGCGGCGCCACTCACGAGTACTCGGCGTGGCCTGGCCGGCCCTTCCAGTCGGTGCTTGCCGCCCACGATCAATCCTTCTTTCGCGGTACAGCGCCGACTGTTCTCGACACCTCCCGAGTCAGATCCGTTGAGTAGGGTGTTACCCGACGCGCCAAGCCGGTAAACCCACGCCGCGCTGACGAAGGCGGATCAGCCGGCGTTGAGCGTCGGACAGTCCTGGTAGCGTGCGGCGTCGATGAATGCGTCGGCTCGCTCCGCGGCCTCATCCTCGTCCACCCCGGTCAGGTCCGAATTGTTGGCCTTCAAGGCCGTACCGACGATCTGCTGGCGGGTCCAGCCTTGCGCCAGGGCGGCGCATATCGTCTTTTCCGTCTGGTTTCGGTGGTTCGGCCAGTCGGGCAGGAAGTTGATCTGATCGGCGTGCGCCCGGGCGATTGTGTCGGGCAGCGCCGCCATGCCAATTAGCGGAATCATGAGAACGATTCCGGAAAGCAATTTGGTCATGGCGCGGACCGTACGCGTGCTAACCGGGGGTTTGCTGTGCTGTCACTGTGTGGCTACCTTAGTTTTTTGCCAGAATCGGCACAGGAAAATGACAGCAGCCGTCATTGCACGTGTGAATGTCACTGCCCAAGAATGGCGTTCGGTTAAACAAGAATTCGTTTGTCGCGTTCTCTCGGTCGGCGCGAATGGCGCGGTTCGGGTGGCGTGCACCACAAGTTGCCGTGGTTCGGGTTCGATGCCGACATCCGTGGCATGGCCAGCCGAAACGTTGCCGGCACAGCCGGCGTCCACCCGTGGTGTTGACCGGGAGTTGCGACGCTCGCAAACTGGTTGATATGCGCGACCGAGAGACCATCGACTCGGAATTGCGGCGCGCCGCCTTAAGGCGCCAATCGCTTCGCGAGCAGGGTCGGAAACCGTCGTCGCGAGAGGCCGACGAACTACTCGACGAGCTCCTGGCGCACAGCTCGGATGCGTCCTACGCCGCCCCGGTGACGACGCGCGAAAGTGATCTGTTTGTCCCCGACGCGTGGTTGTTGCAAGAGCGCACCACCAAGACAAAGCCCCGTCGGCGTAAGGGTGCGCTGCGCCGCGTTGGGCTCCTTGCGGCGTTGCCGCTATCCCTGATTGCGATCGTCGCCGCGGCGGTGGTGATGTTGGCGGTGCACCACGAGAGTTCGACGGCGATGCAGCCGGAAGCGCAGCCGACGGAGACTCCGCCATCGGGCGCGCCGGCCAAGCCGTTGGCGCCGCAAGTCCCGGCGCCGCGTATCGACGTTGCCGACGCGGCGCTCGTCGACGTATTGAAGCACGAGGGTGTGCCGGTTCCCAGTCAGGAGTATGTGACGGCACAGGGACACGCGGTCTGTGACTTTCTGGCCCAGCAACGCAGTTTCTCGGATGCAGTCGGGTTCGTGCAGCGATCGTCGATTTGGGATGCCAACCAGAGCACCGAGGTCGCCGCGGGTGCCATCGTCGCGTACTGCCCCCAATCTCGACCCGCCGTCGCGGACCCGATGCAGCCGGCCTATCAGAACACTCTCTCTGATCTGCAGGCGATCGAAGGGAAACTGCAAGGCATCCAAGACGATCTGCACGGTATTCAGGGTGGCCTGGACGGCCTGCCGGGCCACCCGTGAACCGGGTCGCCACGCCACATGTTGTCTGGAGCCCCCTGTCAGGATTGAACTGACGACCTTTCGCTTACAAGGCGAGTGCTCTACCACTGAGCTAAGGAGGCCGGGGTAAACCGGCTGCAAGCTTAGCGGTTCAGGAGTCGCTCTCGATGATGCGCTGAGAGGGCACCGGGCGTGACACCGGGCGGCGTGCGGGCCGGCGCCCGGGCAGCGGGATGCGCTCGGCGATATTGCTCAGCGGGTTGACGACCATGGTTAGCGCGCTGACGGCGTCCTGCAGCGTGGAGATGGCGGGCTCGAGCGCCTCCATCCCGGGCGTCAACCGGGCGAGGGTGTCGGCGACGTCGGCGAGCTGGTCCAGCGGACCGTGTTTGGCGGTCAGCTTGTCGATCAGGCCGCCCTCGGACAGCAGCCGGTCGGCCAGCCCGTCCTCGGACAGCACCCGTTCGATCAACCCGTCTTCCGACAGCAGCTGATCGGCCAGCCCGCCGGGCTGCAGCGCGCGGTGTAGGCCGCCGCCCTCCGCGGTCAGGCGGTCGACCAGGCCTTCCTCCGACATCAGCAGGTCGACCACGCCGCCCGGACGCAGCAACCGGTCCAGCGGGCCGTCGGGCGCCATCGCGCGTCCCAGCGGTGCATCTTCATCCATCATTCGGGCCAGCCGGTTGGCTCGGGTGATCGCATCGTCGAGCCCGAGCATGGACGTCATGGCGTTCGTGCCTCGGGTTCCACCCTCCCCGAGCGACCGCTTCGCCACCCCCACGGCCGCGCTGGCGAGGGTCAGGCTCGCCTCCGCGGCGGCAAGGCCGACCCGCGCGGGCACGGTCGCGGCGGAGACGATGCTCTTGGCGAGATCCATGGTCCGAGTTTAGGCACGACGCGCGCTCAAAAACCGGGTACCGGTCCAAGCCGATGCGATGATTCTTGGCAGACTATTAGCAGAACCTTGTCACCGAGCTAGCAGAGAATACACAGGAACTGTCAAGGCAACTCTCAGTTGGGAATGGAACGGACCAGATGACAGCGGTACCCCACGTCGACACTAAACCGGAAGCGCGAGTCCTCGTTGTTGACGACGAAGTCAATATCGTCGAGTTGCTCTCCGTAAGTCTCAAGTTCCAGGGATTCGAGGTTGCCACCGCGACCAACGGTGCCCAGGCGCTGGACCGTGCGCGTGAGGCGCGGCCCGACGCGGTGATCCTCGACGTGATGATGCCCGGGATGGACGGCTTCGGGGTGCTGCGCCGGCTACGCGCCGACGGCATCGATGCGCCGGCGCTGTTCCTGACGGCTCGCGATTCCTTGCAGGACAAGATCGCGGGCCTGACCCTGGGCGGCGACGACTACGTGACCAAGCCGTTCAGTCTGGAGGAGGTCGTCGCCCGGCTGCGGGTGATCCTGCGACGTGCCGGTAAGGGAACCGTCGAGAAGCCGAACGCTCGATTGACTTTCGCCGACATCGAGCTCGACGAGGAAACCCACGAAGTATGGAAGGCCGGCGAACCGGTGTCGTTGTCGCCGACCGAATTCACATTGTTGCGCTATTTCGTGATCAACGCCGGCACGGTGCTGAGCAAGCCGAAAATCCTTGACCACGTTTGGCGCTACGACTTCGGCGGCGACGTGAATGTCGTCGAGTCCTACGTGTCTTATCTGCGGCGAAAGATCGATACCGGCGAGAAGCGGCTGCTGCATACCCTGCGCGGGGTGGGCTATGTGCTGCGGGAGCCGCGCTGAGCACGCGCTCGGCCATTCAGCGAAAGTAGCAATCGGTGGCGAAGAAGACGGAACCGGCCACACACGTTCGGCGTGGATTGCCCCTCCGGGTGGGCCTGGTCGCGGCAACCCTGGTTTTGGTGGCGTGCGGTCTAGCGGCCTCGGGCGTCATGGTCACGTCGATCCTGCGGCACAGTCTGGTCAGCCGCATCGACCAGACGCTGCTCGAGGCGTCGCGCGGCTGGGCGCTGGCACCACGACGGCAATTGACGGAGACCTCCTTCGAAGGCCCGGACCCGGGCCGGCCCCCGTCGAAGTACTACGTGCGCGGTGTCGGCACCGACGGCAAACCGTTCACGGCCATCAATGACCGCAATGCCGAACCGGCATTGCCGCCCAACAACGACGTCGGCCCCAACCCGACGACGCTGCCCTCGGTCAACGGCTCGGATATTCAGTGGCGCGCGGTCTCAGTGCGGGGGCCCAACGGCCTGACCACCGTCGCGATCGACCTGTCGGACGTCGACCACACGGTGCGGTCCCTGGTGTGGCTGCAGTTCGGGATCGGAGTGGCGGTGCTGGCCGTGGTCGGGATCGCCGGCTTCGCGGTGGTGCACCGCAGCCTGCGGCCGCTGCTCGAGGTCGAGCAAACGGCCGCCGCGATCGCCGCTGGACAACTGGATCGTCGTGTGCCAGAACGTGATCCGAGAACCGAGGTGGGCCGGCTTTCGTTGGCGCTCAACGGAATGCTCACCCAGATTCAGCAAGCGGTGGCGTCCTCGGAGTCCTCGGCCGAGAAGGCCCGCGGCTCGGAGGACCGGATGCGGCGGTTCATCACCGACGCCAGCCACGAACTGCGCACCCCGCTGACGACGATTCGTGGTTTCGCGGAGTTGTACCGGCAGGGCGCGGCCCGCGACGTGGCCATGTTGCTGTCGCGCATCGAGAGCGAATCCAGCCGAATGGGACTGCTGGTCGACGATCTGCTGTTGATGGCACGGCTGGATGTCGCGCGGCCGTTGGAACACCATCGCGTCGACTTGCTGGCGCTGGCCAGCGATGCCGTACACGACGGGCGGGCGATCGACCCCAAGCGCACGATCAGCCTGGAAGTCTTCGACGGTCCCGGCACCCCCGAGGTGATCGGTGACGAGCCCCGCATCCGTCAGGTGCTGAGCAACCTCGTCGCGAATGCTGTGCAGCACACGCCGTCTAGTGCCGACGTCATCATCCGGGTCGGCACCGACGGCGACGACGCGGTGCTCGAGATCGCGGACCAGGGTCCGGGCATGACACAGGAGGATGCGTCGCGGGTGTTCGAGCGGTTCTACCGAACCGATTCCTCGCGGGCCCGAGCCAGCGGCGGAACCGGATTGGGGCTGTCGATCGTCAGCTCGCTCGTGCAGGCGCATGGTGGCACGGTCACCGTGCAAACCGCGCCCGGCAAGGGGTGCTGCTTCCGTGTCACCCTGCCGCGCGTCAGCGATGTGCCCACACCGGAGCCGGCTCAGGTCAGCTGAGCCAGGGCCGCCTTGATCCGTTCTTGCGCCTGATCGAGCGACTCCGCCGACGGGTTACGGTCGACGTTGGCGAAGCCGAAGTCGCTGAGGCTGCGGGTGGGGAACACGTGCACGTGCAGGTGCGGCACTTCCAGCCCTGCGATGATCAGCCCGGCACGCTCGGCCCGGAGCGCCTTGCACACGGCCTTGCCGATCAGCTGGCTCACCGACATCACGCGCGCGAACGCGCCCTCCTCGACGGCCTGCCACTGATCGATCTCGGCGCGCGGCACCACCAGCGTGTGCCCTTGTGTCATCGGCTCAATCGTCAGGAACGCGACGACGTCGTCGTCCTCGTAGACGAACCTGCCGGGTAGTTCACGGTTGATGATCTTGGTGAAGATCGAGGCCATGGCCCCCAGCATAGGGGGCCGATTCGCCCGGGTTACTGCTGGCCGAACTCCATCACCTCGAGGTTCCAGTACCCACGCATGTTGGTGATCAGCCCGGCCTCGTTGACCTTGTAGGTGAACACGCCCCGCACCTTGCTGGTCATGCCGCCTTCAAACTTGCTCTGCAGCACCAGAATATGAGCGATCTCGTCCGGCGAGCTGGACGGGAAGGTCTCCTCGCACGTGATGGTCAGCTGGTTCTGGGCGATGTTGTTGTCGAAGAACTCGCCGACCGCCGCCTTGCCGCGCACACCGGTGCCGTCGGGATTGGTGACGGACTTGCCGATCGGATCCTCGATGACCACATCGTCGGTCATCAGCGCCAGCCAGCCGTCCCGGTCCTTGCCCTGGGCGCAGCGCCACGACGACTGCGACGCCGTCAGCGCCGGGGATTGGGTGGTTTGGGTCATCGGTGTTCTCCAATCTCTAGATCGCACACGCGGCGCGTGCGCCTTCCTCGGTTGCCTTGCGAATAAGCCCCAGGCCGCTGCGATCGCCGGCGGCATGAACGTCGGCCCGGGGCAGGGCGGCCTTCAGCTCGTCGAACAGTGCGGTGTCGGGTTCGACCGATCCGGCGATCACGACGCTGTCGGCGGGCAATTGCCGAGCGTTCCCGCCGGCGGGTATGAACGCGACGCCCTCGGTCGTGATGCGATCGACGGCCGCGCGGACGTGCACGGTGGCCCCGAGGCGGTCGAGTCGATCCATGTGTTCGGTCTTGCGTTTGTTGCCCACTTCCGGAGCGATTTCGTTGCCCGGTTCGAGGATCGACACCAGCCGGCCCCGGCTTGCCAGAAACTCGGCCAGTTCCAGCGCGACCAGGTCGCCGCCGATGATGACGACCCGCCGGCCGACCGGCATCCAGGCGCGCGTGGCAAGGCGCACGGCCGCCGGAAGCAGCAGCCGTTGTCGCCAGCCGGCCAGCATCGCGGCACCCAGCCGCTGCCAGGCCGGATCGGTGGATTCGGCGTGGCCGCCGAGCAACTCACGCAATCCGGGGCCAGTGTGCACGTGCGGCAGGTCGGCTCCCCGAATTGCCGGCACCGCGACATGGCCTCCCGTGGCCACCACCACCGCGTCGGGTGCATGCGCGACGATGTCGTCGGCCGAAACAGAATGGCCCAGATGTACTTTGGTGGTGCTGAGCTTGATCTCGTCGCGCAGATACCGCAGGAACGGCTGGTTCTCGGGATGCAGCACGGACGCCCAGCGCAGCGCGCCGCCGAGTTGGCCGGCCCGTTCGAACAGCGTGACACGGTGGCCTCGTTCGGCGGCCACCCGGGCGGCCTCCAAACCGGCCGGCCCGCCGCCGATCACCACGACGCGCTTGGCGCGACCTGTGCGGGGTGCGGCGAGCTCCCGCTCCTTGCCGGTGCGGGGGTTGACGGCGCAGTCGACCGAGAAGCGCTGTTCCATTGCGTCGATACAGTTTTCGCAAGAGATGCATTTTCGGACGCGGTGCGACTGGCCGGTCCACAGTTTGTGCGGCAGCTCGGGGTCGGCCAGCAGCGGGCGTCCCATCGCGATGAAGTCCGCTCGCCCGTCGGCCAGGATCCGTTCGGTCCGGACGGGATCGTGGATGCGGCCGACGGCGATCACCGGCACGTCGACCACCTGCTTGACGGCCGCGGCGGCGCCGACGTTGAGTTCGTCGCCGTCGTCGGCGGCGTTGACCATGCCCGTGACGAGCCGGTCGATCACCCCGCCGCTGACGTGGAAGGCGTTCACGCCGGCCGAGACGAGTTCGGGTGCCATCCTGGCGGTTTCGTAGATCGGCCGTCCCCCGGCGACTCGCTCGTAACCGGAGATGCGCAGCGTGATCGGTAGCGCGTCGCCGACCTCGGACCGGATGGCCGCCAGCGCCTCGAGCAACACTTGTACCCGGCCGTGCGGCTTGTCGCCCCGGTAGTCGTCGGTACGCCGATTACGTTGTGGGGCAAGGAAAGAACCCAACAGCATGTAGCCGTGCGCGGCGTGCAGTTCGATGCCGTCGTAGCCCGCGTCGGCGGCGCGGCGCACCGCCGCCTTGAACAAGTCGAAGATCGCGCAGAGCTGCTGCTTGCTGATCTCGATGGACGGGCGGCCGGTGAGATACGACGGGATGACCGAAGGCCCCAGCGATTCGACCCCGAAGATCTCTGGCCCCAGGCCGTCCGGGCCGGCGTGCACAATCTGCGGCTGGATCTTGGCACCGTGCTCGTGCACGACCTCCACCAGCGCCCGATGGGCGTCGACCGCCTCGTCGGTACCCAGGTGCAGGCCGCCGGGGGTCTCCGGGTGATGATGGTCAATCCCGGTGGCACCTAATGTGATCAGCCCGACCCCGCCACGCGCACGCGCGGCGAAATAGTCGCGGGTGCGCGCCGACGGCAGCCCGTCCGGCGTGCCGTACATGGTCTCCATCGGAGACATGACGACGCGGTTGCGCACCCTCATGGCGCCGATTCGCCCCGGCGCCATGAGGGTGCGGAAAGGCGGTCACTCTCCGGCCACGTGCCTCGCGGCGGGTCGGCTTACCGGTCGGCGTCGGTGAAGCGGATGACGCCGCGAATGTTCTTGCCGCTGAGCATGTCCTGGTAACCCTCGTTGATCTGCTCGAGGCGGTACTGGGTGGTGACCATGTCGTCCAGGTTCAACTTGCCGGCCTTGTACATCGACAGCAGCTGAGGGATGTCGTACTGCGGGTTGCCGCCACCGAAGATGGTGCCCTGCAGGTTTTTCTGCATTAGGGTCAGCATCGCGAGGTTGAGGTTCACGTTAGTGTCCATCAGGCTGCCGATGGCAGTCAGCACGCAGGTGCCGCCCTTCTGGGTGATGTTGAGGTAGTTGTCGACGTCGGCGCCGTGTAGCTCACCGACGGTGACGACCACCTTGTGCGCCATCAGGCCGTAGGTGACCTCCATGATGCCCATCAGCGCGGCGTTGATGTCGGGGTAGACGTGCGTGGCGCCGAACTTCAAGGCCTGATCGCGCTTCCACTCCACCGGGTCGATCGCGAAGATGTAGCGCGCGCCCGCGTTGACCGCACCCTGCAGCGCGGCCATGCCGACACCGCCGACGCCGACGATCGCGACGTCCTGGCCCGGCCGGATGTCAGCGGTGCGCACCGCCGAGCCATAGCCGGTGGTGACGCCACACCCGACCAGCGCGGCCACCTCGAATGGCACCGACGGGTCGATCTTCACGACCGAGCTGCGGTGTACGACCATGTACGGCGAGAACGTGCCCAGCAGCGTCATCGGGAAGACGTTCTGGCCGCGCGCCTGGATACGGAACGTGCCGTCGGAGACCGCGGCGCCGCCGAGCAGCCCGGCGCCCAGGTCGCACAGGTTGCGCATGCCGGCCTGACAGGTCGCGCACTGTCCACAGGACGGGATGAAGGACAGCACCACGTGGTCGCCGGGGGCGATGTCCTCCACACCGGGGCCGACCTCGGTCACGATGCCCGCACCCTCGTGACCACCGAGGACCGGGAAGCCCGCCATCGGGATGCCGCCGGTAACTAGATGGTGATCCGAATGGCACATCCCGGCCGCTTCCATCTGGATCTTGACCTCGTGCGCCTGCGGGTCGCCGATCTCAATTTCCTCGATGGACCACGGCTGGTTGAATTCCCAGATCAGCGCGCCTTTTGTCTTCATGAAGGTCCTCCACTAACGTGCCCTGACCCGAGTGCCGGTGAAAGGGGCCGGCCGGGGCCGGATGGCAATCTAGAACGTGTTCTCATTCGCAGCCTATTATGACGCGCATCACCGGACTGTAAACAAGTGGGGGACCACCAACCGGTCGGGAGATCACCAGATGGGAACCGGAGCCTGGCCAAGCGGGTAGTAGCCGGGCAGCTTTTCGCCGGCGATGCTGCGTTCGATGCGCTTCTGCATTCCGGCGCTCAGATCGCCGGACTCGATCAGCTTCCCGAACATGTAGGCGACGTGACCGAAGTCGAAGAAGTCGCGCTGCCACTCGATCAGGCCTTCGTCGTTGAGTCGGAACCAGCTGCCGCCGATGCCGTAGATCTCGTCCTGGGTGCCGTCGGTCTTGTTGACGATCTGCTTCCAGAAACCGACGATCTCGCCCTGCTTCTCGTCGATGAGTACCTTCTGGTACTCGTAGACCCAGTTCTCCAGGCCTTCCATCTCCAGGCCGAGCGCGACGTCGCGGATCTCGTCGACGCCCACGCACATCACGTCTTCCTTGGGGCCGATGTTCCAGCCGTAGGTGGCGTCCTCGGTGTAGAAGTCGGCCAGCGGCTTCCAGTCGCCGGCCTTCTCGCAGTCCTTGTTGGCCTGCAGCCAGCGGTCGACCCAGGCCTCAAGATCTGCGCGTGAGTGTGACGCTCGTGATGTCATAGGTCAATCTCCTGAATCTTCTTTGATGAATAGTGCTTGGGTTGGGCACATATCGACCGCGCGCTGGACCTCGTCGCGCGCGTCTTCGGGCGGTTCGGCGTCGAGGATCTCGACCTTGCCCCGCCTGGGCACCTTGAAGTAGTCCGGTGCCTCCAATTCGCACATGGCGTGGCCCTGGCATAGATCCAGGTCGACTCCGATACGAAATGCCATGGCAGGACTCCTAGGCGGTGCGCTTGCGGTAGCGCGCCTTGGCCGGTCGGGCCAGCTGCACGACCATCTTTGAGTGGTCGTTGTGGTAACTGTCGGCCGGCTGCGCCATCTCGAACTCGTACTCGCGCAACAGAACCGAGAAGATCGCTTTGATTTGCATCTGCGCGAACGCCGCGCCGACGCAACGGTGCCGGCCCGCGCCGAACGGAATCCAGGTCCACCGGTTGACGATGTCGGCCTGCTCCGGCTTGTTGTAGCGATCCGGCTTGAACGCGTCCGGATCGGGAAAGTCCTCGGGGATCCGGTTGCTGATCGCCGGAGAAGCGGCGACGAAGTCGCCCTTGTGGATTCCGAAGCCCTCGACCTCGAGCTCGCCCTGCGCGACCCTCATCAGGATGATCAGCGGCGGGTGCAGGCGCAGGGTCTCCTTGACCACGTTGTCTAGCTTCGGAATCGAACGCAGCGCATGGAAACTCACCTCTTGGCCATCGGCGTACAGCTCGTCGAGCTCGGTCAGCACCTCCGCGTACGCCTCGGGATGACGGATCAGCTCGATCAGGGTCCATGCCGAGGTTCCCGAGCTGGTGTGATGCCCGGCGAACATCAGCGAGATGAACATTCCGGTGACCTCGTCGGCCGAGAAGCGTAGGTTGCCGTCTTCGTCCTTGATCGACACCAGCACGTCGAGCATGTCTCGGTCGCCCTTGTCCCTGGGCGGGTTCGCGATTCGCTGATCCATGATCTCCTGCACCAGCGCAACGAGTTTCACGCGCGCCTCGTCGCGCAGCCTGAAGCTCTCGATCGGCAGGTAGGGGTCGACGTAGCACAGCGGGTCGGCGCCGCGCTCCAGCTGGTGGTAGTACTCCGCGAACCGGTGGTCGAGCTGGTTCCGGAACTTCTCACCGATCAGGCAGGCCGTCGAGGTGTAGATGGTCAGTTCGGCGAAGAAATCGAGCAAGTCGATCTCGCCCTCGGATCCCCAGTCGGCGATCATCCCTTTTACCTGGCGCTCGATCGTGGCGGCGTGGCCCTTCATCTGCTCACCACGCAGCGCCGAATTGTGCAGCATCTCCTTGCGCCGCTCGGGGCTGGCATCGAACACGACGCCCTTGCCGAAGATCGGCGTCATGAACGGGTACGCTTCGGCCTGGTCGAGATCCTCGTCGGCGGAGCGGAAGAAGAACTCGTTGGCGCTCGCCCCGGACAGCAGGATGACGTGCTTGTCGACCAGCTGGAACCACCCGACGTCGCCGCACTCCTCGCGGATGCGCGTCATCAATCCGATTGGGTCGGTGCGGAATTCCTCAAGATGGCCGTGCTCTTCTTCGCCGCCGGAAACCCGGGGCACGATAGCGGTGGTCATGACGGCATCCCTTCTTCTCCCAGCGCGAGTTTCTGACGGTCTTTGTTGTCGGCCAACGGCGCTTCGGGCTGAAGCTCCATGCTGGCGATGAAGCCACCGCGCGGTGTCTTGGCGACGAATGTGATGGCTCGCCCGAGGTCTGCCGCACGCAGGAAGTAATCGTGGCGGGCCTGGCCCCACTTGGCCCAGTCCTCCAGAGCCGGGCCGATCTTGTCGGCCGGCAGGCTCCAGCCCATCGACGTCTTGGTCGGGCCGGGGTGCACGATCGAGGCGCGCACGCCGGTGCCCTCGAGCTCCATCTGGAAGTTGGTGACCATCGCGACGAGCGCGGCCTTGGCCGCACCGTAGGCACCCATGTGGGGCCGCTGGCGCAGCGCCACATCGGAACCGACAAAGATGAGGTCGCCGCGTTGGCGCTCGAGCATGCCCGGAAGCACCGCGGCGGCGAGTCGGTTGGCGCCGACGAGGTGGATCTGCAGCTGCGACTCGAACTCGTCGGTGGTGATCTCGGCCAGCTTGCCGAAGTAGGTGTCTCCCGCGCCGGCTACCAGCACCTCGATCTCGCCGATGGCGTCGACCGACTGTGCCACAAAGGATTTCACCGAGTTTGGGTCGGTGACGTCGAGGTGGAATCCAACCGCCTCGCCGCCGTCGGCGTTGATCTTGCCGACGATGTCATCGAGCTTTTCGACCCGGCGGGCACCCAGTGCGACCGGGAAGCCGTGCGCCGCGAGTTCGATCGCGGTGGCCTCTCCGATGCCGGAGGAGGCGCCGGCGACGATCGTCGGCCGGCGTTCGGGAAGGGGGGCAAAGCGAGGCATCAGCGGGTCTCCACGGTGATGGGTAGGTGAGCGAATCCGCGAACATTGCTGGAGTGGACGCGGACGGCGTTGGCCTCGTCGACTTGATATCCGCGGATTCGCTTGAACAACTCGGTGAGCGCTACGCGGGCTTCCATCCGGGCCAGGTGGGCCCCCAGGCAGAAGTGTGCACCACTACCGAAGCTCATGAGTTTGGAACCGATTTCACGCCCGATTAGATAATCGTCCGGGCGGTCGAACACCCGCTCGTCGCGATGGGCGGAACCGGGCAGGAGTAGCAGCACGTCCCCGTCGGGGATCGTGGTGTTGTAGAGGGTGAGCTCGCCGGCCACGGTACGGGCGAGGATCTGGCTGGACGTGTCGTAGCGCAGCGTCTCTTCGACCCACGGCGTCACCAGTTCGAAGTCGTCATAGATCGGGGCCAGCTGGTCGGGGTGCTTGTGTCCCCAAAATGCAGCGTTGGCAAGCAGTTTGGTGGTGGTCTCGTTTCCGGCGATCACCATCAAGAACATGAAGCCGAGCACTTCGTCGTCGGTGAGCCGGTCGCCGTCGATCTCTGCCTCCAACAGCGCGGTGGTCAGATCGTCGGTGGGGTTGGCACGGCGCTCGGCGACCATCTGCTGGTAGTAGACGATCAGGTTGATCGACGCCTCGACGGCCTCGGGTGGAACGTCGGTGACGCCCTCGTCGCGGTGCATCACGCCGTCGGCCCAGGCCCGGACCTGAACGCGGTCCGCCTCGGGCACGCCCATCAGCTCGGAGATCACGTCCATCGGCAGCTTGCCCGCGAACTCGTCGACGTAGTCGACCACCCCGCCCGACAAGGCTTTTTCGAGCATCGTGTCCAGGTGCTTGACCGCGATCTCGGTGACCCGCGGTTCGAGCTCGCGGATGCGGCGCGGCGTGAAGCCCTTCGACACCAGGGTGCGCAGCCGCAGGTGGGCCGGGTCGTCCATCGCGAGGAAGCTCATCGTCTTGCTGGCGTGCGGGCCACGCGAGGCCGGATCCAGCGAGACGCCGAACTTGTTGGAAAGCGTTGTGCTGTTGCGGAATCCTTGCAGCACATCCTGATGCCGCGACAGCGCCCAGAAGTTCAGTTCCTCATTGCGATACAGCGGAGCCTCGTCGCGCAGCCGCTGGTAGTAGGGATACGGATCTTCGTGGAAGTCGTAGTCGTAAGGATCGAGTACCAACTCGTGGTCTCCAACGTGAATGGTCATTTAAGTTTTTGTCTCCTGGCTCGTCTCCCCGGTGCCGGCCAGCAGGAGGCTGACGACATAGGTGAGCCGGTCGGCGATTTCGTGGTAGGTGAATTGGCCGCTGGCGGCTTGAACCAGCGCGCCGAAGAACGTCATCTCGAGGGCGGACACCGTGCCGGCGTCGGCGCCGGGCCCGATGGCCGTCGCGATGCGGCGGTGAATCTCCGCACCGATCCGGTCCCGCGCGGCGCCCACCGCGGGATCGGCGCCCCCGCCCAGCAGCGCCGTCGTGCAGGCCGCGCCGACCTCGGGCTCGTCCGCGACCACCAGCGCCAGATGGCGCAGCACCTTGTCCACCCGGGTCAGCATCGGCTCGTTGACGTCGGTGAAGAACGGGACCTGCCGCACCAGGTCCAGGTACACCTCGGCGATCAAATGGTTCTTCGACGAAAAGTAGGTGTAGGCGGTCGCCGGGGCGACTTTGGCACGGGCCGCGACGGCGCGCACCGTCAGATCGGCATACGACTTCTCCCGCAGGGTTTCGATGCCGGCGGCAAGCACCTTGCGGAAGGTCTCCTCTTGGCGGCGATTGCGCGGCGCCTGACCGATTGGTTGTTCGGTCTGGCCTGCGACCGAAACCAGGGCATCGCTGGACACATGTCTAAGCTATCGGACGAAGGGGACGCGAAGCAAGCCTGCCGGGCAAACATACTGGTTAATGAGCAGTTATGCCGCGGCGGTCCTCCGATTCCGAAGTCGGCTCTTGCACCGTCGACGACCCCAGGGCTATGGTGCCATGGGACATTATCGGACATCTGTCCATTCGAATGGGCGTATCGATTCGCCCCTTGGATTTGTCACGCGTAGACGGGAGCGGGAGATGGCCTTGTTGGCCAACGGCGCGAGTGAACTCTTCATCGACGGCAAGCTGTCAGCCGGCAGTGCCGGCACCTTCCCGACCATCAACCCGGCCACCGAGGAAGTACTGGGGGTCGCGGCCGACGCGAACGCGGACGACATGAGCCGTGCGATCGAGGCCGCGCGTCGCGCCTTCGACGAGACGGACTGGTCGCGCAACACCGAGCTGCGGGTGCGGTGCGTGCGCCAGCTGCAGGCGGCGATGAGGCAGCACCTCGAGGAGCTGCGCGACCTGACCATCGCCGAGGTGGGCGCCCCGAGGATGCTCACCGGCATCGCCCAGCTCGAGGTCCCGGTCAACGACCTGTCGTTTGCCGCGGATACGGCCGAATCGTACGAGTACAACCAGGATCTCGGCGAGGCCAAGCCGATGGGCATCCCGACTCGGCGCACCATCGCCCGTGAGGCCGTCGGCGTCGTCGGCGCCATCACTCCGTGGAACTTTCCCCACCAGATCAACCTGGCCAAGATCGGGCCCGCCCTCGCCGTGGGCAACACGGTCATCCTCAAGCCCGCCCCCGACACCCCATGGTGTGCCGCCGTGCTGGGCGAACTCATCGCCGAGCACACCGACTTCCCGCCGGGCGTGATCAACATCATCACCTCCAGCGACCACGCCGTCGGCGCGATGCTGTCCAAAGACCCTCGGGTGGACATGGTTTCGTTCACCGGGTCGACGGCCACCGGGCGTGCGGTGATGTCCGACGGCGCCGCGACCATCAAGAAGGTCTTCCTCGAGCTGGGCGGCAAGTCGGCGTTCATCGTCCTCGACGACGCGGACTTGGCCGGCGCCGTCGGCGTGGCCGGCTTCTCGGTCTGCATGCACGCCGGACAGGGATGCGCGATCACCACCCGGCTGGTGGTGCCGCGGGCCAAGTACGACGAAGCCGTCTCCATCGCGGCCGCGACGATGGGCGGCATCAAGGCAGGCGACCCCACTGACCCCGGAACCATTTGCGGCCCAGTTATTTCCGCCCGCCAGCGCGACCGGATTCAGGGCTACCTCGACTCGGCGATCGCCGAGGGCGGAACGTTCGTGACCGGTGGTGGCCGCCCGGCCGACCGTGAAGTCGGATTCTTCATCGAGCCCACCCTGATCGCGGGGCTGGGCAACGACGCTCGCGTGGCGCAGGAAGAGATCTTCGGTCCGGTCCTGACCGTGATTGCGCACGACGGCGACGACGACGCGGTGCGCATCGCCAACGACTCGGCGTACGGGTTGTCGGCCACGGTGTTCGGCACCGACCCGGAGCGGGCGGCGCGGGCCGCCGCACGGGTGCGCGCCGGCACGATCAATGTCAATGGCGGCGTGTGGTATTCGGCCGATGCGCCGTTCGGCGGGTACAAGCAATCCGGCAACGGCCGCGAGATGGGTCTGGCCGGATTCGAGGAGTACTTGGAAACCAAGACCATTGCGACAGCGGTTTAACCAGAGGAGCCTCAGGACATGAGATTTGAAAACAAGGTCGCCATCGTCACCGGCTCAGGTGGCGGTATCGGGCAGGCCTACGTCGAGGCGCTGGCCCGGGAGGGCGCGGCGGTGGTCGTCGCCGACATCAACGTGGCGGGCGCCGAGAAGGTTGCCGACGGGATAAAAGGTGAGGGTGGTACCGCGCTGGCGCTGCCCGTCGACGTGTCGGATCCGGTGTCGGCCAAGGAGATGGCCGACCGCACCCTGGGCGAGTTCGGTGGCATCGACTACTTGGTGAACAACGCGGCCATCTTCGGCGGCATGAAGCTGGACTTCCTGATCACCGTCGACCCCGAGTACTACAAGAAGTTCATGAGCGTGAACCTCGACGGTGCGCTGTGGTGCACCCGCGCGGTGTACAAGAAGATGGCCAAGCGCGGCGGCGGGGCGATCATCAACCAGTCATCCACCGCGGCATGGTTGTACTCGAACTTCTACGGGTTGGCCAAGGTCGGGATCAACGGACTCACCCAGCAGTTGGCCACCGAACTCGGAGGCCAGAACATCCGGATCAACGCGATCGCGCCGGGGCCGATCGACACCGAGGCCAACCGATCCACGACTCCGCAGGAGATGGTCGCAGACATCGTCAAGGGAATTCCGTTGTCGCGCATGGGACAGCCCGAAGACCTCGTCGGCATGTGCCTGTTCCTGCTGTCGGACGAGGCGTCCTGGATCACCGGGCAGATCTTCAACGTCGACGGCGGACAGATCTTCCGGTCATGACCGACCTGAAGCTGGGGTACATCGGGTTGGGCAACATGGGTGCCCCGATGGCCACCAAGATGACCGAATGGCCGGGCGGGGTAACGGTTTACGATATCCGGACCGATGCCATGATGCCGCTGGCCGAAAAGGGCGCCGGCATTGCCGACAGCGTTGCCGACGTGGCCGCCGCCGACATCATCCACATCACCGTGCTCAACGACGCACAGGTGCGCGAGGTCGTCGGCGAGCTGTCGGGCCATGCCAAGCCCGGCACCGTCATCGCGATCCACTCGACGATCAGCGACACCACCGCCGTCGAGCTGGCCGCCGAGCTCAAACCGCAAGGCATCCATGTCGTCGACGCGCCCGTCAGCGGGGGGACGGGCGCCGCGGGCCAGGGCAAGCTCGCCACCATGGTGGGCGCCGAGCGCGAGGTGTACGAACGGATCAAGCCGGCATTCAAGCACTGGGCGGCGATGGTGGTCTACGCCGGTAAGCCCGGCGCCGGAACTCGAATGAAGCTGGCGCGCAACATGTTGACGTTCACCGGCTTCGCGGCGGCCTGCGAAGCCATGAAGCTGGCCGAGGCCGCCGGTCTCGATTTGCAGGCACTGGGCCGGGTCGTCCGCCACACCGACGCGCTGACCGGTGGGCCAGGCGCGATCATGGTGCGCGAGGACATGGAAGACCTTGCACCGGAGAACTTTCTGTACGAATCTTTCCTGCACACCCGCGGACTGGGGGAGAAGGATCTGAGCCTGGCGCTAACTCTGGGCGAGGCCGTCTCCGTCGAACTGCCGCTTGCCCAGTTGGCATTCGAGCGGCTGGCAGCAGGCCTCGGGGTACCACACACACAGAAAGACACCTAGATGGACGAACTTCGTCGCAAGGGCCTCGAAAAAATGAACGAGGTCTACGGCTGGGAAATGCCAAACATCGAGGGCGACGCCTACTTCGACCTGACCGTCGACCATCTGTTCGGCGACATCTGGAACCGGCCGGGACTGTCGATGCGCGACAAGCGCATCATGACGTTGACGGCGGTGACCGCGGTCGGCAGCCGCGACCTGGCCGAGATTCAGATCAACGCTGCGCTGCTCAACGGCGAACTCACCGAGGACGAGCTCAAGGAGATGGCCGTCTTCCTCACCCACTATCTCGGCTTCCCGCTGGGGTCCGCGCTCAACGGGGCCGTCTCAGCCGTCGTCGCGAAGCGCAAGAAGGCCGCCGCCAAGGGCGCCGACGAGGACAAGAAGGCCAACGTGGATGCGGCGCTGAAGATGCACTCCGGCAAGGAATGACGGCTAAGCCACCAGAAAGTCGGCGACGATCGTGGCCATCGCATCAATGGCGTCGCGGGTGATGACTTCGAATCCGTGGGTGCTCAGGGTGGGCAAACACAGCAGCCCCGCGCGCGGCGTCAGACCGCCCGCTTTCGCGCGGGACGCATCGGTTTCGAAGGCGCCCAGCACTGCGGCCTGAGGTTGCAATCCCCGATCGGTCGCGATCTGCATCAGTCGATCGGCGATGTTCTTGTCGTAGACGCACAGCGCGTCGCTGTAGCCCACGATCGGGCCGCCGGCGACGGTGGTCGCGTACTCCTGTTCGGTGGGTCCGACCTCCAGCGCCAGGGTGAGCGTGCCCGGGAGCGTGGCACTGGCGTAGGAGCCGCCCACCCCGCCGATTTCTTCGTTGGTGGTGAACACCAGGTAGACATCGTCACCTGGTCGTCGACCACCGTCGCGCAGCAGCCGGGTGGCGCGCAGCAGGGCTGTCACCGCTGCACGGTCGTCGAGGAAGTAGCAGCCGACATAGTCGTCGCCGACGTCGACCAACGTCCTCTTGCTGCGGTCGACGCATACCCGTGTCCCGGCATGAACGCCCGCAGCGGAGAGCTGTTCTGGGCTGCGACCGGTGAAAAGGTACACGTGCTGCCAGTCCAGCGCTCGATCACCCTTGTCCGGCTTGGTCTCCCAGATGCGCGGACTCTCCTTAGTGGTGTGCTCGGAGCCGAGGGTGAGTACCGCGGTGAATGTCTCGTTGTCGCCGAGCACGGCGACCGGACCGAGTCCGAAATTGCCGGGGTGCATCACTCCCAGCTGGGTGACATGCAGCGATCCGTCGGGCTCGATTCGTTTGACCACCATGGAGAGCTCATCCAGGTGTGCCATGACGCGCGTCCCGGTGCCGGGCCCCGCCGTCGGGGTCCAACGGTGTCGACTCTGCGTGGTGTCAGAACCGGAATCGGTTGCGGCTCCGATAAATCCGATTAGGTTGCCGGCATCGTCCACCCACATATCGTCGACGATGGGTTCCAGTTCGCGAGCGCACACGGCGCGCACCGCGTCCTCCTGACCGCACGGTCCGTAGGTCCACAGAAGTTCTTGCAAAAGGTCGTCGCCGTGCGCCATGAAGCCCCCTTCCGTCACCAGCTACCCACCGCGGTTCGCGCACAAACAGTTGGTGGTAGCAATGAGGGGCTTACTCAGTAAGGCTGGCCGCCTTCGGGCATCACGTATTCCGAGGGCGGTCCGAAGACGCCGTTGACCGTGGTGCCGCCGTTGATCATGCCCGCAGCCATGTCCAGCATGCTCTGCGGGAACCCGAGGCTCGGTTTGGTCAGCTTGTCGAGCCGGGCCAGTTCCTCGGCGGACAGGTTCACGTCGACGGCGCGGACGTTGTCGTCGAGCTGTGAGAGCCGGCGTGCCCCGATGATGATCGACGAGACGCCTTTCTGTGCGTGCAGCCACGCAAGCGCTACGCTGGCGACGTTCGTCTCGTGCGCCTTGGCGATGACCTCGAGTTCGTCGATAAGCGTGTAGGTCTTCTCGGTCAGGAAGCCGCCTACCATCGCGCCACGATCGGCGTTGTGCTGACCGGCATTTCGCCGGGTGTACTTGCCGCTGAGCACACCGCTTTTCAGCGGCGACCATGGTGTGATGCCGAGGCCGAATTCGTCGGCCATCGGAACCAGCTCTTGCTCGACGGTACGTTCGAGCAGTGAGTACTCGATCTGCAGGCCGATGAAAGTCGACCAACCGCGGAAACGCGCGATCAGGTTGGCTTCGGCGATCTTCCACGCCGGGGTGTCCGACACGCCGATGTAGCGAACCTTGCCGGCCGCAACGAGATCGTCTAGCGCCCCCATCGTCTCTTCGATCGGCGTGTTTTTGTCCCACATGTGCAGCCAGTACAGATCGATGTAGTCGGTTTGCAGCCGCCGCAGCGAGTTTTCGCAGGCACTGATCAGCGATTTGCGGCCCGCGCCACCACCATTGGGGTCGCCGGAGTATCGGTTGCCGCTGAACTTGGTCGCGATCACCAGGCGATCGCGACGCGCCGCGTGGCGCCCGATGTGGTCGCCGATGATCTTCTCGGAGTGGCTGCGGGTGTAGAAGTTGGCGGTGTCGATGAAGTTGCCGCCGAGTTCGGTGTAGCGATCGATGATCTGTTGAGATTCCTCCACACTGGTGCCCCAGCCGAGGTCTTCCCCGAAAGTCATCGCGCCCAGGCACAGGGGGCTGACGCGCAAGCCGGACCTTCTGAGTGTCACGTATTGATCCAGAGGCATGAGGGCCACTTCCTGGTAGATTGTTCGGATATGAGGTTGTTCACTACTAAACTAGTTCACGACTGAACGATCTGGCAAGTAAATGTCTGCGGTTGACGGGGCCAAGATCTGGTCACTGAACTATCGGGTGCTCCTCTCGGTCATATCGTGCGCCGAGGGCGACATCTGTGCGCTCGGGCTCGAGTCCAAGGAGCTGTTCCTGCTCGCCGAGATCGACGAGCACCCCTACCCGGCCGAGTTGGCGGCGGCATTGAGCATGCCGAAGGCGACGGTGACGCTCTATCTGAAGCGACTCGAGGCCGCCGGGTTCGTGCGCCGGGAGATCGACCCGTCCGATTTGCGGCGTCATCGGCTGCTGCTGACCCCCCCGGGGCGCCAAGCCGTCGCGAAAGGACTGGCGCTGCTGTCCGCCGAGTTCAACAAGCGTCTTGGGCGTCTCACCGCGGCGCAGCAAACGGAGCTCAAGAACCTGCTCGAGAAAATTCTGTAACTCGGTGCCGCTAGTCTGACCTGTCGTGCGCGTTCTGGTGATCGGCTCCGGTGCCCGTGAACATGCCCTGCTGCTGGCTCTCAGTAGAGATCCGCAGGTCACGGGGCTCGCCATTGCGCCCGGCAATGCCGGCACCGCCCGGCTGGCCGAGCAACACGACGTCGATATCACCTCCGGCTCGGACGTAGTCGCGCTGGCTCGCGAGGTCCGGGCCGACCTTGTCGTCATCGGCCCCGAAGTGCCCCTGGTTCTCGGGGTGGCCGACGCGGTGCGCGCCGCCGGTATCGCCTGCTTCGGGCCCGGTAAGGACGCGGCCCGCATCGAGGGATCGAAGGCATTCGCCAAGGAGGTCATGGCGGCCGCCGGGGTGCGGACCGCGTCCAGCGAAATCGTGGACAATCCGGCGCATTTGGATGCGGCCCTCGATCGCTTCGGCCCCCCGGCCGGTGACCCGGCCTGGGTGGTCAAGGACGACTCGTTGGCGGCCGGCAAGGGCGTGGTGGTGACACCGGATCGTGACACCGCGCGCGCCCACGGCGCCGGGCTGCTCGAGGCCGGCCACCCGGTGCTGCTGGAATCATTCCTCGACGGCCCCGAGGTATCGCTGTTCTGCGTGGTCGACGGCGAGACGGTGGTGCCGCTGCTGCCGGCGCAGGATTTCAAACGGGTCGGCGACGGCGATGCCGGCCCGAACACCGGTGGGATGGGCGCTTACGCACCGTTGCCGTGGCTGTCCGGCGACGTGTACCGCGACATCGTCAGCGGCATCGTCGAACCCGTTGCGGCCGAGATGGTTCGGCGCGGCTGCCCATTTTCTGGACTGCTCTACGTCGGCCTCGCTATTACCGCGAAGGGGCCCGCTGTGGTCGAATTCAATTGCCGTTTCGGCGATCCGGAGACCCAGGCCGTGCTGGCGCTGCTGGATTCACCACTCGGGCAACTGCTCTACGCGGCCGGGACCGGCGCGCTGGCCGGCTTCGGTGAGTTGAGCTGGCGCGACGGGGCCGCCGTGACCGTGGTGTTGGCCGCCGAGAACTATCCCGGGCGTCCTCGGGTCGGTGACGTCATCGGCGGATCCGAGGCGGACGGAGTGCTGCATGCCGGAACGGCGCGGCGCGACGACGGAGCGATCGTATCGACCGGGGGTAGGGTGCTGTCGGTGGTCGGCACCGGCGCCGACCTGACCGGCGCGCGGGCCGAAGCCTATCGAATTCTCGACTCAATTCGGTTGCCGGGCAGCCACTTCCGCACCGACATCGGGTTGTTGGCGCAAGAGGGCAAGATCAAAGTCTAGAAGGCCACGGCTTGACCGTCGCGGCGCGGGTCGCTCGCCGCGAGATATCCGTCGTCGAGGCGCCAAATCGCTTGGCAGCTGCCAAATGCGTTGTAGTCGTCCACCGCGAGGAGGTCGTGCCCGCGCCGGCGCAGCTCGTCGAGGGTCGACGGCGGGAACCCCGGCTCGCAACTGACCTGCATGCCCTGCACCCAGCGAAACCGCGGGCCGTCGCAGGCCGCCTGCGGATTCTGGCCGTAGTCGGCGATGCGGACCAATACCTGCACGTGGCCCTGGGGTTGCATCGGACCGCCCATCACCCCGAAGCTCATCACGGGCGCGCCCTCCTTGGTCACAAAGCCCGGAATGATCGTCTGGTAAGGCCGCTTGTTCGGCCCGACCTGGTTCGGATGTCCTTGATCTACAACGAAACCCGCTCCGCGGTTTTGCAGCGAGATGCCCGTGCCCGGTACCACCACGCCCGACCCGAAGCCAATGTAATTCGACTGAATCATCGAGACCATCATGCCGGCCGCATCGGCCGCGGTGAGATAGACGGTGCCCCCGGTAGGGGTACCCGCCGTCGCGGGCTTGGCTCGATCGAGGTCGATCAGCGCGGCCCGCCCCTTCAGGTAATCGGCGTCCAGCAGGTCCTCGGGGCGCACCGCCATATGGTCGATGTCGGAGACGTAGGCTTGCGCGTCCGCGAAGGCGAGCTTGAGCGCTTCGATCTGCAGGTGCACGCTGTCGGCGGAATCGACCGGCAGCGGGGATACGTCGAACTGGGCGAGGATCCCGAGCGCGATCAGCGCCACGATGCCCTGGCCATTGGGCGGTAGCTCGTGCACCGTGTAACCGCGGTAGGTTCCGCTGATTGTGTCCACCCAATCGGCGCGGTGGGCGGCGAGGTCGCTGGCCCGCAGCACGGCGCCGTTCGCCGTCGCGTGTACTTCGAGTTGGGTCGCCAGTTCGCCGCGGTAGAACGCCACGCCGTTGCTGGCGGCGATCGTTTCCAGGGTGGCGGCTTGCTCGGGAAACCTAAAGCGCTCACCGGGTTTCGGTGCTCGCCCGTCGGGCAGGAACGCCTCGGCGAAGCCCGGCTGCGATTCGAACAGCGACACCTGCGCCGCCCATTGCTGTGCGACCGTCGGTGAGACCGGAAAGCCGTTGCGGCCGTGGGAGATCGCGGGCTCGAAGAGGCGCTCGAACGGCAACTTGCCGAACTTGGTGTGTAATTCGACCCATGCCGACACCGCTCCGGGCACGGTCACCGAATTCCAGCCGAGCCCGGGAACATCGTTGCCGCCGAAGTACTCCGGCGTCCATGCGGCCGGCGAACGACCCGATGCGTTCAGTCCGTGCAGCTGCGTGCCGTCCCAGACGATGGCGAAGGCGTCCGAGCCGATTCCGTTGGACACCGGCTCCACCACGGTCAGCGCGATGGCGGTCGCTACGGCCGCGTCGGCGGCACTGCCGCCCGCGGCGAGCATCCGAAGGCCCGCTTGGGCGGCGAGTGGTTGCGACGTGCAGACGACGTTAGATCCCAGAACGGGCTTTCGTGGCCAGGCGTACGGAAAGTTCCAGTCGAAGGGTGCGCTCACCCACGCGAGCGTAGCGCTGCGGCGCAAATGCGCTGCTGACAGGCTTAAGCGGTCAGCAGCGGTGCCATCCAGGTCAGTTCGGCCGGCAGTTGTGAGCTCCAGAACGCGGGGTTGTGCCCGCCGGGCGAGAACCCGCCCGCGGGTGGGTTGGGCAGCGTAGCGATGAACTGCTTGGTCGCGTCGTAGAACGGATCGCTGTCGCCGCAGTCGATGCGGATCGGTATGGACGCCAGCGCCGGCATGCCGAACACCGAGTTCGCGGCGAAGTCGTCGGGCCCGTCGAAAGCCCCGGGCGCGGCGGCCCCGGAAGACATCCACAGCGCCGGGCTCACCGCACAGATAGCGGCGGTGCGCGCGGGTCCCAGCCGGCCGCCGAGCAGCAGTGCGCCATAGCCGCCCATCGACCAGCCCAGGAAGGCCGCCCGGGAGGTGTCCAACCGCTGGCTGTCCAGCATCGGGATCAACTCGCCCAGCACCATCGCGCCGGAGTCCTCGTCCGAAGACCGCTTGTGCCAATATCCGCCGCCGCCGTCGACCGCGACGACCGCGAATGGCGGCAGGCCCGCGTTGACGGCCTGGGCCAGGCCCTGCTCGACGCCGCCGGCCATCACGCCCGCCGCGTCATTACCCTTGCCGTGCAGCGCGATCACCGGGCGCAGCGCCTTGGTCTGCCTCGGCGGCCGGGCGATCGCCCAGTTGGTCGATATGCCGCCCCGTGCCGCCGAAACGAAGGAACCGGTCGTCATCGTCGGCGCCGGATCCGCCGTTGGAGCGGGCTCGAGGGGGGCGGCGGGTGATGGCGCCAACGGCGCCTGGGTGCTGGCTCTCGACACCGGCATGCTGCGAGTTGTACTGGTGTGTAACAGGTTGTCGAGCGCGAACACGCCGGTCGCACCTATTGCCGCGCTGGCACCAAGACCGAGCACGGCGCGGCGGCTCAAGTCGGGCATGCGGGCCATCATGCCATGTTGGTTGGGCGGGCCGTTTGGCGGAAATGGCAATGCAGTACCACTTTGACTGGCACGATGGCTACTCGTGACTGCAGCGGTTACTCCGAAAGGAGAACGTCGACGGTATGCGCTCGTGAGCGCTGCCGCCGAGCTGCTTGCCGAAGGCGGGTTCGAAGCGGTGCGGCACCGGGCGGTCGCGCAGCGGGCCGGACTGCCCTTGGCGTCCACTACTTATTACTTCTCGTCTCTCGACGACTTGATCGCTCGCGCGGTCGAACACATCGCGATGATCGAGGTGGCGCAGCTGCGAGCTCGGGTCAACGCGCTGTCCCGGCGGCGCCGCGGCCCCGAGACCACCGCCGAGGTACTGGTCGAGCTGCTGGTGGGCGACCTCTCCGATCAGACGCTTGTCGAGCAGCTGATATCGCGATACGAGCGCAACATCGCTTGCACCCGCCTGACCGCGTTGCGCGAAACCATGCGCCGCAGCCTGCGGCAGCGAGCCGATGCCGTTGCCGAAGCGATCGAGCGATCCGGCCGAGCCGTGCGCATCGAGCTGATCTGCACCCTGATCTGCGCGGTCGACGGCTCGGTGGTCTCCGCGCTGGTGGAGGGCCGCGACCCCCGCACCGCGGCGATGGGAGCGGTGATCGACATCATCGACGTGCTGGCACCCATCGATGAACGGCCGGTGCGGATCTGACCCTTACCCGGTCAGGTCGGCGGGCAGCGACGGCGTCACGATGTATCCGTTGGCCGAGTCCCCGTAAATCGTGATGCGACCCGGGCAGCGCTGGGCGTACAGGGCGACGTAGGCGCAGACCACGGCGTCGACCGGGTCTTCGGCGCGACGCAGATCGCTCTTGCGCTGCGCCGCGGTCACCTGATTGCGCAGCCGGATCCAGTCGGGATGGTCGGCGACGCGCAGCGGTACGTCGGTGTCGACCAGCCGCTCGACGCCGTCCATCAGCAGCAGTAGCTCCGATTTGAGCCGCGCTTGGCTACGGCCGGGTTTGGCCTTGTACTTCAAGGTCCGCTCCAGCCGGAACAACGCGACCGTCGCCGCGTGCGGGTATACCTCGAGCGCTCGCCGCGGGGTGGCCGAGCGTGGATCGAGGTCGAGGCCCAGTGCTACGGCCAACCGCGCGCCGCGCGGGCCGTTGGCGAACTCGGGTTTCCCGGTGTTGGCCGGATGTGCACCGGCTTCGAATCGGCGGAAGTCGCGGTTGAGTGCCGTCTCGGCCGGGCGTTGACCGGTCGGGTTGTTCACCACCAGCGGAGCGTCGAAGCCGACCACGCAGTCCCCGTGCACGTAAGGGCGCAACGCCGCCAGGATTTCGTCGTCGTCGCGGACGGCGCCGGCGCTCACCAGGCGGCCGTCGGAGTCGACGACGGCTACACCCGTCGGGTTGCGCAGGCCCCACGCGAGGTCGACACCGCCGAAGTACATGCCGCCAAACTGTAACCACCGACGCCGCTACCCGGGAAACGCGTTGCCAGTCGCGCTCTCGCGGTGGATAAGCTGACGCGGTGAGCATTCCGAATGTGCTGGCCGCCCGGTACGCCAGCGCCGAGATGGTCGGGATCTGGTCGCCGGAGGCCAGGGTCGTCGCGGAGCGGCGGCTGTGGCTGGCCGTGTTGCGGGCGCAGACCGAACTCGGTGTTGCGGTACCGGCGGAAGCGGTCGCCGACTACGAGCGGGTGCTCGAGGATGTGGACCTGGCCTCGATCGCGGAGCGCGAGCGGCTGCTGCGGCACGACGTCAAGGCGCGGATCGAGGAATTCAACGCCCTGGCCGGTCACGAGCACGTGCACAAGGGGATGACCAGTCGCGATCTGACCGAGAACGTCGAGCAGCTCCAGATCCGGCGATCGCTGGAGCTGGTTTTCTCCCATGGGGTGGCGGTCGTCGCGCGGCTGGCCGAGCGGGCCGTCACGTATCGCGATCTGGTGATGGCCGGACGCAGCCACAATGTTGCCGCACAGGCCACCACGCTGGGCAAGCGGTTCGCGTCCGCGGCTCAGGAGACGCTGATCGCGCTGACCAGGTTGCGCGAATTGATCGATCGCTATCCGCTGCGCGGCATCAAAGGCCCGATGGGCACCTCGCAGGACATGCTCGACCTGCTGGACGGTGACGCGGTCAAACTGGCCGAGCTCGAACGGCGTGTCGCTGAATTCCTGGGTTTTGCAACAGTTTTGACCAGTGTTGGGCAAGTCTATCCGCGCTCGCTGGACCACGACGTGCTGTCCGCGCTGGTGCAGTTGGGTGCCGGGCCCTCGTCGATGGCGCACACCATCCGGCTGATGGCGGGCCACGAATTGGTGACGGAGGGATTCGCGGAGGGGCAGGTCGGTTCCTCGGCGATGCCGCACAAGATGAACACCCGCAGCTGCGAACGGGTCAACGGGCTGCAGGTGGTGCTGCGCGGTTACGGCTCGATGGCCGCCGAGCTGGCCGGCGCGCAGTGGAACGAGGGCGACGTGTTCTGTTCGGTGGTACGTCGAGTCGCCTTGCCGGACAGCTTCTTTGCCATCGACGGCCAGATCGAGACGTTTTTGACAGTGCTCGACGAGTTCGGCGCCTACCCGGCGGTGATCGAGCGGGAGCTCGATCGCTACCTGCCGTTCCTGGCCACCACCAAGGTGTTGATCGCGGCCGTGCGGGCCGGCATGGGGCGAGAGGCCGCGCACCACGTGATCCGGGAACATGCGGTGGCAACGGCATTGGCGATGCGGGAACGGGGCGCCGAGCCCGATCTGCTGGACCGGTTGGCCGCCGACGAGCGACTGCCGCTGGACCGTGCGGCGTTGGACGCCGCGCTGGCCGACAGACAGGCGTTTACCGGTGCCGCTGCCGATCAGGTCGATGAAGTTGCCGCGCAGGTCGATTCGTTGGTGGGCCGCTACCCGGACGCGGCCAAGTACGCTCCGGGCGCGATCCTGTGACCCTCGCCGGCGCCCTGTCTGGGATCGACTTCACCGACCTGGATAATTTGGCCAACGGTTTTCCGCACGAGTTGTTCGCCGTGCACCGTCGCGAGGCGCCGGTCTATTGGCATGAGCCGACCGACAATACCCCGGACGGCGAGGGCTTCTGGTCGGTTGCGACCTACGCGGAAAGCCTTGCCGTGCTGAAGGACCCGGTGACATACTCGTCGGTGACCGGTGGTGCGCGACCGTTCGGCGGGACGCTTTTGCAGGACTTGTCCATCGCGGGTCAGGTGCTCAACATGATGGACGACCCGCGGCACTCGCAGATCCGGCGACTGGTCAGCTCCGGCCTGACGCCGCGGATGATCTCCTGCGTCGAAGACGACCTGCGGACCCGGGCCCGACGGCTGCTCGATGATGTGGTGCCCGGCGAACCGTTCGACTTCCTCGTCGACATCGCTGCCGAACTACCGATGCAGATGATCTGCATTCTGCTGGGAGTGCCTGAATCCGAACGGCATTGGCTGTTCGAGGCCATCGAGCCGCAATTCGACTTCGGTGGCTCGCGCAAGGCCGCGTTATCTCAGCTCGCCGCGTCGGAAAGAGACGCCGCGGCGGGGTCGCGGATGTACAGCTACGGCCAAGAGCTGATCGCGTCGAAACGTGCCAACCCGACCGACGACATGTTGTCGGTCGTCGCCAATGCGACGATCGACGAGGTGGACGGACCGGTGCCGTCGGATCTCGAGGTGTATCTGTTCTTCAGCCTGCTGTTCAGCGCCGGCGCGGAGACGACTCGCAACGCGGTTGCCGGCGGGTTGCTGTCGCTGGCCGAGAATCCGGACCAGTTACGTTCACTGCGTGCCGATTTCGATCTGCCGCCGACGGCGGTCGAGGAAATGGTGCGGTGGACGTCGCCGTCGCCGTCCAAGCGGCGCACTGCCACCCGCGACGCCGTGCTCGGCGGGCAGTCGATCGAAGCCGGACAGAAGGTGCAGATTTGGGAAGGCTCGGCCAACCGCGACGCCGGCGTCTTCGACCGCGCCGACGAATTCGACATCGAGCGAAAGCCCAATCCGCACTTGGGCTTCGGCCAGGGCGTGCACTACTGCCTGGGGGCCAATCTGGCCCGCCTGGAGCTGCGCGTGCTGTACGAGGAGCTGCTGACGCGCTTCGGCGCCGTACGGGTGGTGCGGCCCGTCGAATGGACACGAAGCAACCGGCACACCGGCATCCGGCATTTGGTCGTCGAGCTGCTCGAGGCGTAGCTAGCGCGCGCGAATCGTGATCCCCGCCGAGCGCAGTTCCAGCGCCGCCAGCGCACGGATCGTGAACGGATCTTCGTGACGCCACCCACCGACCGGATCGGTGCTGACGGCGGCCAGCTTCGCCGGCGAACGGTTCGTCAGGGCCCGCAGCGCCAGCAGCTGTTCGCCGGCCGGGGTGGCGGCCAGCGCGGTCACGGTCAATTTGCGCCGGAAGAACCGCAGGCGCAGGTAAAGCCACGGCATCGTGGCGATGAGGATCGGCGGAGCGATCACGGCGAGCGCCAGCAGCACCGCGAGCCAGCCGGCCGTGGTGTCCAGCTCGTGCAGGGCGCCCGCGATCTCGACGGCGGCGTCGCCGGCCGACGTGAGCGGCTTGCTGACCGTATCGCCGACCACCGGGATATGTTGAGCGCCATGGCCCGCGGACGCCAGGCTGCCGGCGATGCTGTGGGTGCCGTCCTCGACTTGTCGGCCGGCGTCGGCGATCGTCGAGATGGCTTCGTAGACAGCGGTGCCGACGAACAACCAGATCGCTGTCCACACGACGATGACGGCATCGCTGAACAGCTGGGCCAGCAATCGGCCGGGCGTGGTGGCGTAGGGCAGAAAGCGCGATCGCATAACCTCGATCACAGCACAGCCCCAGGCCCGGGGTGGGCTTCCCGATAGGCTGGCCCGATGCGCCCTGCACTGTCGGACTACCAGCATCTGGCCAGCGGTAAGGTCCGCGAGCTGTACCGCGTCGACGACGACCATCTGTTGCTGGTCGCCAGCGACCGGATCTCGGCTTACGACTTCGTCCTGGACAGCACGATCCCGGACAAGGGCCGCATCCTCACCGCGATGAGCGTGTTCTTCTTCGGCCTTGTCGAGGCTCCCAACCACCTGGCCGGACCGCCCGACGACCCGCGCATCCCCGACGAGGTGCTGGGGCGCGCGCTGGTCGTGCGACGGCTGGAGATGATGCCGGTGGAGTGTGTGGCCCGCGGCTACCTGACCGGCTCGGGACTGCTCGACTATCAGGCGACCGGCAAGGTTTGCGGCATCACGCTGCCGCCGGGCCTGGTCGAGGCCAGCAAGTTCGCCCAGCCTCTGTTCACCCCGGCGTCCAAAGCCGCCTTGGGCGATCACGACGAGAACATCTCCTTCAACCGGGTGATCGAGATGGTGGGGGCGGTACGCGCCAACCAGCTGCGCGACCGCACGCTGCAGATCTACGTGCAGGCCGCCGATCACGCCTTGACGAAGGGAATCATCATCGCCGACACCAAGTTCGAATTCGGCACCGACGCCGACGGCAACCTGCTGCTGGCGGACGAGATCTTCACCCCGGACTCCTCGCGGTACTGGCCCGCCGAGGACTACCGCGTCGGGGTGGTGCAGACCAGTTTCGACAAGCAGTTCGTCCGCAATTGGCTCACCAGCCCCGAATCCGGCTGGGACCGCCAGGGCTCCCAACCCCCGCCACCGCTACCGGACGACATCATCGACGCCACCCGTGCCCGCTATATCAATGCCTACGAAAGGATTTCCGGTTTGAGTTTCGGTGACTGGATCGGCCCGGCCGCATGACGGAGCCAATTACGCCACCCGTCGCGAAGCGGGTGGAGACCACCCGCGAGCACCATGGCGACGTGTTCGTCGATCCGTACGAGTGGCTGCGCGAAAAGTCGAATCCCGAAGTCATCGACTACCTGGAGGCCGAGAACTCCTACGTCGACCAGGCTCTTGCCCACCTGGAACCGTTGCGGCAAAAGATTTTCGATGAGATCAAGGCGCGTACCAAGGAAACCGACTTGTCGGTGCCGACCAGGCAGGGTGACTGGTGGTACTACTCGCGCACCTTCGAGGGAAAGCAGTATCGCGTCCAATGCCGTTGCCCGGTAGCCGATCCCGACGACTGGGCTCCGCCGGTTCTGGACGAGAACACCGACATACCGGGCGAACAGGTTCTGCTCGATTCGAACGAAGAGGCCGAGGGTCACGACTTCTTTGCCCTCGGCGCCGCCCTGGTCAGCCTGGATGCCAATCTGCTCGCGTACTCCGTCGACGTCATCGGTGACGAGCGGTACACGCTGCGGTTCAAGGACTTACGCACCGGCGAGAAATATCCCGACGAAATCGCCGATATCTCCAGCGGCGTGACATGGGCGGCCGACAACCGGACGGTGTACTACCTGACCCTGGACGACGCCCACCGCCCCGACAAGGTGTGGCGGTATCGGCTGGGCTCGGGGGAGCCGTCGGAGTTGGTGTATCACGAAGCTGACGAACGGTTCTGGGTCGGAGCGGGCCTGAGCCGAAGTGAGGCGTACGTCTTCATCGCGTCGGGATCGTCGGTGACCTCCGAGGTCCGCTACGCCGACGCCACCGACCCGCGGGCCGAGTTCACTGTGGTGCTGCCAAGGCGCGACGGTGTCGAATACTCGGTGGAGCATGCGGTGGTCGGGGGAGAAGATCGCTTCCTAATCCTGCACAACGACGGCGCGGTGAACTTCACGCTCACCGAGGCCCCGGTAAGCGATCCCACCCAACAGCGCACCCTGATCGAGCACCGCGACGACGTACGCCTCGAAGCCGCTGACGCGTTTGGTGATCATCTGGTGATCAGCTACCGGCGTGCGGCGCTGCCGCGAATCCAGTTGTGGCCCATCGGTTCCGACGGTGAGTACGGTGACCCCGAGGAGATCGCGTTCGATTCCGAGCTGATGTCGTCGGGCCTGGGCGCCAATCCGAACTGGGTTTCCCCCAAACTGCGGGTCAGGGCGGGATCGCTGGTGACGCCGTTGCGGGTCTACGACATCGACCTGGGTACCGGCGAGCGCACCCTGTTGCGTGAGCAGCCCGTGCTCGGCGACTACCACCCCGGCGACTACGTCGAGCGTCGCGACTGGGCGCTCGCCGCCGACGGGACCCGCATTCCGGTGTCGATCGTGCATCGTGTCGGCCTCGAATTCCCGGCGCCCACTCTCATCTACGGCTACGGCGCCTACGAAATATGCACGGATCCAACCTTTTCCATCTCGCGGTTGTCGCTACTGGACCGGGGCATGGTGTTCGTCATTGCCCACGTCCGCGGCGGGGGAGAAATGGGCCGGCTATGGTATGAGCACGGAAAGCTGCTGGAGAAGAAGAACACCTTTACCGACTTTGTCGCGGCGGCACAGCATTTGGTGGACGCGGGAGTGACGCGCCCGCACGAACTGGTGGCGTTGGGGGGCAGTGCCGGTGGGCTGTTGATGGGCGCGGTGGCCAACCTGGCGCCCGAGCTGTTCGCCGGGATCCTCGCTCAGGTCCCGTTCGTCGACCCGCTGACCACGATCCTGGATCCGTCGCTCCCGCTGACCGTCACCGAGTGGGACGAGTGGGGAAATCCGTTGAGCGACAGCGAAGTCTATGCATACATGAAGTCATACTCGCCCTACGAGAATGTCGAGACGAAGAAGTATCCCGCCATTCTGGCGATGACGTCGTTGAACGACACCAGGGTCTACTACGTGGAGCCGGCTAAGTGGGTGGCGGCGTTGCGACACGCTAACGGCGACGGCAACCCGGTGCTGCTCAAGACGCAGATGGCGGCGGGCCATGGCGGCGTCAGCGGCCGCTACCGGGGGTGGGAAGAGACCGCGTTCCAATACGCGTGGCTGCTAGCCGCTGCCGACGGCGACCGCTACGGCCGCGGCGAGGAAAACGATCTCGGTGGCGGTCCGCAGGGGTAGCCGGGTCGTCATCGACTGAGGCGGAGTGGGCATCCGGGACACACGGCCGCGCGGGCAGACCGTGCCGCCAATCGCGACGATGCTGTTCGAGGGGTAAGCGGGGTCAGTCGGCCGGCGTTGCCGCGGGCTCGGGTTCTTCCTCGGGCTCCGGTCGCTTCGTCGGCAGGAACGCGGCCGGGACGATCGTCACCACCAGCATGGCGATGGCCACCACGAACACGGCCGTGTACGCGTGGGAGAGGGCGAGCGACACGTTCTTCGCGAACTCGGGGCCCAGGGTGTTCCACGCGGATGCCGAGGCCTCCACCGGCATGTTGTGTCCGCTGGCTTGCTGCTGCGCTGAGACCATCTTGTTCGCGGTGATCAGGGCGTCGCTGTGGTTGAACAGCTGAGTCAGGATCACGCCCAGGAACGCGGCCCCAATCGACCCACTCACCTGCTGGTTGACGGTCACCAGCGTGGTCCCGCGGGCGACCTGGTGTGGGGCCAGGGACTGCAGCACCGCCGCCGACAGCGGCGTTGTCGTACAGCCGATACCCAGGCCCATCACCGCGAGCCCGATCAGCAGCGTCGGGGTGTAGGGGGTTTGCGTGGCGACGCCGTAGGTGAAGATGCCCAGGCCGATTGCCATCACCGGTAGGCCGATCAACACGACCATGCCCGGTCCATGTTTGTCCATGAAGGCCCCGGCGAGCGGCATCGTCAACAGGGCGCCGAGGCCGACCGGCACCAAATGCATTCCGGATTGCATAGGCGTTTGGTGCATCGCGAGCTGGAAGTAACTCGGGACCAGCAGCCCGATCCCGATGAACGGAGCCCCGAATACCAGCAAAGCCAGATTCGCGTGCGTCACCACGCGGTTCTGGAAAAGCCTCAGATCGATGAGCGGGTGGTCGGTCCGAAAGGAGTGGAAGACGAATGCCGCGATCAACACCAGACCGGCGAGCGTCGGTGCCCACACGCGGTAGTCGGTTACCGTGCCGGCCGCCGGGATGAACGACACCCCGGAGAGGAAAAGCGTGACGCCGGGCGGCAGCAGCACCACGCTGACGACGTCGAGTGCTTCCGACGGGGCGGGACGATCTTTGGGAAACGTGATCGCCGCCAGAATGATTGCCGCCAGGCCGATCGGCAGGTTGATCAGGAAGATCCACTGCCAGCCATAAGCGCCGACCAGCCAGCCGCCCAGGATCGGCCCGCCGATCGGGCCGAGCAGGATCGGAATTCCGCCGATCGCCATCAAGCGGCCCACCCGATGCGGGCCTGCTTCGTGTGTCAGGATCACGAAGCTCAGCGGCATCAGCATGCCGCCGCCGACACCTTGGATTACTCGAAATATGATGAGCACCAATATATTTGGCGATATCGCGCACAGCAGCGAGCCCAGCATGAACACCAAGACCGAACCGATGAACAGTCGTTTGGTGCCGAACCTGTCGGCGGCCCACCCGGTGACGGGGATAACGGTGGCAAACGCCAGCATGTAACCGGCGACCGTCCAGGAAACGACGGCCTGGCTGGTGTTGAGCTCCTTGACGAAGGTGCCCTGTGCGACCGCGACGACGGTGGTGTCCAGGATCGCCATCACGGCGGCCAGCCCGCACACGAAGACGACGCGGAACAGTTTGGCGTCGAGTTTGTCGGGGTAGTCACGAGCGCCCGCAGCTGCGTGTCCGCTGGAAGCCATGGGCACCGCGAGGTTGGGAGCTGCAGAGCGCGCTCGTTCCACGGCGTCGCTGAGCATCTCCCGAGCATATCGAGACGATCCCGCGATTTTGTCGCTTTTGCCCGTATTCCCGATCCGCAAGCGGGGCTGTCGGGCTGCTATATGCGCTTGCCATCCACCTGGGTGTGATCTTC